>CAUJEJ010000096.1 GCA_963169255.1 Actinomycetota bacterium | reverse complement strand
ACAGGTAGGTAAATGGCAGCACGATCGCCACCCGTAGTGCCTTACGGAATAACAGGTGCCCGGGATCGTGCACAGTCCTACCTTCGGTGTTGGCCAAGCTTGCGCGAACGGACCCTAGTCTGTCTGACTTGACGGCCTAGGTCACCTCGGCAAGCGTCGAAGTCGGGTGGGCGTCGAGAGTCCAACCGTCATCGTCGACAAGAAATGATCCGCCCGGAGCGTCAACCGATCAAGGTGCAAAGGTGCTGAACCCGTACCTGCCAAACTGACCCGCGCGCCGCTCCAACGCTGCCCGCTACCGCATGTTGGCGTTGAGCGAATCGAGCAGCGCATAGTCGCTCGTGTCGCCCGAAATCTCCCAGAACATCCCGCCGCCGAGACCCTTCGCCGCGATGTAGTTGGCCTTGTGGCCCATCGACTCGGGGTCGTCGTAGCTGATGAACTCGCGCTTGGCGGCGTCGTACAGGTAGGGCACCTTGGCACTGGCATCCCAGTGGCGTGTCAACCGTGGCAGGTAGTTCGCCGCGATGTCCTTGTAGTCCACGCTGCCGGGCTCCCAGGTGCCGGTGCCGACGCCAGACGTTGCTTGGAACAGCCCGTTGTTTGCCGAGCCAACCCCGGCGAAGCTATGGCCGTAGAAGGGGACACCGAGCACGAGCTTGTTGGCTGGAGCTCCCGCGCCGAGGTAGGCATTGACGGTGGAGTCGATGTTGAGTCCCGCCGGTCCGGGGTCACCGGTTGGCTGGGCAAGAGGCGCGTTGTGGCCCGTCTTTGACTCCCATCCGCCGTGGTAGTCATACGTCATCAGGTTGATCCAGTCGAGGATCCCGGAGATCTTGTCGATCTCGAGGTTCTGCAGCGTCGAGGGGCCCGCGGGTGCGGCGATCGTCAAGTCGTAGTGCTTGCCGCCATCGGCTGCTCCCTGACGCGTCAGTTCATCCCGGAGGGCTTGCAGGAGCAGCGTGTAGTTGGGCTTGTCTGCCGCGACGCCGTTCTGCAAGCCGCCGGAGACTGGGTACTCCCAATCAATGTCGATTCCATCGAACCCGTGTTGCTTCATGAAGGAAACGCAGGACTGGGCGAACGTTGCGCGGGACTGCGGTGTGGCCGCAGCGGACGAGAAGTTTGCCGACCACGTCCAGCCGCCGACCGAGATCAGGGTCCGAAGGTGCGGATTGGCGGCCTTGAGCTTGGCCAACTGGTTGAAATTGCCGCGCTTGGCACCCGTGTCCCACGAGTCGCCCGGGAACGCCTTGTCGGTATCGGCGTAGGGGTCGCCGAGCACACATTGACCGTTCGCGATGTTCGCGAAGGCGTAGTTGATGTGCGTGAACTGCGCGGCGGGCATTTGCGAGACCTGATAGTTGCGGCCGTAGGTCGACCACGCGGTGTAGTAGGCGACGGTGCGCTTGCCTGCTGGTGTCGTTGGCGCATCAGGGCTGGATGGCGGGGTGGTTCCCGTGGGGGTTGGTGTTGGCGTCGGGGTGGGCGTTGGGGTTGGGCTCGCAGTTGTCGGTGACGGCGACGGAGTGGTTGGTGTTGGGCTGGGGGTGGTCACGGTCGGCGTTGGGGTCGGAGTGGGGGTTTGCGTCGGAGTGGGAGTCGGGGTTGGCGATGCTGTCACACCCGCAATCGAGATAGAGCAGGCTGCCGACTGGCCGTTGATGGTGGCGGTACACGTTGATGGCGACGGCATCGACGGCGAGGAATCGTTGAACCCGAACGTGGTGGTGGCCGCGGGCGCGAGAGAGCCGTTCCACGCAACGTTCGCCATCGTGACGTTGCCTCCCGCGGCGCTGGCGGAGGCATTCCAGGCCTGAACTTGTCCGGCCCACGGAATCGTCACGGCCCAGGATGTCGAAGCTGTCGACCCGGTGTTCTTCACCGTCGCGTCCACCGTTCGCCCCGAACCCCAGTCGCTCGAGTTCTTCAGTACCACCGTCAGTGCGCGTGAGGCGTTCGTCGGGGTTGGGGTTGGGGTTGGAGTTGGAGTGGGGGTTGGAGTGGGGGTTGGTGTTGGCGTTGGAGTGGGGGTCGGTGTCGGTGTCGGGGTTGGCGTGGGGGTCGGGGTTGGCGTGGGGGTCGGAGTGGGTGTTGGGGTCGGCGCTACGACCTGATCACCAGTCAGCGTGCAGGTTGTGCCAACCACCGCGCACTGCGTGGGCGCCAGCGCTGCAGTCCCGGCCTTGTTAGCCACCAGCCCGAACGACGCCGTAGCTCCTGGGGCAATGGCCTTAGCCCAATTGGGTCCGGTAATCCGGTAGCCGCCAGGGATTGCGACTCGGTTGGCATCCCAGAACGATGTGATCTGGTGGCCCATCGAGAGGTCAACCGCCCACGGATTCAGCGGCGCATTGGTCCGGTTTGTCACCTTTGCACTGGCTTGGAAGCCGGTGCTCCAGGTGTTGTCGAGCTTCCACGCCACCTCGACACCACTAGTTACGGGCACAGCGGACATCGAACTAGGTGCGATCAATCCAAGTGCAGCAACTGCCGTCACGGTGATTGCTGCTGTGATGGATGTCTTCCGCATGGTTCCTCCGTCGCTAATGCCAGTACTCGCTGCCAGGCTAGATGCCGAAATCGACTTACGCATGTTCACACTCACCGTCGGCTTACAGCGAGCGCAAATTGAACGATCGAGTGGTGGTTCGACCATTCGGGTAGTGATTGCTTCTTCACCGCGTCGCCGGTAGTGCCGCAACCGAAGAAGCGTGCTCCGGTTTCTCATTGCGGTGCCAGTGCGAATTTAGGTCACCGTCTAACATCGTTGCAACTGTTCTCACCCACACCCACTGGCGCCGCACCACAGACGCTCGATACGCCGTGTGCGTCGCGGACTACCGCGCGAACCAGACAATGAGGGGCGCCCCGCTCTTGGATAGAAGCGCGATCGTCCTCGCAGTCAGTGGTGCCTGGGTCTGGAGCTGCAGCGCCGGAAATGCCCGATTTGGCCGCAACTCGCGCACGCTCTCAACACCTGAGCATCCGGTGAATGCTCAGCGCTCGGGCCGTTGCCCGATGGCGTCCGGTCACTAGGCAGGCGGTCCGACGCTCTGCGCAATAGGGTGGGGCGGACGTGGTGTCTCCACGTGCGTGGGCGCTAGTCGGGAGGAACGGGTGACGGTTTTTGCAGGTGGCCGAGTGGTCACCGACCAGGGGTTGGTCGAGTCGGGGTGGGTTGAGGTTGAGGGAGAACTCATCGTCGACCGCGGAATCGGCGAACCTCACAAACCGGTGGATTTCGACCTGCATGGTCGAGCGTTAATCCCCGGCTTCGTCGATCAGCACTGCCACGGCGGTGGGGGCAACACGTTCATCACCACCGATGCCGCCGAGGCGTTCCGAGCGGCTGAACTGCATCTGCGCCACGGCACCACGTCGATCATGGCTAGCCTCGTGACCGGAACGCGTGAGGCACTCACCGAACAGATCCGTACGCTCACGCCACTCGTTGATCAGGACGTGCTGCTCGGTATCCACCTCGAAGGGCCATGGCTGAGCACTCTGCACTGTGGCGCACACGACTCGGCGTTGCTGCGTGCACCCGATGGTGCGGAGGTTGGTGAGCTCCTCGCGGTTGGCGGCGGGCGAATCAAGATGGTCACAATTGCCCCGGAACTGCCAGGTTCGATTCAAGCGATCCATCAGATCTTGCGCGCGGGCGCCGTCGTCGCGATTGGCCATACCGATGCCAACTACGAGCAGGCGAAGCTCGCGATTGAGGCCGGGGCGACGGTCGCGACTCACCTGTCGAATGCGATGCGTCCGCTTCACCACCGCGACCCGGGAGCAATCGGCGCATTGATGGAAGACCCCCGGGTCACCGTCGAGCTGATCGCGGATGGAGTTCACGTACACCCCGCTGTGCTTCGGCTCGTCCACAACGAAGCGGGTACTGCCCGCGTCGCTCTCATCACCGACGCGATGGGGGCCGCAGGTGCTCCCGATGGGCGGTACCTCCTCGGGCAGTTGGAAGTCGACGTTGTTGATGGAACCGCGCGCCTGGTCGAAGGTGGCGCAATCGCGGGCAGCACCCTGACCCTGGACTGGGCGATGCGGTACGTGGTGCTCGAGGGCGGAGTCTCCCTCGACCAGGTCGTACAGATGCTCTCCACGAACCCTGCCCGAATGATGGGCCTAGACGATCGCGGCGTGATTGCCCCAGGCAAGCGGGCAGACCTGCTGGTACTCGGGCCACGACTCGAAGTCGAATCCGTGATGCGCCGGGGCGATTGGGTCCACGGACCGGGCATCTGAGGCAGCTTGCGTCGCTCACCAACGGGCGCACTCGTAACCGCGACTGAAGCGACATAGCGAGCCCGCGACATAACGAAGGGCGGATCCTCCACCAGTCCCGCTGGTAGAGGATCCGCCCTTCGTGGTCTAGTGCTAGCTACCCGCCACGATCTTGCGCGCTGCGTCAGCGATGATCGCCGCTGGCCCTGCCGCGGACTTCTTCGCTGGTGCCTTGCGAGTGGCAGCAGTCTTGGTTGCGGTTGCCCGCTTGACGGGTGCCTTCTTGGCTGCCGCCTTCTTCACCGGAGCCTTACGAGTGACGGCCTTCTTCGCCGGAGCCTTCTGTGCGACAGCCTTCTTGGCTGGTGCCCTACGCGCGGGCGCCTTCTTGGCTGGTGCCTTGCGGGCTGGAGCCTTCTTCGCGGCCGCCTTGGTAGGTGCGGGCGCTGGTTGTTTGGCAACGGCAGCTGACGTCGTCGCGGCGGTCTGATTCACCGTCTTGCGAATCGGACGGCTGACGGCCTTCTTCGCTCCAGCCTTGCGCACTGGTGGCTTGATGTACTTCTCAACGAGCAGTGCCGCGCCGAGAGCGCCACCCATGTCGCCGAGCTCGGCAAGCAGCACGACCGGCGGGTCCTGCGGCTTGATGAGGTTCGGGAGCATGGCCTTGCGGATGTCATCAACGAATGGCTGCCCGAGTCGAATTCCGAGACCGCCACCGATGATCACCGCTTGTACATCGGTGAGGTTGACCGCACTTCCGATGCCAGCACCGAGAGCCCACACAGCGCGGTTGATGAGAGTGGTCGCCATCTTGTCGTTGCGCTTGAGCGCGGTGTCCCAGACGCCGCTGGCCAAGCGCGGCTTGCCCTTCTTCTCCATGATCTTGAAGAGGTCGGTCTTCATGCCCTTCTTGGCCCACTTGCGTGCCGT
>CAUJEJ010000095.1 GCA_963169255.1 Actinomycetota bacterium | reverse complement strand
CGTGGCGAGGAAGGCCTTGAGACGATCCGGGTCGTGCACGACGAAGCGATGCGACACAGCAAGCGCCCCGCCAGTTTCTTGGTCGCGCGCGATCAGCAGGAAGCGCTGTTTGAACGGCTTGCTGGTGGGCTTCTTACTGGGCAATGCCGAGACGGTGACTAAGTGATGAATGCACCGATGCCAGTCATCAATTGGCCGCACAGTGTGGCCCGGTCGACGCAGCCTGCATTCCGACCGGCCGGGAGGAAGAAGTCCGCCAACGGCGCGATCTTGGACGTCTGGAAGTCGGGCATCGTTGGGCCCAGCGGCACTTCGGGCGATTTCTTTCGTTCCCATTCGCAATTCCATTCAGGTGCGCAAGTGGAGGGAATCCACTCGCTGATCTTGCCGGAACACGGGTTGAGTCCGGCCAGCTCTTTCCCTGGAGCACCCCGCATCAACGACGGGGGTTGCTGGATGGCCAGCCAGGTACTGACAGCCATCACTCTTGAGCCATATGAGGTTTTCAAAACGTGTGGTCGCACGACTGCGTCGCGCTCACGAAGTCCTTCAACGCGAGGGAGTGATCATTTATTCCTGATTGGGTGATCTCTTTTCCGGAAGGCAGCGATCGCGAAGCCCGTTGTCGGAGCAACAAATACGTCGGCCGGTTGTGGTCGCTGCCGACCACAACCTGCCGACGTATCAAGATCCGCTACGGCCGAGCCTCAAGTGGGTCGCAGACGGTCACCCCTGGGCGACCTCGATGATGTATCCGGTGGCTTCGTTGCCGCGGACTCCGGCTGAGTCGGCGAAGTCACCGAGCCATCCGCGTGAGCCGTCGTAGTGCGCGTTGACCAGTTGTGCTGGGCCCTTGCCGCGCACCCAGATCCGGTCGCCCTGGACCTCGGTGCGGGTGACGCCTTCACCTGGCTTCACAGTGACGCGTTCCGGGGCAGATCCCTTTGACGTGAAGAAGCTGACGTCAATCGAGCGGCTGCTCGGGCCGTAGTTGACGACGGTGACTGTGCCTGCTCCGGTGGGCTCGGCGGCGGATGCGGCCGACGCCGTCGTGACCGCCAGACCTGCGATGGCGAGCACGCTCACGATCGCGGCGATGAGGATTGAAGCGACGGTGCGGCGAGTGGTTGAAGTGTTCATTTCGGGACTTCCTTCGTACTGTCCCGCGGACTTCTTCGGAGGCGCGGAGGTTCCGTGCCCCTGACATACCCACGGTTGTGAGTCTCAAACACGGTGGATTGGGAATTTCGCACATTGATTGTGAGGCACGACTTAGGGCTTCGCTTCCGATCTTCGAATGTCGGACCCCCGTGGCAACGTGTTGGTCAACTCCTCGGCGACGCGACTCGTCGTCGCTTGGGGTCGCACGGCTCGAGTTGTTGCAACTGCTGAGCTCACGCAAACCGTCGTGCCAGATCAAATCCGCACTGCCAAAGTAATAGGAGAACTGCCATGCACCTCAACGCGTATTTAGACGTCGATCTCGTCGCCCTCGAGAGCACCGATTCGGTGACTGTCATGCTCGAACTCGTCGCGCCCGTCGCAGATGAATCCGCGGTCGAACGGCCCGAACACACCGCCATCGTGGTGTTGGATCGTTCAGGTTCGATGTCCGGGCCGCGCCTGAACGCAGCCAAGCGAGCATTGCTGAGCTTGGCCGACCGGCTTGATGATCGCGACCGATTCGGCTTGGTCACCTTCGATAACGAGGCTGAGGTGGCGATACCTGCTGGCAAGGTTGGCGACCTTGGGCGTGATCGGCTGCGGCGCGACATCACGGCGGTTGAGTCCCGTGGCAGCACAGACCTGTCCTCGGGCTACTTGCGTGGTTTGCAAGAGGCAACGCGGGTTGCGACGGCAACGGGGGCGACGGTGTTGGTGCTCTCCGATGGTCACGCGAATATGGGTGTGAGAGATCCAGCCCAGCTTCGCGGCGTCGCCCAACGTGCTGCCGAGAACGGTGTGACGACGTCGACCATCGGGATTGGCGTCGGCTACGACGAGTTGATTCTGACTGAAGTTGCGACAGGGGGTGCGGGAAATCACGCATTTGCGAACGGCGCTGACGATGCGGCAGTTGCTGTTGCCGCAGAGCTTGACGGCCTACTCTCGAAGACCGTTCAGGCCGCGAGTTTGTTGATCGAGCCGACTGGCGACGTCAGTGGAATCACCGTCCTCAACGATCTCTCCACGATGGCTGTGGAGTCTGGTGTGCTCGCAGAGTTGGGTGACTTCTACTCAGGCGAATCGCGTCGGTTGGTAGTCACGATTGAGGTGCCCGCGATGGCAGCGCTTGGCCTGGCGCAAGTGGCAATGTTGACGCTGACGTATGTGGAGCTTGCGACCCTCGAACAGCACACCGTTGCCCTGCCGGTTTCGGTGAATGTCGTTCCTGGCGATATTGCCGCCGGCCGTGTTCCGAAGCCGGACGTGACGCAGGAGAAGCTGTTCCTGCAGACCCAGAACGCCAAGCGCGACATTGAGACCTCGCTTCGCGATGGCGATCTAGATGGCGCACGGACGCGTTTGGGTGCGGCGACGAATCGGCTGTACGCGCCGGGTGCGCCGCCGTTGGATGGCCAACTTTCCGACGAGCTTGCGTGGCTCGATGCGACCGAGAAGTTAGTGGCGTCCGAGAGCGCGGACTACCTGTCACGTCGAGTCTCGGCTGACCGCAGTCGCAAATCCCGCGGGTACAAGTCCCGCACCCAAGGCGGCGAGGTGGTTGATGGCGAAATCTAGGTAGTTCCAGCACCAGGTAACCCTTGGCACTTAGCAATAGAAAGGTGAGTCTGGACTCTGACATCACGAAGCTCGCCAAATGGGCGCAACGTCAAGGGTGGACTTTGAAGATGAGTGACTGGACTGTGACGTACATGTTCGCCGACACGCATCTGATTGGCTTCGATGATGTTGAGGCAGGTGTCGAATCTTTCGGTGGTTCGGCGAGTTCTGACGGCGAAGGCAATGTGTTCCTTACGATGCATGTCTCGGCTGCGACCGCCGATGCGGCCCAGGCCGCAGTGGCTGGCGATCTTCGAGGTATCGGAATCTCGAAGAACCCGCAATCGCGATCGAGACCCTGACGTTCGAGGAGTGCGAGCGTCGGGCGAATCGACCGACGCTCCCGGTTCTTGTCGGTGCGGCCGAAGTAGGGGAGATGCTGGGAGTGACGAGGCAGCGGGTCCACCAACTCAGCAGACTCCGTGGCTTTCCAGCGCCGCTCGTTCAGGTTCGGATGGGGCTACTTTGTGACGAGCGTGCCATCGCTCGATTTGAACGTGAGTGGAATCGCAAACCCGGCCGGCCGCCTGAAGTCGTTGGGCGGGATGCCGCAGCGGTTTAGGAGTCGCTGGTCGGGACGGCAGTGATAGATCGTTTGCCGTCACTCCACCGATCCGGTGATCGCTGTTGTTCCGATCATCGAATGTCAGAACCTCGTGGGACTCTGTAGATCAACACATTGCCGCCACTTGGTAGGG
>CAUJEJ010000094.1 GCA_963169255.1 Actinomycetota bacterium | reverse complement strand
AGTTCAGCTGCCCGCAGAGCGCAGGCGTAACCACCGCTACCGCCACCGAGGATCACGAGGTCAGATTGCTGGTCGCTCATCGCGAAACTCCCAAGGCCGTGGCGTCAGTGAATTGGTTCGGCTCTCATCCTACGCAGTGTGAGAGTCGGCGAGGTCTCGCACGACCTGCACGAGCGTTCGAACTGCTACCCCGGTGGCACCCTTGGGCGTGTAGTCGTGCGGATCGGACTCGTTGTACGCGGGGCCGGCGATGTCGAGGTGCGCCCACGGCGTGCCCTCGGCAATGAAATCTTGGAGGAATAGTCCGGCGGTCAACATCCCGCCCATCCGATCACCGATGTTTGCAATATCGGCAATGGAAGAGTCCAATGAGGGCCGCAATTCCACAGGCAGTGGCATCGGCCAGAACTGCTCGCCAACCATCGTCGCCGACCGCACAACGTCGTCGCGCAAGTCGTCATCATTGGACATCACCGCAGAGATTCGAGTTCCGAGCGCCACGATCTGCGCGCCGGTCAGCGTGGCGACATCGATAATGATGTCGGGAGCGTCCTCGCCTGCCCGCACGAGCGCATCGGCTAGGACGAGTCGGCCTTCGGCGTCGGTGTTGAGCACCTCGACAGTGCGCCCGCCGTAGGTGGTCAGGACGTCGCCTGGCCGTTGAGCGGTGCCGCTGGGCATGTTCTCAGCGCATGCCGCGTAGGTGGTGACGGAAGCAGGCAGCCCAAGTTTGGCAATCGCTGCCGTTGCCGCAATCACTGCGGCGGCACCGCCCATATCCATCTTCATTGTCTCCATCGCGCCCGGCGGCTTCAGAGACAAGCCGCCCGAGTCAAAGGTGATGCCTTTGCCCACCAGCGCAACGTGGACTTTGCTACGTGCAGGCCGGTACGCCAACCGAATCAGCCGTGGTGTGTTGACCGAGCCTTGACCGACCGCCAGGATGCCGCCGAACTTCCCGCGCTTGAGGGCGCGCTCGTCAAGTATTTGGGTAGTCACGTCGAGGCCAGCGACTGCCTCGATCGCCGCGGCTGCCAGTTCCTTTGGATGCAGCGCGGACGGCGGAGTGTTCACTAGATCGCGGGCACGGCATACCTCGTCGGAGACAATTTCTGCCTGGCGAACGGCTTCACGCACGTGGCGGTCCCGGTGTGATTCGGTCAGGACCGTAATCGTCTTCGGGCCACGACTTGGCCGAGGAGTCCCGGTTCCGCGGAACGACTCGAATCGGTATGCGCCGAGCGCGGCCCCTTGCGCCGCAGCAGCGACGTCTGCGGGTGTCGAGCCAGGCATGATCACACCGACGCGGTCGAGGTCACTAATGCTCATCGTTCCCGCCCCAGCCGCACGGCGCAGGTGCTCGGGCGTCAGTTCGTCGACATCCGCACCCATGACCACCGCAATGACAAGTGAGGCATCAATCCCGGGAACGCCCGGAATCTTGATGACGTCGCCCGCTCGGGCCTTTGGAGCAACTTTGCCCACAGCGTCGAGTAGTCGCTTGCGTTCGCCCACTCCGAGCCCGGAACTCGCGGGCAGTTCGGGCTTTCCATCACGCTTTCCCGCTGTCAGCCCAACCACGACTGCATCTAGAGCGAGACCGGGAGCGTCTAGGGCCGCAAGTCGTACTGAAGTCACAAATGCCTCCAATGCACTGCCAGAGCGGAGTGCAATTCGGTCGAGAATTGAACGTCGATGGAGACTCTAGCCCCCTCGTGTGCCCGATTGATCACAGCTTCACCCGTCGTGGCGCTATTGGCTGCCAACCCAGACCTCGGGTAGCGTCGGCGTGTGCCGCAATCATCGCCTCGAAGTGGACCTTTACACGATCAACACCAGGCTGCGGGTGCGAAGTTCGGCGATTTCGCCGGCTGGTCGATGCCGTTGGAGTTCGCAGGTGGGGGCGTACTCATCGAACACGACGCGGTGCGCTCGTCGGTTGGGTTATTTGACGTCTCTCACATGGGAACCTTCGCCGTCTCGGGTAGCGGAGCCAAAGACGGACTCAACGAGATCTTCACCAATGATCTGAACCGGATCGCGCCTGGTCAGGCGCAGTACAGCATGTTGTGTAACGATTCAGGCGGCGTGATCGACGACCTCTTTGTCTATCTGGTTTCCGACGAGCACGTGGTCGTCGTCCCAAACGCAGCCAACTCCTCGGTCGTGATCGGCACGGTTGAGCGCATCTTGGAATCGCGGGATGTCCGACTGATTGACCAATCGCCAAGCACTGCAATCATCGCTGTTCAGGGGCCGAAGTCTCCGGAAGTTATTGCCGACATTGGTCTCGCGGTCGAATTGCCGTATCTAGGTTTCGTCGAACGTGACACTGATCATGGTCATGTTTTGCTGGCCCGAACGGGCTACACCGGCGAACACGGTTATGAACTCTTGGTCGATTCAGCTGAAGCAGACTACTGGTGGGCTGAGTTGGCGGCGGCGGCAAATGCGGTCGGTGGGCGAGTGTGCGGGCTCGGAGCGCGCGACACCTTACGTACTGAGATGGGTTATGCCCTGCACGGTCACGAGTTGAGCCTGGACATTAACCCTGTCGAGGCAGGGGTCGGTTGGGCAGTTGGCTGGGACAAGATTGCTTTCCCCGGTTCTAGTGCTCTCAAATCGATCCGAGAATCAGGTCCGGAACGCAAGCTCGTGGGCCTGCAGTTCCTCGACCGAGGAATCCCGCGAGCCGGGATGGTCGTCGCCGCGAGCGCAGATTCATCAGCCGTGCTTGGCAAGACGACGAGCGGCACGTTCTCTCCCACGTTGAAGCAGGGTATTGCCCTTGCACTGCTTGATAGCGAAGTGAAACTCGGTCAGGTTGTTTCGGTGGACGTCCGAGGCCGGAGCTGTCGTGCCGAGATCGTGCGACCGCCGTTCGTGGGTTCCAACCCGCGCGCCTAACGTTGCCGGGCATCGGCCATTACGCCGGGAGGCCTCGCCGTTGAAACAGCCCGTTCCGCACTAACGCTGGCTCGCCAACTCCAGACTCAGGTTGATGAGTTTCGCGGCAACCTCAACTAACTGCCCGCTCGCATAGCCAGTCTCGAGCGGGAGAACGGGTTCGATCCGCAGGTAGTCCACTGCTGCGAACTCCACCGGGGTTTGCCCTCGTTGCAATGGTCGGATGCGAACGAGACATGCCGGATTCAACTCGTAGGCGAGCAGTAGGCATGCGGCGGGAATCGGGCCATCGATCACAACGCACCCGCCGTTGTGGTGGGCAAGGCGGTCGACGAGCGCCTGCAATGCGGGAGGCAAGACGGCCTTCAGCGCCGGCGGATCGCTGCGCAGCGGGCGAAGGACACTGATGTGATCTCGGATTGCTGCGCATTCGCGCATCCACGCCGCGTGATCCAGTTCTCCCGTGGGTAGGACGGTTGAGGGGGTCAGCGTCGCCGCGTCAGCATTTGTCAGGAGCCCACACAAAGCTGCCGCGACAGGCGTGGACGCAGGATCGTCAATGACCTCAAGGGTGAAGGTCTGACCAATGATTGCTGCAGGAGCTAACGCCGGATCTGTCACACCGTGCGAATCGTTCCACCACGTCACCGTGTGCTTTAGCGGACCAAGTGCTGCAGGTAGGGGTTCTGGGATTTCGAACTCATCAGGGTCGGTGCCTTCTCCCGCAGCTGAAGTGACCTCACTCATGGCGCGACCGCAGGCGCAATAGGTTCAACTTCATCGAAGCTCGCGCGTGCACCGAATGCAGCCCGTCGAGTCGCGCGACGCAAAGCGAAGAGCACAGGTTTGCCAATCAGCAGAATCACCACAGCAGTAATGATGGCCCGTGGGATGTCGAATCCGAGGGAGGTGGCGATGTCGAAGGCGATCCAGCGCTGCAAATTCTCCAACAGAGGGGCACCTGGGACGAACGAAATCTGCGAGCTGAGTCCGACGGCCCACGGCCAGAACGACAAGTTGAGGAGTAGTCCGTAGAGCAGCGCCGCGACGGCCGAATAGGCGGCCAGCGCGTAAACCTCGGCGCGTCCGCGGAGATTGCGGGGCAGACACCCCGCACCAAACCCGAACCAACCTGCAGCAAGCATCTGGAACGGCAGCCAGGGGCCAACCCCGCCGGTGAGTGCGGCAGAGCTGAACAGGGTGATGGTGCCAAGGGCGAAGCCGAATCCCCGGCCCATGGCACGTCCACCCAGAGCTAAGACGATGAACACCGGTTCGAACCCGGCGATGCCGGTGCCGAGCGGGCGCAGTGCAGTTCCCACAGCAGCAAGAACTCCGAGCATCGCAACGCCTTTGGCGTCGATTCCGCCATCGGCGACCTGTGCGAGTACGACGGCGATCACCAGCGGCAACAGAATTGCAAAGAGCCAAGGTGCATCGGAGGAGTGAGCGACTGCTGCGGACTCGGGGTCCGCTAGCAGCGGCCAACCGAACGACATGATGCCGACGATCGACACCAGTGTGAGCGCTGCAGCCGAACGCTTTCCGATGTGAACTGCCTTCGCGCCGTGAGTGCGCGGTGCGGTTGTTGTGTCGCTCATGGTTTGCCGCCACCTAGCGCCTCGACCGCGGCATCAACGGTCAGGAACGGGAACGGCCGCATCACTTTGCTGATTTGTGGCGCGAACATTGGCGACGATGCGACGACGTCCTTGGTCGGGCCGTCGGCAACCACCTCACCGTCGGCGATGATCACGACACGAGAGGCAGTTGCGGCAACCAATTCGACATCGTGGGTAGCGAGCATGATGCAGTGGCCGTCGCGCGCAAGCTCTTGCAACACTCGGGTGAAGTTGCGCTTGCCGGGATAGTCGAGTCCGCGGGTGGGTTCATCAAGTAACACGACCGGCGGCTTCGCTGCCAGAACGACGGCCAGAACTAGTGAGAGGCGCTGGCCCTCAGACAAGTCGCGCGGGTGGGTTTCGCCATTAATGCCGGGTGCGAACTGATCGAGTAGCGCGCGTGCCGTGCCCGGCTCGGCATTGGCATCGCGATCGGCAGCTTCACATTCCCCCGTCACCGTCTGCGCGTACAGCATGTCCCCGGCTTCTTGCGGGACGAGCCCGACGTGCTTGAGGAGTTCGCCGCCCTCCATGCCATATGGGTTAGCGAGGGTGGCGCCGATCTGGACCCTGCCGAGGCTCGCCTTGCGCAGACCCACCATGGTGTTGAGCAAGGTGGACTTCCCTGATCCATTGCGGCCCATCAGTGCAACGATTTCGCCACGGCGCAGATGCAGGGCAATGTCGTTCACCGCGACAAAGTTCCCGTAGGTGACGCTCACGTGGTCGATGTCGGCAACAAGTTCGGTTGGCGCGTTCGCGATGGTGCCGTCGATTCCGCCGGTGACCACGTGGGCGGGATGGAAGTCCCGTCGCAAAGTCGCAGTCTCGCGCCGGGCGTCGCGTACGGACAAGGGCAGCGGCGAGAGCCCGAGGCGTCGACCGAACTCGATCACTGGGGGCGCCACGGGTGCTGATGCGAGGACTGCCGCTGGCTCGCCATGCACGACGGAGCCGTCGGTCTCGATCGCAACGACGCGATCGGCGTACTGCACCACGCGCTCAAGGCGGTGTTCTGCCATCAATACTGTGAGCCCGAGGTCAAACACGAGGCGCTGAATCGCGGCGAGCACTTCTTCGGCCGCACCGGGGTCGAGCGCGCTGGTTGGCTCGTCGAGGACGAGGACCGACGGATTTGTGGTCAAGACGGAGCCGATCGCTGTCCGTTGACGTTGTCCGCCGGACAGCGACAACAGCGGTCGGTCGCGGATTTCCGCGAGTCCCAATAGATCGAGGGTGTCCTCAACTCGGCGGCGCATCGTTTGCGGGTGTATCCCGAGCGCCTCCATCCCGTAGGCGAGTTCTTCTTCGACGGTATCGGTAACGAAACCGCTCATCGGGTCTTGCGGCACCATCCCGACGACGTCAGCGAGTTCACGTGGCGGATTGGTGCGGGTATCTCGGCCGGCGACGGTGACTCGGCCCTCGAGCAGGCCACCAGTGAAGTGGGGGACAAGTCCGTTGATTGAACGAAGAAGTGTGGACTTGCCGCTGCCGGTTCGGCCAACGAGTAGGGCGAGTTCGCCTTCCTGGATCTCCAGATTGACGTTGCGTAGCGACGGCAACGGTGCGTCGGTATAGGTGACAGTCACGTCTTCAAATTTGATCATGAAGGTGCTCCAACCGCGGTTTGGGGCACGCCGGTTAGCCCGCCGGTTCGGCGACGGATTGCCGCTGGCATTGGCAGTGGTGGTGCGACAACCGCTGGCAGTGCTGCGAGCAAGATTCCCAACAGTGCAACTGGTGGCAACGCTGGCCATTCAAGTGGGACCACTGAGATCGTCAGCGAAACGGGGTTCACAATGCCCGCGATCATGACGCCGACGCTGGCGGCAATTCCAGATGCGCTCACGAGCCATTCTGGGCGCGCCCACGGGTCGGATCGGTAGCGCGTCCTGATCGAGCGGCGGCCGCCAAGCCACAGGCCGACGCACGCAGCGATGACACCTAGCAGTAGCAATGGTGCTCCTGTGACGACCGCGGCGTTCGCCGACAGCACGCCATACAACCCGATGCAGACCCCGAGCAGTCCGCCGAGGACCAGTGCGACCGTGAGATGTCGTACGCGAGCGGGCAACTGCCCGGTTCGGCCGTAGCCACGTGAATCCATAGCTGCCGCGAGCGTCACTGCCCTATCGAGCGCTCCCTCGAGAACTGGGAGTGCGGCACCCACCGCACCTCGAAGCCCCTTGTTGGATCGCCCGCGTAGCCGACGCGCCTCGCGTACCCGGCCGAGGTCGGTCACTAGTTGTGGCGCGAACGTCATTGCGACGACGACGGCGACGCCCACTTCGTAGAGCGCAGGCGGCATGGACTTCAGTAGGCGGCTTGGTGACGCGAGCGAGTTTGCCGCACCCACACAGGCGAGAAGGACTGCTAGGCGGAGTCCATCGCAGGCAGCAAAGATGATGGACTCCCAAGTGATCTCCCCGCCTAGGCGCAAAGATGCCATCCACGCGGGCAAAGGCACGACGGGCAGCGTCACGAGTACGTGATCACCGATAGGCGATCCAAGGACGACCTGGAACACGAGTCGGATCGCGATGACGAATAGGCCGAGCTTCAGAAACACGGAGAAGGATCGAGACCAGGGTGCATCAGGCTTGCGTGCTGCAACGACGAGTGCGGCGACCGCCAAGATCAACCCGAGGATGAGGGGATTTGTCGTGCGGCTCGCAGCAACTGCCAGCCCAATAGCCCACAACCACCACGCGCCTGGATGCAGGTAGCGGGGGAGAGTCTTACTCACGCTTGCGATTCTTCGCGATGGCGACACCACCCGCGATCAGCGCCAGCAGGATAAGGAGGCCGATCACGAACGGGACCCAGCTAGTACTCGATGACTCAGTTGACGCTGGCGCAGTGCTAGGGGCTGCAGACGCCTCGGCGATGGCCGACGCTACTGGGACTGGCCCACCGCACCCGGTTGCGGGGTATCCATCGAGCCCGCACACCTGTCCTTCTGGCGTTGACCGCTCAGCGGCCGCACCGGAGGTGACCTGCAGGCCGTTCTCGGTTGGAGCGCCAACGACACACTTCGTCACGTTTGCCGGAGGAGTTTGTCCGTCGGGAGCAACCGCGGGGGTCCCGAAGTCGATAACAACGCCGACGCGCTTCTGGCCAGCCTGGGGAGGCGTTGAGTCACAAATCGCAGCAAACGAGGCGGCTTCGCGCGGCGGCTGGTTGATGTCGCCGGATGCACCCGCACTCCAACGCCAGCCGATCACCGATCCGTCAGCAGGGGTGTCGGATCCTGCGCCAACGTTTGATGCTGCCCAGGTGCCGTCGGCTTGGCCGTTCCAATACGACCAATAGACGTACGTGGTTCCCGTCGATGAAACAGGATTCGGAGATTCCGTAGCGCTCGCCGTGGCTGCCGAGCCGAACAGTGAGACGGCGACGAGCGCGCCGAGGGTGGCGAAGAACGTGAGTAGCGAGCGGAATCGCACCGGAGGGCTCCTTGTGAAACGGTCAGCCGTTACACAAGCCCTCACTGCCAAATGAAGCAGGTGAGCTGATGTCGCAGTAGACCTCGACGGACGTCAGCTAATCCCCGAGTTCTCGGTGCTCCGGCTTGCGAACAGTCGATGACTGTTCGCCTACGGCTGCGGGTCAGCGCCGGACTTGGACCGGCTTCCCCGAGTAACTCGTGACTTCCAGATCTACTGGAAGCGATTCGGACTGTACCCCTTCCGCGGGGTCGTCTCGCGGCGGCAGGCCGCGCGCTAGGCCGGATTGGTCGGGCGCAGGCTCATCGGGCCGTACACTATTGCGCCGTCGTTTACGAGGTTCACGGACTCAACGCCAGCGTCGAGTAGGGCTTCCCATTCCTCGCCGATCCACGTCTCGGCATCGGCCTGCGCATGAAATCCAGGCGGTCCGGCGACATCTTCGGGCACCGTCACGAAGCACAGATTCTCGTCCAGAAACTGCCAGTTGAACGTCATGGCCGGGCCTGCGGCGACTTGGTGTGCTCCGGATCAGTGATTGCGACATCGGCAAGGGCCCCGTTGATTGCCGTCATCACATCGGCATCGAGAGCGATACCGGACGCCTTCACGTTTTCCGCAACTTGTTCTGGGCGACTCGCCCCGATGATCGCCGCGCTGACGTCGGGGTTTTGCAACACCCAGGCCAAACTCAGTTGACCGAGAGTCAGGTTCTGCGATTCCGCGATTGGCTTGAGCTTCTGCACAGCGACGAGGACTTCATCGCGCAGCCAGCCGGACACGAAGCCGGTCCCCTCCGCCGATGTCGCGCGTGAACCTGCGGGATGGTCTTCACCCGGCAGGTACTTGCCTGTCAGCACACCTTGAGCAAGTGGCGACCACACGATCTGGCCAATTCCGGCGGCATTGGAGGTGGGGATAACGTCCGCTTCAATAACTCGCCAGAGTGCCGAGTACTGGGGTTGATTCGAGACGATTCGGTCGAGACCCATCTCTGCGGCGAGCTCAACTGCGGCGGAGATCTCTTCCGCCCGCCACTCGGAGACGCCGATGTAAAGGACCTTGCCGCTGCGCACGAGGTCGTCGAAGGCTCGGAGGGTCTCTTCAAGTGGGGTGTGATGGTCGTAGCGGTGCGCTTGGTACAGATCAATGTGATCGACCCCGAGGCGCTTCAGTGAACCGTTGCACGACTCGACGATGTGCTTGCGTGAGAGCCCTCGATCGTTGCGGCCTGGTCCGGTGGGCCAATAGACCTTGGTGAAGATCTCTAGCCCTTCGCGGCGTTGGCCTTTGAGTGCCTTGCCGAGCACTCGCTCAGCCTCTGTCGCTGCGTAGACATCTGCGGTGTCGAATGTGGTGATGCCCGCGTCAAGTGCTGCGTGCACGCAGGCAACCGCCGCATCGTCGTCAACTTGCGAGGCGTGAGTGATCCAGTTGCCGTAGGCCAGTTCGCTGACCATGAGCCCCGATCGGCCCAAATGGCGGTACTCCATGACGAGACCCCTTCGACGATCGATGCTCGGTGTGACTATTTGGGTTGCTTAGGCACGACGGGTTCCCCGCCTGCCTTGTACATCGGCGGTGGAACGCGCAGGCGCCGAATCTGCAGCCCGCGCATTACCGCGTAGAGCGCGACACCCTTGCGCTCGGATTTGTCGGGCCACTGCGCCTTGAGCTGCTTGTTCATTCGCGTGATCATGAACGCAGTGTCGGCAACGACAACAACGATGATGAGCAGCCAGGCGAAGGTCACGAGGCCCTTGATGCGCACGTCGGGCCACATTCCAGCCAGCAACACGATCACGGCGATCGGCACGAAGAACTCCGCGATCGTGCGACGTGAGTCGATGAAGTCGCGGACAAACTTGCGGACGGGGCCGCGGTCGCGCTCGGGTAGATAGCGCTCGTCGCCTCGCAGCATTCCCGCTCGCGCCTTCGCACGCTCTTGCTGAGCTTGGACACGGGCAGCGTTGCGCTGCTCCTTCTTATTGGCGCCGGGTGGTGGGCCGCCCTTAGCAGCGGCCTTACGTGCTGCCTCGGCCTCTTTGCGAGTCGGCGTCGGCCGTCCCTTGGCTTCGGAGGTGGGCTTGGTTTCGGTCACGGTGAGCTCGTCAGCGGCAGTCGTCACGCTGGAGCCGTCGTCAGTCTTTTTGAACAACACCACTCCAGGGTACGTGGCGGGTCAAGAACCTGTCCGCGACGTGCCCGAATTCCTTTGCGAAGAGTTACGCACCGGGCAGTGCGAGCATCCGGTCAAGTGCGACCCGAGCCCAGTGGGCAGTGTCAGGGTCCACAGTGATCTGGTTGACCAATCGACCCTCGGCGAGGGATTCCATCGCCCAGGTGAAGTGCGGCAGATCAATCCGATTCATCGTGCTGCAGTAGCAAACGGTCTTGTCGAGGAATGAGATCCGCTTGTCCGGGAATTGCGATGCAAGGCGCTTGACGAGATTCAGTTCGGTGCCGACGGCCCACGCACTGCCGGGTTCAGCCGCGGCGATTGTCTTGATGATGCCTTCGGTCGACCCAATCGCGTCGGCCTTGACGGCTACCTCATTGCGGCATTCGGGGTGCACGATGACGTTCACGCCGGGAATTCGCTCGCGCACGTCGTCGACATTCTGGGGAGTGAACCGGCCGTGGACTGAGCAGTGCCCCCGCCACAGGATCATCCGTGCGTCCCGCAGTCGCTCGGGCGTGACTCCGCCGCCTGGCTTGCGCGGATCGAAGACCACGCAGTCGTCGAGGGATAGTCCAAGTTTCATCACGGCGGTGTTGCGCCCGAGGTGTTGATCGGGGAGAAACAGGACTCGCTCGCCCTGCTCAAAGGCCCACTTCAAGCTGGTCTCGGCGTTGCTTGACGTGCAGATGGTGCCGCGGTTGCGGCCGGTAAACGCCTTGATGGCTGCGGTCGAGTTCATGTAGGTCACCGGGATAGTGGAGTCAGCGATGCCCACTTCTTCCAGAGTTCGCCAGGCATCCTCGACTTGATCGATTCCGGCCATGTCAGCCATAGAGCAGCCAGCCGCGAGGTCCGGCAAGACAACCTTCTGGTGGTCACCCGTCAAGATGTCCGCACTTTCAGCCATGAAATGGACGCCACAGAA
This sequence comes from Actinomycetota bacterium, assembly GCA_963169255.1. GTDB lineage: Bacteria > Actinomycetota > Actinomycetes > S36-B12 > UBA10799 > UBA10799. Next base: position 12,536 of record CAUJEJ010000094.1, on the reverse strand, counting down.
GACGATGAACTCCGCCTCGGGTCGGGCTGCGGCCTCGCGCGCAAGCTTGAAAGAGTCGCCGGTCACGTCCGCGAACGCAACGACCTCGTCGCGCTGGTAGTGGTGGCCAAGCACAAACACCCGCCCGCCGAGCGCCTCTTTGGCTCGGGTTGCGCGGGCAACGAGGTCTGGGTCGCTAGGCGCGGGAAGGGCGCCTGGGCAGTCCACCCCGCGTTCGCTGCCGGTATCCGAGGCTTGCCCGAGCAGGAGCAACAGAGGAGAGGGTTCAGGATCAACCCATCCCGATGGCGGCTCGTTGTGCGTTGTACTGGTCATCAGCCCACTAACGGTCGGTGAAGCAAGTAGGTTCAGCGGCGTGCGAATCGTAGTTGCTCCTGACGATTTCAAGGGAAGTCTAACGGCGGATGCAGCCGCGCGCGCTATCGCGCAAGGTTGGCGTCGGGTCGCTCCCGAAGACGAACTCGACCTGTGCCCGATGTCCGACGGTGGTCCGGGATTCGTCGACACTCTCGCGGCAGCGCTTGGCGGGGAGTTGATTGGTGCCACTATTCGCGGCCCGCTCGGTGAGCAGACGCCCGGTGCCGTCCTGGTGGTTGGTGATACCGCTTACGTCGAGTCCGCGCAGGCATGTGGGCTGCACTTGCTTGCGGCCGATCAGCGCAATCCCGCCGAGGCCACGACCTACGGTGTCGGTGAGCTATTGCGGTTAGCGATTGCGGCGGGTGCGACGCGAATTATGGTCGGGTTGGGTGGATCGGCGACGACTGACGGGGGAGCCGGGATGCTCGCGGCGCTAGGCGCCACTGCAGACGTGCCGCTTGACGTTGGCGGGTTGGCGTTGCGGCCGATCACGAAGTTCGACATCGCCGCCGCACTCGAGGTGGTCGCCGACGTTGAACTGATAGCGGCCACCGACGTCGACAACCCACTGCTTGGTCTCACCGGTGCTGCAAAAGTCTTTGGTGCGCAGAAGGGAGCAGATGACAATCTGGTGCTGCAACTGGACGCGGCGTTGGAGGCCTTCGCTTCGGTCGTCGGCAGGCGGGCTGATGGCAAGGACCCAGCGGTTGCGAAGGGCAGCGGCGCGGCCGGAGGTCTCGGCTACGGCCTGATGTGTTTGGGCGCACACCGTGTCGCTGGGATCTCCACGATCATCGAGGCAACGGATCTCGAAGCCCGAATCCGGGCTAGTGACCTCGTCATTACGGGCGAGGGCCTATTCGATTGGCAGTCAATGCGAGGCAAGGTGGTGACCGGCGTTGCAACAGTCACCATGCCCACCGCTCGGCCATGCGTGGTGATCGCTGGCGACGTCGTCGTTGGGCGGCGGGAGTTCAGCGCTCTGGGGGTCAGCAGTGCGTATTCGGTCGCGGACGTTGTCGGATCGGTCGAGGCATCCCTAGCGGATCCGGTGGGCACTCTGGCTCAAACCGCAGAACGGGTCGCTCGGACCTGGTCGCACTAACGTGTCAGCGCACCCCATGTGTGACGTGAATTAGCCAACGCGGTGTTCTCAAAATAGGGCCCGCTGTGTCACTATGGGAATTGGTAAGTCTTCGGCCTTCGCCGGGAATTCCAGCTGCACCAGGAACGTTTGCTCCAACGGGAACGTTGCCCAGACCGAGAACGTTGCGACGAGTTCGCAAACCAACCAGCGATGGGAGCTGCGGTAATGACCGCTGACACCACAACCGAGACCGAAGCAGTCGAATCGACCCCAGCACCGGGTGACAAGGTCGTCCTGACCGACACCGCCGCAGGCAAGGTCAAAGCACTACTGGATCAAGAAGGCCGCGACGACCTTGCCCTCCGGGTAGCAGTGCAGCCAGGTGGCTGTTCTGGTCTTCGTTACCAACTCTTCTTTGATGACCGTTCACTTGACGGTGACGAGAAGCTCGACTTTGACGGCGTTGCTGTTGTTGTTGATCGCATGTCCGTCCCGTACTTGGGTGGAGCAGTCATCGACTTCGTGGACACGATCGAGAAGCAGGGCTTCACGATCGACAACCCCAATGCAACCGGCTCGTGCGCCTGTGGAGATTCGTTCCACTAGCCACACGACCACAAGCGACCCGCCCGAGCTGATGGGGCGGGTCGCTTGTTTTCCTACGGGCTCGTAGCGATCGCGACCGGCACAACATCTAAGCCCGCAATTCCCTCGAAGTCGGCGGGGTTCGCCGTGTAGACCGCGAGGCCACGGCTGATTGCAACCGCACCAATGAGTGCATCGTAGGCACGCGCGCGCCGCTTCTTTCCGCTGCGACGCAAGCCCGCTGCCACTTGACCAAACGCACGGGCAGCCGCGTCGTCGAATGGCAAGGGGTCGAAATCGTTCTCGGCCTGTTGCAGTACTAGCTGTCGTGCGAGGCGGACCTCCAGGTTGTCGGCAACCAGTGGACCCACCGAGAGTTCGGCGAGTGTGATCGTCGTGATCAACGGAAATTCCGGCAAACAGGTGTGGTCGTCAATGGTGGGAAGCGCGATGACTGTTGAGGTATCGAGAACGCCCTCGCCGCTTCTCATACGGAATCGTCCATAAGTGTGCTGAGGTCTTCACGGAGCTCGCGGAAGTTCACGGCAGGAAGTCGACGCCACCGCTGAATGAGGGCCACAGATGTCAGGCTGGGCGCGCGCACAGCACGAAGTTCCATAACCGGCGTTCCAGCGCGGGTCACCGTGAGGTTCTCGCCGGCGATGACGCGATCGGCAACTTCACCGCCACTGTTTCGGAGCGCTCTGATTGGAATTTCGGCCATGTCCCAATGTATCACATGTGATACACATTGTGGATCATGCTGGAACGCACTTCTCGGCACTCCCTCCCGAGAGAACGCAGGCCGGGCCTCATTGCAGGTGCGCTCGTGTCAGCGCGGGAGTTGGCTTAGCAGCGGGTAGGTTTCGCGGGTGAAACTTTGTGTAACCGGATCAATTGCAACCGACCACCTGATGACGTTCGCCGGAAAGTTCGCGGATTCGCTTATCGAGGAACAACTCGACAACCTTTCGGTGTCGTTCCTCGTTGACGATCTGCAAATTCGCCGCGGGGGAGTGGCGGCAAATATCGCCTTCAGCCTCGGGCGCCTTGGGCTGGGTCCGATCCTCGTCGGCGCGGTCGGCCAGGATTGGACGGACTACCGCTCGTGGCTCGTGCGCCACGGCGTGGATGTTGTGGCCGTTCGTGAATCCGACACCGCCCACACCGCACGGTTCACCTGCACCACTGACTCCGATAGCAATCAAATCGCGTCCTTCTATCCCGGTGCCATGAGTGATGCGCGCGAGATCGAGTTGGGTCCGATTGCTGAGCGGGTGGGTGGGCTTGATCTTGTTGTGATCTCACCCAACGATCCCGAGGCGATGATTCGGCACACCCAGGAATGCCGCGACCGTTCGATTCCATTCGCTGCCGATCCCTCGCAACAACTGACGTTCATGGACGGGGAATCGATCCGCAAACTCGTCGACGGCGCCGCTTACCTCTTCACGAACGAATACGAAGCAGCACTCATCGAGCAGAAGACCGGCTGGAGTGCCGGTGACATATTGGATCGCGTCGGAACGCGGGTGACTACGCGCAGTGCAAAGGGTTCAATCATTGAATCCAAAGGCGTCGACGCCATAGAGGTTCCGGTCGTGTCGATTGGTGAAGTCGCGGATCCCACTGGCGTGGGCGACGCCTACCGATCGGGCTATCTTGCAGGGTTGGCCTGGGGTGTTTCGCCCGAGCGCAGTGCCCAGCTCGGCTCGGCGATCGCAGCACTCGTCATCGAGACGACTGGAACCCAGGAGTACGAACTTGATCGCAACGAGTTCATTGCTCGCATCGCAGGGGCGTACGGTGACGATGCGGCGAGCGAGATCGCGAGCCATTTGCCGGTGACGATCGTCTAGAACGCGGCATGAGTGGGAGGTAGGGGCATGGCTGCGGCGCGACCTGTTGAACCACCGCCGTGCCCGTGGTTTCTTCCCGATCCTGCAACCGCAGGCGTCGACCAAGAATTGATCGCTGTCGGCGCTGACCTTGAACCGGGGACCATGCTTGCGGGTTATCGCCGCGGGCTGTTCCCGATGGGTGTCGATCTGCCTGATGGTGAACCTGGACTGGGTTGGTGGTCGCCTAACCCACGAGCGATTTTGCGACCCGATTCGGTCCACGTCAGTCGATCGTTGAAACGCAGCCTCAAACGATTTGAGTACAGCGTTGACCGCGCGTTCGACGCTGTTGTTGCGGCCTGTGGCGATCCGAGCCGGAAGCACGGCTGGATCACTGGCGAGTTCCGGCGGGCGTATCAGCGGATGTTTGAGCTGGGCTGGGCCCACTCCGTCGAAGTATGGCTACCGGAGGGTCAAGGGTCCCGGCGGCTCGTGGGGGGCCTTTTCGGACTTCAAATCGGAGGCTTCTTCGCGGCTGAATCCAAGTTTCATCGGGAAACCGACGCGTCCAAGGCGGCCGTCGTGCGTTTGTGTGAGTCATTGGGTGCTGACGGTGCCGGGGGTGAGCGGATCATTGACGTCCAGTGGCCGACGAAACACCTCATGACGCTAGGGGTCGAGCCCGTCGAGCGTTTGCGATACCTGCACATGTTGCGAGCGGCGCAGGAGTTACCTTCGCCCACGCTGCGCTGAATCTCAGAGTTGGACTTCGTAGCGCGTACCGGAACCGTCTGCAAGTTCGCTCACGCTGACTAGCGTGGAACCCGTAAGTCGGCACCAAGCGGGCACATCGGACTTGGCTGCAACGTCGTCTGCAAGCAAGACGACACGAACGCCTCGTCCCTTCTGAGCGCGTGCAAACTTGCCCAGTTCGATGATCGGGTGCGGGCACCTGGTCCCGCGTTCGTCGAGTTCTGTTGGTTCGTCCTCGATCACGGCGCACCCGCTTCCGCGCGTACGATTCGTGCGGCTTCAGGAAGGACGTCCAAGAAGTGGTCTACGGATTCCGCTGTGGCATCGAGGGGCAAGCTCACCCGAACATTGCCGTGAGTCAGTGCGCCGATCGCTTCGAGAACGTGACTCGGAAGGCCCGCCCGAGACGCGCACGCAGATCCGCTGCCAATTGCAACGCCGAGTCGGTCGAGTTCGCTCGCGAGTTGCTCGCCGTCGGCGTAAAGCAACGAAAACGTCACCACGTGCGGGAGTCGAGAGGTTGCGCTTCCGACTAGATCCACGTCGTCGACGAGCCGGGGGACCCGGTCTCGAATCTTCGCTGTCAAACCCTCCAACTGTGCACTGAGCGTCGGCTGAGCACGGACGACGGCATCGAGGGCTGCTGCTGCAGCGGCAGAGTTCAGGACATCCGCGCCGTCGGTCGGCAAAGGGCCGGACCAGGCACCCGGATCGGCCACTGCGAGTACGGCCACCCCGGCAGGCCCGGCCCAAGTGGACGCTTCTGCGAACAGAACTGACCAACCAGGCTCAATCGGCACCAGTCCGAGCGCTCCAGTTGCGTCGGTGACGAGGGGGATGTCGAAGCCGCGTGCTGTGGCGGCAGTCTTGCCGAGCGGTTGAAGGGTTCCAATCTCCCCGTTTCCGGCTTGCATAACGACTGCGGTCCGACCTCGCTGAGTCAAACGTTGGAGTTCCTCAGCGAGAGAAAGCGGCAGAATCGCGCCGCTCTGGTCGACCGGCAACTGCGAGACGGAATCTATGCCGACCGTGGTGCGCAGTGCCTCCAAGACGCCAGCACGTTCGACGGCTGTCGTGACGACTTTCCGATCGCTCTGCGACCGAGAAGGACCAAGCACACCCTCGATAGCAAGTCGCGCCACACATGAACTCGGTTGAAATGAGACACCTGCAGGGGCAATTTCAAGCACATTTGCGACCGACTCGCGCGACGCCTGCAAAATTTGGGCAGCCATCTTGCCCTCGTGGTGGGGTTGGGTCGGATCTGCCCAACCACGCCCGGAAAACGCCTCAAATGCGGCCTGTGCCTGCTGGTGGAGGGGCTGGCCGGAGAGGGCGTCGAGGTAACTGCGCGACATACCTAGAGAAACTACCCGCCCTAGCTCCGGCTTTCTGGGCTTTGCTGCGCTAGTCTCACCGACGAGAAGCTGCAGGCGACCCCATTGGTACCGTCGTGCTGCGTGCCACTAAGGTGGCCGCAAATGGCGCTGCAAATGCGGGTCACTACCCACTGGAAGGCCTCACGTGTACGGACGGAAGCGATGACGGTGAACACTGGCGGTCGCGACGCAAAACGCGATTCTGGGACCCCTGGCTTCAATTTTGGGCGACGCGCCGGAGTTGCGGCGATGGGATTCCTCGGCGCAATCATCTTGGCGGGCTGCTCGACGACGGCTATCGATGACTGGAAGCGGGCAGGTCTGCCCGAGCCGGTCACCGAACAAGGCCCGATCGTTGAGAGCTTCTGGGTCGGCAGCTGGATTGCCGCCATGGTTGTCGGTGTCCTCGTTTGGGGGCTGATGTTCTGGGCGTTCATCGCGTACCGACGCCGAAAGAACGCCGAAACTCCCGTTCAAACGCGCTACCACATGCCGATCGAGGCACTGTGGACCGTTGCGCCACTCATCATGGTCATGGGCATCTTCTACTTCGCCGCACGTGACGCGGCCGAGCTCACAAATGTGAGCGATACCCAGCAGCAGACAGTGAATGTCGTCGGCTTCCGCTGGAGTTGGACGTTCAATTACGTAGACGAAGACACCTACGACGTCGGCCAGCCGGCCTACCCGCCGAACGCAACACAAGGCGAAGCGCCACGTCAGCCGGTGCCGCCGGACAATGAGTCCGCCGTTCCGACGCTGTGGTTGCCGGTCAACGAGAAAGTCAAGTTCGTCTTGACCTCGCCAGATGTCATCCACTCGTTCTGGGTGCCGAACTTCTTGTTCAAGCTCGATGTTGTGCCGGGTCGCACAAATGTGTTCGAAGCAACCCCGAACAAGTTAGGAACGTACGCCGGTAAGTGTGCGGAACTCTGCGGCGTCGATCACTCGCGAATGCTGTTCCAGGTCAAGGTTGTGACCCAGGAAGAGTTTGACGCTCACATGGAAGAACTTCGTAAGCGCGGACAGAGCGGTCAGCTCGACAACGGCCGCTCCACTGACAAAGCACAAGCGGTCTAAGGGGCAGACATGACAATTCTGAACGAGCCCGTACCGGCTGCCGAAGCGGAAGCACCCGTCACTCAGAAGCAGGTCCGTAAGCAGAACATGGGCCGCACGATCATCCGGTGGGTTACCTCAACCGACCACAAGGTGATCGGAAACCTGTACTTCATTACGGCCATGGCGTTCTTCATCGCCGGTGGTGTGATGGCGTTGGTGATTCGTGCTGAGTTGGCGAACCCAGGTCAGCAATTCATCTCGAACGAGCAGTACAACCAGATGTTCACGATGCACGGCTCGGTCATGCTGCTTTTGTTCGCGACACCATTGTTCTCCGCGTTCGCGAACGCGATCATGCCGCTGCAAATCGGCGCGCCCGACGTTGCGTTCCCGCGCCTCAACATGTTGGCCTACTGGCTGTACCTGTTCGGCGGACTCATCGTTATCTACAGCTTCTTCACCCCAGACGGTGCTGCGGACTTTGGTTGGTTCGCGTACGCGCCACTGTCTGGCGCCGTCTACACCCCTGGTGTCGGTGGTGACCTGTGGCTCATGGGCTTCACCCTTACTGGTCTCGGAACAATTCTTGGTTCGGTCAACTTCCTCACCACCATCATCTGCATGCGTGCACCGGGTATGACGATGTTCCGTATGCCGGTCTTCACCTGGACCGTCATGCTGACCAGCGTTCTGTCCCTCCTGGTATTCCCAGTACTTGCCGCCGCGCTGATCGTTCTCGAAGTCGACCGCAAGTGGGGCTCGGTGGTATTCGCACCAGAAAACGGGGGCGCCATCCTCTGGCAGCACTTGTTCTGGTTCTTCGGGCACCCGGAGGTGTACATTCTTGCGCTGCCGTTCTTCGGTATCTGCAGCGAGATCATCCCGGTGTTCAGCCGTAAGCCAATCTTCGGTTACAAGGGTCTCGTGTTCGCAACCATCGCGATCGCCGGACTGTCCGTTGCTGTGTGGGCCCACCACATGTATGTGACGGGAGCGGTTCTCCTACCATTCTTCGCATTTATGACGATGTTGATCGCTGTGCCTACCGGGGTGAAGTTCTTCAACTGGATAGGCACGATGTGGCGAGGCTCCATATCGTTCGAGACACCAATGCTGTGGGTCTGTGGCTTCTTGGTTACGTTCCTCTTCGGTGGCCTGACCGGTGTCATCCTGGCCTCACCGCCACTTGACTTCGCAGTTTCAGATAGCTACTTCGTTGTCGCTCACTTCCACTACGTGGTGTTCGGCACGGTTGTGTTCTTGATGTTCGCCGGATTCTTCTTCTGGTGGCCAAAGCTCACCGGCAAGATGCTCGATGAGCGCCTTGGCAAGCTGCAGTTCTGGTTGCTCTTCATCGGGTTCCAGGTCACGTTCCTCATCCAGCACTGGTTGGGCGTGCAGGGTATGCCGCGGCGGTACGCGGACTACCTGCAAAGTGATGGGTTCGAGACGATGAACATCATCTCGACGGTTGGCTCGCTAATTCTGGGTATCTCGTTCCTGCCGTTCTTCTGGAACGTGTACCGCACGTGGCGTCACGCACCCAAGGTTGAGGTTGACGACCCGTGGGGTTGGGGTGGATCGCTCGAGTGGGCAACCAGTTGCCCGCCGCCACGCCACAACTTCACGTCGCTTCCGCCCATCCGGTCAGAGCGGCCAGCGTTTGACTTGCACCATCCAGAGTTGGCGCCGAAGAACATGCCGGCTGGCGCCAAGGTTGTTAGCGAACCGGCCAAGGCCGAAGTTTCGGGAGGCTCCGAATGAAGATCGAAGGCAAGCTCTTTGCCTGGGGATGCGCGTTCTACCTGTTGATCGCACTCGTCTACGGCGTGTGGTCCAAGGATGAGACCGGCATCGTGTTGCTCATCTTCACTGGCGGGCTGGCGTTCCTCATTGCATTCTTCGTGCTGCACACCTCTAAGAAGGTCTACCCACGACCAGAGGACATGAAGGATGCGCTCCAAGAGGACGCAGACATCGACTACGGCTTCTACAGCCCGCACAGCTGGTGGCCACTTCCTGTGGCAGCGTGCGCCGCTCTGGTCGCGTTTGGTTTCGTCTACGCAGCGTGGATCGTCGTTGCGGGTGCAGCGCTGCTGATCCTCAGCTTGATTGGCTTCGTATTCGAGTACTACCGCGGGGATTACTCGCACTAGGCAATGCTTCGAGGAAGCGTCGGCAGACCAATCGGTCTGGCCGACGCTTCTTTGTATCTGGGCCGCGACTGTATTGGTGCCAAGCAATTTCACTGAATCCTTACTCAGGGACGGCGGTGTTGGGCGCGTCGCACCAACACCGCGCTCCCAGAACCCCGCAGACTGGCAATGTTGCCCAAACTCTGAGGGAATGAGGGATCACACATCGTGACGAGGACCAAGGCAATCCACTCTGTGGCCGCTCTGAGCGGCGTTGCGGGGCTTCTAGTGTTGAGTGGCTGCGCGTCTATCTCGAGCGCTCTCAAGGACGGCAGCGACGCTCTGATCGAGGTTCTGCCGGTCCCAGAGCAAACCACTGCCGTTGCTCCGGTTCATTCACCCATTGTTGTCCGGGCGATCCAGGGCACGTTGACTGATGTTGAAGTCACCGGGCCCAAGGGTCCGCTGGTTGGCACGATGAACCCGACCCAGACGGAATGGACTTCGAACGCCAACACCTTGAACTTCGGCGCACAGTACGTCGTGAGTGCGAGTGCCGTCGATGAAGGCGGGACTCCAGTCCAGCGATCGGTCGAGTTGTTGACGGTGAAGCCCAAGAAGACCGTGGACGGCCAATTCAGCTACTTCATGAACAACGACACCGTTGGCGTGGGCATCCCACTGCGCATCGAGTTCAGCCAGGCGGTCAAGAACAAGGCCGCCGTTGAGAAGCGACTTGCCGTGACGAGTTCCAAACCCACGGTGGGGGCATGGAGCTGGAACAGCGACAACACCGCTGTGACCTTCAGGCCCCAGACCTACTGGCCCGCGAAGGCCAAGGTCAAGATTGATGCCGCGCTCAAAGGCGTCGAGTTCGCGCCTGGGATATACGGCGAGCGCGACATGAAAGCTGGATTCAAGACCGCGTCGTCAATGGTCTCAACTGTTGACGCGAATACCCTTGTCATGACTGTCCGCAAGGACGGCAAGGTGATCCGCAAGATCCCCGTGACAACGGGAAAGGCCGGGTTCGAAACCCGGTCCGGGATTAAGCCGATCATGGGTAAAGAAGGCACCGTGATTATGGATGCGGCGTCCGGTGGGACACCGCGGACCAGTTCGGAGTACTACCGACTGACGGTGCATCAGGCGATGCGCCTCACGCCTTCCGGAGAGTTTGTTCACTCGGCGCCGTGGTCAGTTGGTTCTCAGGGTCGCGCGAGTGTCAGCCACGGTTGCGTCGGCATGAGCTCGAGCAACGCGGCATGGTTCTACGAGCAGTCGCGGGTAGGCGACGTCGTTATTGTGAAGAACACAGGACGCCCGCAGGATCTGGGCAACGGGATCACTGAGTGGAACGTGAAGTGGGACAAATGGCTAGCACGTTCAAAGACCGGCGCGATCACGGTGGAGTCGGCGGCTGCAGCTAAATCCGCAACGCCTGCCAGCGCGATCGGCTAGCGGTGGCCGCAAACGTTCGGCAGTACTCCACCGAAGATGTGGCACCGCTTCTGGAGGTGGCCGTCCATGACGACGTACCTAACTCGGCAGCCAGTGCCGGGATCGGAATGGCGCTCGCCGCTCTTGGGCTAAGGGTGGAGCGTGCTAGTCGTGTTCGGACCATGGTCGAAGAACTCATCGTCGAGGCGCGTGCCCGCGAACCGTTTCCCGGAGCTAGTCGCGAGTCCTTGATGGTGCAGATTCGATTAGACCAATTGGGTCACAATGCTCGAGTGCTGGTGACCGATTTTCGAATGCCGCTCCAGGGAAAGCGCACTCATCGGCTGCCTTCACGGCGTCTGGCGAGTCTCGGATTCGTCGATTCGCTGCACGTCGCGAACCATGGGCGCGGCGGAAACGTTGCGGTGTGCACCATTTCGCTCGACGATGACCATGGCTCAACACTCGACGGTGTTGAGGTTCTTCCGCAAGATGTTGCACGCGTCTCTGCCCGGGAGTCCTCGGAACTTGTCATCCGCGAGATGGTGCCCGACGACGTTGCGGGCCTGATTCGGTGTGTGTACCGGTGCTACGGCTACAGCTATCCCGACGATGTGGTGTACAAGCCCTCGGTGCTTCGCCGAATGCTGCGCACGGGGGTGATGAAGTCGGTGGTTGCCGTCAGCGCTGACGGGGAGGTTGTAGGCCACTGTTCGCTCACCTTCGCGCACCCGAATGACCAAGTGCCCGAGGCAGGTCGATTGGTGGTCGACCCTCGGTTCCGGGGCCACCAACTCGCGGCTCGCATGGGTCATGCACGCAACGAAGTCGCGGTTTCGCTGCGCCTTCCGGGACTGTGGTCGGAGTGTGTAACGAACCACATTGCTAGCCAGCGGAACCTTCTCGCACTCGGTGGGATCGAGACGGGACTTCTGATTGGTGCTGGACCCAGTGACGTGGTGATGTCCGGCCTGGCCAACGTGAACGAAGGACGCCGCGCGCTGATGCCGTTCTATGTACCGATCGATGCCGGAGCTTCAATGGTGAACTTCGTTTCTCCCGAGCACCTTGAGATATGCGAACTGCTCACCGATCGACTCGGGATCGAACGGTCATGGAATGTCGTTGGTGTGCCGCTGGCGGGCGCGACGACGCTTTCGGTCGATGTCAGCCTCGTGTCCGGCGTAGCGTCGATTCGGTTGACGGAGCTCGGTTCGGATCTCGTCGAGGTCGTAGCGGCGGAGCTTGATGCGTTGATCTCCTACGAACTAGGGGCTGTCCACCTTGACGTTCCTCTGGCCGATGAGCGTGCTGGAGCCGCCGTGGCGGCGCTGGAAAGACATGGCTTCTGTTGGGCGACCTGGATTCCAAATGAACATCCAGGCACTGATGTACTGCGCCTGCAGCGGGTGGGCGAACACCTGACGGACGTCGCTCATGTGCTGTGTGCGCGTCCGGAGGGCGAACAGTTACGCGACTGGGTCGTGGGCGAATGGCATCGGGTTCGGCACGGGTTGTCCGCGTAGCGCACGCCGGAACTCGTTTTCACTTGCTCCAGCGTGACCAGGCGTTTTGCCGCGAGGTACCGGCCAACTCGCCGATCTGTGCCCAGGACATCGAGCCTGACATTTGTTGTGCGCTTGTGTTCGTGCACTCACCAACAAAACCGCTCATCGCCAACAGTGCGGTGAATGCGTCCACGTCTGGCCGGGTCGCGAGTTCGGAGAGGGCTGCGCGTGCAGTGGCTTCAAGTTCCGCAATTGAAGCGTTCCCTAGTTCAGGCACAACCACGGCGCAGCATCCTCTCAAGTTATCGACCAACCAGCGTGACTCCAATGCTCTCACTTGGGGAATCAAATGTGCGACGCCAGATCTGGTCCGGCCAGTGATACTC
>CAUJEJ010000093.1 GCA_963169255.1 Actinomycetota bacterium | reverse complement strand
TTTGCAGCCGCGATGGTGTACGCACGCGTTGCCGAGCAACGTGGCGCGAGAACCGCGAGGCAACGTTCGGATCTCGTCGATGCACTCATCGAAGATCGTCCGGCAGCTGCCGTGGAGCTCCACGCGAGCCGCGTCGGGTTTGCGCCCGCACAGTCCGTCCGTGTGGCGGCATGTGTGCCCACTCAGGACCCTCAGCTCGAACTCGCCGCCGTCGAACGGGCGGCAAGGAAGTTGGATCGGCAAGTGATCACGGCTCTTCATGAGGGCCTCATCGTGGCGATTTGGTCCCCGCGATCGCGCGAACATCCGCTCACTATCGCCCGCCAACTGTTCGGCCAGCAGGCCTCAGCAGTCGTTGCTGGGCCGGCGGAATCGATCGTGCACGCTGGACCAACCGTGCGACAAGCACTCGCCGGACTATCGGCTCGACCTGCGCGCCCAAACACTCGCGAAGTACTCGAGGCCGAAGTGATGCTGCCGGAACGATCGCTGCTTGGCGAGCGCGCCGCTCAGTTGGAATTGATCGAACGTTGCTACCTCAGTTTGGGGCGCTCCGGCACGGGTCTGTTGGAGACCGTCGATGCAATGTTCGACAACGACGGTGTTCTTGAACAAGCAGCACGTGCCTTGCCCGTGCATGTCAACACGTTGCGTTACCGGCTCGACAAGATTGAAGAAATCACCGGTTTTGACTTACGCACCAGCCGTGGCGCATTCGCAATCTTTACCGGAGTTGCGTTGGGAAGAATGGCTGACCTCACACCCAACACGCCGCAGCCATTGTAGGAAACCTCCAACCTGCGGTACAGAACTTCAGAGAAGTTGCTGGACGACAAACAGCGGCAACGACCCGCAACATGAAGGGGTGTTGATTTTCCTCGCACCCGGACAGGGTGCTCAGAAGCCGGGAATGTTGAGCCCCTGGCTCGCAGATCAGACTGCAAGAGCGCACCTTGAGCTCCTCAACGAGGCTGTCGACTTCGACCTCCTCGAGGCAGGTTCAACCTGGGAGTCCGAACGCATTCGCGACACTCGCATTGCCCAACCACTGATCTTCGCGAGTTCCCTGGTCGCGGCGTACGCGGCGATCGATGCAGGTGCCCAACCCACTGCTGCCAGTGGTCACAGCGTTGGGGAATGGTGCGCGAGCGTGGTGGCTGGCGCACTGAGCGCGCATGACGCAATTCGCCTCGTAGCCGCGCGAGGAGTCGCAATGGCGCAGGCATGCGAACAAGAACCGACAGGGCTTGCGGCAGTCCTTGGCGGCACTCGCGCTGACGTCGTTGACGTTGCCCAACGCCACGGCCTTGTGATCGCGAATGACAACGGACCAGGTCAGCTTGTGGTCGGCGGACCGATCGATCAACTCACTGAATTGATCGCGACCCCACCTGCCGGCGCACGGGTCCGGCGCTTGGATGTAGCCGGAGCGTTCCACACCGACGCCATGCGCCCAGCAGTCGCAACGATGGCGACGCTCGCAAGCACAGTTACCACCAACGAAGCGAGTATTCCGGTCTATTCGAACCGGGACGGCGCATCGCTCACCGACGGGCAACAGATCCTGGACCAGATGATCGAACAGATCGCCTTGCCAGTCCGTTGGGACTTAGTCATGGACAGCCTGGAGTCAGTCGGCGCAACAGCAGCAGTCGAACTCTGCCCGGCGGGATCGCTCCGCGGAATTCTGCGTCGGCGCTTGCCCCAAATCGAAACTCACCTCGTCAACATTCCATCGGATACGTCAAGCCTGGCGGTATCCGACCTTCGCACCACTGACCTAGCAGGGGTATCCCAATGAACGGCGCACGAATTGTCTCGGTCGCTGCACAACGACCAGCCCGATCACTGTCCAACACAGAGCTTCCCGGTGACTTGGAATTCGACGACGAGTGGATTCGATCAAGGACCGGCATCATTACGCGCGGAGTGGCCACTGTCGAGGAGAACATGGTGGAACTTTCCGCTGCAGCCGGGGCGAAGGCGATCGCAGCGGCCGGAATCGACCCGTCGACGATCGACCTCACCATCGTCGCAACCTCGTCGAACCCCGTCACCACCCCTGGCATCGCTCCCCCGTTGACGGAGAAGCTCGAACTCACATCTGGCGCCTTCGACTTGATGGGCGCCTGCGCAGGGTTCTGCTACGGGATCAACGTTGCGGCAGACAGTGTTCGCACCGGATCGGCCCGCAATGTGCTACTCGTCGGTGCCGAACGGATCAGCGACCGAATGGACTGGTCGGATCGCAACACGTGCTACCTATTTGGCGACGGCGCTGGCGCGGTGATCATCTCCGCCACCGACACCGACGCCGACGGGATCGGTCCTGTCGTCTGGGGTAGCGATGGCGCCCTCAAGGACTACATCGCTCAACCAATGGACAGCCCGTACCTGCACATGGATGGTCAGGCGGTCTACAAGTGGGCAATCACCGAAGTCGTGAAGATTGCGCGCGAAGCCTGCGAGAAGGCCGGGATTGAACCGTCCGAACTTGCCGCCTTCGTCCCGCACCAGGCGAACCTGCGAATCATCGAATCGGTATCGCGAAGCCTCGGACTAACCGATGCCACGGTCGTCGCCGATGACGTCAAGTACGCGGGGAACACGTCCGCCGCGAGTATCCCCATGGCACTCGCCCGACTCAAGGACGAGGGTCGTATCCAGTCCGGCGATTCCACGCTCTTCATTGGATTCGGATCGGGAATGACCTGGGCATCCCAAGTCGTCCGCTGTCCGTAGCGGCCTCGGATTCACTCCGACTCGTCAACTCGTTCAACCAATCAAGCAATCACGAAGCTGTAGCACTTCACCACACAACACCTCACAGATGGAGAAACACATGACTGACATCAACCTGACCGACGCCACCACCGTGCTTGCCACCCTCACTGAGGTCATCGAAGAGATCGCCGGACCGCGATCGGTCGCGATCACTCGGGAAGCGGCGTTCGACGCCGACCTTGGCCTGGACTCCCTCACGATGGTGGAGATCATCGTTGTTGCCGAAGAACGGTTCGACATCAAGATTCCGGATTCGGCCTTCGTTGAGATGACCACGGTCGGCGAGGCAGTCGACTTCATCGCCGATTCCGTCTCAGCAGCTCGGACCACCGCATGACCTATTCCGATGACGCGGTAGTCGTGACCGGCGTTGGGGCCACGACTCCGCTCGGCGGGACTGCAGAATCAAGCTGGCAGAGACTTCTTGCTGGCGAATCCGGGATTACCGCAATCACTGCCGACTGGGCGCACGATCTTCCCGTCAAGATTGCCGGTGTCGCCGCAACCGAACCGGCCGACGTTCTGGATCGAGTTCAGGCAAGGCGCTGGGATCGTTCCCAGCAGTTTGCGGTGATCGCTGCCCGCGAAGCCTGGGCAGATGCACACATCGGTGACGATCTGGAACCAGAGCGGCTCGCGGTTGCATTCGCCACAGGCATTGGCGGAGTCGGGACGTTGTTGTCCTCCTACGACACCATGAAGGAACGCGGCGCGAATCGAGTGTCACCGTTGGCAGTAACGATGCTGATGCCCAATGGACCAGCTGCCGCAGTTGGTCTCGATGTCGGCGCGCAGGGCGGGGTCCATACTCCGGTGAGTGCCTGTGCGTCTGGCGCCGAGGCTGTGTCACTGGGGCTCGACCTGATCCGACTCGGCCGTGCCGACGTGGTGATCTGTGGCGGCACTGAGGCCGGAGTACACCCGCTGACAATCGCTGGCTTCGCAGCAATGCGCGCGCTGTCGACTCGGAATGACGAACCACAAGCAGCATCACGCCCGTACGACAAGGGCCGCGATGGATTCGTCATGGGCGAAGGCGCTGGTGCGTTGGTGTTGGAGCGTGCCAGTCATGCCGTAGCTCGCGGCGCAAAGATCTACGCCGAGGTGGCCGGAGCCGGGACTACCTCCGACGCATTCCATGTCGCGGCTCCGGATCCGGAAGGTGCTGGCGCGAGCCGCGCGATCATGACCGCGTTGCGTGAAGCGGGCGCACAGCCCACCGATGTCGTCCACATCAATGCTCACGCAACGAGCACCCCTGTTGGTGACGTCGCTGAGTCAGCTGCACTGCATCGCGCACTAGGTCCGTCGGCTTCCACCGTGGCAGTGAGCGCAACCAAGGCAGCGACCGGTCACCTTTTGGGTGCGGCGGGTGCCGTCGAGGCCGTCTTCAGCGTGCTTGCGTTGAAGAACAACCTCGCGCCACCGACGAGGAACCTCGACTCACTCGATGACGAGGTGAACCTCGATGTCGTAAGAGTCGAAGGCCGAGTAATCGACGGAAGCGGCATCGCGCTGAGCACGTCATTCGGGTTCGGTGGACACAACGTTGCGCTCGCCTTCCGAGGCGCCGCCACGTGAGCACAACAACCGAGCAACTCACAAGTGACACCAGCCTCGGTGAGATCGTTCACCAAACCCTTGATCAACCGACACGCCGTCAAGTCGCGTCTGCGGGTTCCGACGACAGCCGTGACCCAATCCACCGGCTGCAAGAACTCAGCGATGGCAGTCCGCTGAGGCTGCTTGCTGCCAGCGATGGCGCAGTGAGCGCCCTCGGTCGCCTTGGCGACACTGCATGCGTCATGTTCGCCACTGACCCGCGCCGAAAGGGCGGGGCCATGGGAGCCGACGGCTGCGCAGAAATCGTCGCCGCGTACAACCTCGCCATGCGCTTGGACATCCCGGTCGTCGGCGTGTGGCAGTCGGGCGGCGCTCGGTTGGCCGAAGGCGCCTTCGGCCTCGACGCCGTAGGAACAGTGTTCGCTGCGATGACCAAAGCGAGCGGGGTTGTGCCGCAGATCAGCATCGTGCTCGGGCCCGCAGCTGGAGGCGCAGCGTACGGACCCGCACTCACCGACGTGGTGATTGTTGGGCCGGACGCGCGAGTGTTCGTCACGGGCCCGGACATCGTGACCAGCGTGACCGGCGAGGCAGTGGACGCTGAGGCACTCGGTGGACCGGACGTCCACGCCAAGTCTTCGGGGCTGAGCCACATACGAGCCGCGACCCACGAAGAGGCGTTCGCCCGAGCCCGCGAGGTCGCCAGTCTGCTCGCGAATGTGAAGAAGTCTGCGGCGCCCACTACGCCCACGCGCGACATCGCTGAACTTGTGCCCACGAACCCGCGACGCGCCTATGACGTCCGACCGATTGTGGACGCACTCCTTGACGTAGCTCCTACCGAACTTCATCGCGAGTGGGCGCCCAACGTGGTGACGAGTCTTGGTCGGCTAGACGGCCAACCGGTAGGGGTCATCGCGAACAACCCCATCCGAATGGGCGGGTGCCTCACCGCAGTCGCTTCGGAGAAGGCCGCGCGGTTCGTTCGTCTGTGCGACTCCTTCGGGATTCCGCTCGTTGTTGTGGTTGATGTACCGGGCTACCTGCCTGGACGAAAGCAAGAAGCCGACGGAATTGTGCGGCGCGGGGCCAAGCTGCTTCATGCCTTCGCCGCCGCGCGAGTCCCCCGGTTCACCGTGATCACCCGCAAGGCCTACGGCGGCGCGTACATCGCGATGAATAGCAAGTCACTTGGAGCGTCACGCGTGCTCGCTTGGCCGACTGCGGTCGTCGACGTTATGGGTTCAGAGGCGGCCGTGGCGATCACCCGGCGCCGCGACATCGCAGAACTGCCAGAGCACTCCCGCGAGGCAGGCATCGCGCGATTCGCTGCCGAACACAGCCAACTGGCAGGCGGTCTCGACCGCGCCGTTCAACTCGGAATCGTCGATGACGTCATCGAGCCAGCACAGACCCGGGCAACGCTCGCCTCACTCCTGGCGACGTGCACACCGACCCGCTCACGAGAGAAGAACATCCCGCTATGAACCCGACAGAAGTACTCTCGTTCACGGACGGCCTCGGTATCGATGGCGAGGTCGTCACGTTGCACGAAGCACCACCCCATGAGACTTCGCCACGTGACCGCGTCCGCGTTGAGGCAACTGGTCAGCCAGCGCAACGCACAACGAGGTCGGTGTTGATCTCCGGGGGTAGTCGCGGCATTGGAGCCGCGATCGCGACGACGTTCACCTCGACTGGTCATCGCGTTGCGAACCTCTCGCGAAGTGGCGGCGGAACAGTCGAGGGTTGCCTTGACGTCGCGTGCGACGTGACCGAAGCAGAGAGTGTCAAGCTAGCTGTCAAACAGGCAGTTGCGGAGCACGGCCCAGTGGAGGTCCTCGTCGCCAACGCCGGAATCACTGACGACAAGTTGCTCCTGCGGATGGACGAGGCATCGTTCTCCCACGTCCTCGACACAAATCTGACGAGCGCGTTCCGATTGGTCAAGGCTGTCAGCGGACCAATGCTGCGCAACCGGTGGGGTCGGATCATCTTGATCTCCAGCGTCGTCGCGACGAGCGGCTCCGCAGGGCAAGCAAACTACGCCGCGAGCAAGGCTGGGTTGATCGGCTTCGCCCGTTCGCTAGCACGCGAATTTGGACCGCGCGGAGTCACAGTCAACGTGATTGCTCCAGGGTTCATCGATACCGAGATGACCGCGGACCTGACCGATGATCGACGGTCCAGCGTTCTAGAAAGCATCCCCCTCAACCGGACGGGCACACCACACGATGTGGCCGCGGCGGTCGAGTTTCTCACCAGCGACGCGGGTGCGTACATCACCGGAGCCGTGATCCCCGTCGACGGCGGACTCGGCATGGGCCACTAGCCATCTGCGATCTCGCCACTGCACAACCACCAGGCAACGAAACCAGGCGGCCGTGATCTATTCGTGATCGTACGTACGCTCCGTCCGCACACCAAGGAGACAGAATGACTGTGACTCTGACTGACAACATGACCAAGAGCGGCATCGCGTCCCACGGGATAGTGAAGGGCAAGCGACTCGTCGTGACGGGGGTGTTGACCCAGAGCAGCATCGCCTACGCAGTCGCGCAACTCGCTCAAGAGCAAGGCGCGCAGATCGTGCTTACAAGCCCACCAAGAACCGTATCCCTAACGTCGCGGATTGCCGCACGCTTACCTCAGCCAGTTGAGGTTCTCGCGCTCGACGTGACCGACGACAACGATCTGGCATCCCTGAACGATCGCGTCGCAGAACATCTGGGTGAGGTTGATGGAATCTTGCACGCCATCGGCTTCGCACCCGAAAGCGCTCTTGGCGGCGGGTTCATGACGACACCGTGGCCCGACGTGGCAACCGCGATGCACGTCTCGACGTACAGCTTGGTCTCACTGACGCGCGCGCTCGCGCCGAGTCTGACACCAAAAGCGAGCGTCGTCGGCCTCGACTTTGACGCCACGGTCGCTTGGCCGAGTTACGACTGGATGGGAGTGGCAAAGGCCGCGTTGGAGTCAGCATCTCGGTACCTCGCCAAAGAGTTGGGACCGCAAGGCGTGCGCGTCAACCTCGTCTCAGCGGGCCCCCTACGAACGATGGCGGCTCGATCAATCGAAGGCTTCAACGAGTTCGAGGATGTCTGGGATCAACGGGCGCCGTTGGGTTGGGATATCAACGATGCCCAGCCCACAGCCATGGCAGCTCTGGCCCTGCTTTCCGACTGGTTCCCCGCGACCACCGGCGAGATCATTCACGTCGACGGTGGCGTTCACGCGGTCGGCGCATGAGTACCGCAACACTGACCCGAGCTGCTCGCCACGCACACGTCGGTGGCATTGAGTTCTTTGTGTATGGCGACGGCGCCCCCGTGACAGTGTTCGCCCACGGGCTTGCTGGTTCGGTCTCGGAGACCAAGCCGCTAGCGATGCCGCTCGCCGGAACCCGCGTGTTGTTCAACTTCCGCGGTCACGGCGGCTCCGACCCGCTACCGGGCGGCTGGGATTACGACCTACTCGCCCACGACCTTCGAGTCGTCGCGGACCACGTAGGCGCCACCGGAGCGTGCGGACTCTCGCTTGGCGCGGGCGCACTGTTGCGAATTCTCACGACTACCCCAGATCGGTTCGACAGACTCGCCTTCGTCATGCCTGCCGCGTTGGATCAAGCCAGCAATGACGGCGCGATAGCTCGACTACGAGCGCTGGGAGCTGCGATCGAATCGGGCGATCGGGAGCGGCTCACCGAGGTTCTCCTCGAAGAGGTGCCCGCCGACCTGCGTGATCTCCGCGTGACTCGAGTCCTACTCGCGCGCAGAGCCGCTGAACTCGCTGTCATGACACCACCAGCACCGGCTCGGGTAGATGTGCCCGTCCGGAACGTCTCGACCTTGCGCGCGGTTAAGGCACCTGCGCTCGTACTCGCGCAGGAGGGCGACGTACTCCACAGCACAGACGTCGCACACCGAATTTCCGACGCACTCTCTACCTCGACTCTTGAGGTCTTGCCACCAGCAGGGGTCTTTTGGACCGCACCCGACCAGACCCGCACTGCATTGCGCCACGCGCTAACGCCTGAGCACCTGTAGGCCTGCCTAGCGAAACTTCACCAATTCCTTCGCGATAGGGACCAACTTCTTCGAATTTGACCCTACGGAAGTCCCTGCGATGTGCCGATACACGTGCCAGACCCATGGCATTCGATGTAAAGGCACTGGCAGATGAACCTCCGAAGCTCCCGCACCAAGACGCTGACGCTGGCGACTTCAGTTCTCATCGCAGGCACAATCGCAGCCACCATCCCGGTCGCCGGAGCCGGCGTCTCAGCATCTCCCAACCCGGGACTATCCCTCGGCGAAGACGGGGAAGCCTTAGCGCCGGGAACGCGCGCAGGCCGGGCAGATGTCGGAACTCCCGCCGGAAGCATGATTGCGTCGCCATCGTGGGTGGTCGCTGCTCGCCTCAACGCAGGCTGGGCTTACAGCAGCGGCAACGCCCACCGGGCTTGGGATGTTGGGCTATGGACGGGTACTGCCGTCTATGCACCTCGACGCTCGGTGGTCATCGGGCTAAACGATGGCGTCGCCAACAATGCCCCCGGATTCAATCCAGGTTCCAACGCCCCCTCCAACTGGGTCCTTCTCTGCAGTGTCGTGCGAGGGGCGCCGATTTCAACGCTGTGGCAACACCTTTCACCCGGAGTTCCCGTTACGGTCGGCCAGACCGTCGAGGGCCCCCGAATCGGCAGCGACGGCAAGGCCATCGCAGGCACCGGAACAGTCATTGGATACAGCGGAAACACCGGCAATAGCACCGGGCCTCATCTTCACCTCGCCGCATTCAAGGGCTGCGCGGCACCGTCTGGACCCGGGACCTCAACAGCGGCGGCGTGGAGCCGCTACAACTACCTCAACAAGCCCGAGACCTTGTTCTGGGAACCCTCGCGGGTGTGGAGTCGGCCAATCGTGGATGCCGCTGCGATCCGTACGGCATACCGAACTAAGAAGGGTTCACCGCATATCAAGACCCTGCGGACGGTCGTCGGAGCCGAAACCCGTGGCGGCAAGGCGAACCAGCGATTCCAAGTCCTGGTCAAGCAACTGAAGACCCAGATCAACTACAAGAACCGCAACGCCAAGCCGACGAAGGTATTCCTTCAAACGCTGGCAAACGCAACCCAGGACTTCAGCGTTCGGTAACCGATTGCCACGCAAGCTGCGTTCCGGGGCCGTTAGTCCCGCCC
Organism: Actinomycetota bacterium; assembly: GCA_963169255.1. GTDB lineage: Bacteria > Actinomycetota > Actinomycetes > S36-B12 > UBA10799 > UBA10799. The sequence continues at coordinate 6,512 of CAUJEJ010000093.1, read as the reverse complement.
CGCCAATCGATCATTGATCGCCGCTCACCACGGTCTGGCAATGTGCCTCGCGCACTTTCGGAGCACTACGTCACCCGAACGTCAATAGGATCACTCAAGTGACGGCGCGATGGAAGGACGACCTGAGGGTCTTCCCCACGCTGCGCGGGTATCGGCGCAGCTGGTTGAGCCGCGACCTAGTAGCGGGAATCAGCTTTGGTGCGATCACCATTCCCGGCCAACTTGCAACCGCGCACCTCGCCGGGATGCCGCCCATCACCGGTCTCTACGGTTTCTTGGCTGCTTGCTTGATGGCCGCTGTGTTCGCGGCGAACCGCCATCTTGCGCTCGGGATGGATTCAACAATCGCCCCGATGCTCGCGGCCGGACTCGTCAGCCTGGGATTAGTGGCCGGAACCCCTGAGTACGTCGGAATGGCACTTGTCACCACGATGCTCGTCGGGGTCCTACTGCTCATTATTGGTTTCGGCAAGATGGGCTGGTTCGGCGATTTCCTGTCTCGCCCTGTCGTCACAGGCTTCCTCGGCGGTATCGCCATCATCATCGTGGTGAATCAACTGCCGCAGTTCTTTGGCGTCGAATCGCAGGGCGAACGCACAGTCGCTCGTCTATGGAACGTGATGGCCGCCCTGCCCGAGGTAAGCGTTCCGACACTCGTGGTCGGGATTTCGTCGCTGCTTCTGCTGCTCATTCTGTCGCGATTCGGTCCGCGATTCCCCAGTGCGCTCATCGTGCTCACCGTGTCGATCATTGCGTCTAACGTGTTTGACCTGAACGCGATGGGAGTCGACACCCTCGGCCGTCTCAAGTCTGGCTTGCCTGACCTGACATTCCCACCCATCACCTACGGCGCAGTGGAAGCAGTGCTCGGGACCGCACTAGCGATCGCTGTTATCTGCATTGCCCAAACTGCTGCGACTACCCGGACCGCAGCCGCAGTAGGTGGCTTCGAAACCGATATCAACGCTGATTTCCGAGCAGTCGGAGCCGCAAACTTCCTATCGAGCATCTTCGGTTCATTCACGGCCAATGCAAGTCCCCCGTCAACAACGATCATCTCTGAGTCGCGTGGCCGATCACAGGTCACCAGCCTGTTCGCATGCGTGCTCGTGGTGATCGTCATGTTTGCCAGCGGACCTATCGAAGCGCTACCAGAGGCGACTCTGTCGGCAATCTTGTTGTTCATCGCCATCCGCATCTTCCACCTCGACGAGATGCGATCGATGAAGCGCTACTCCTGGCGTGCGTTCGGGTTGATGTTGACTGCCCTGCTTGGCGTGGTCGTGCTGGGCGTCGCGTACGGAGTGGCTCTGGCCGTGATCATCTCGGTCCTGGATCGAGCACGCCGCACTGCCCGGCCTGAACTACTTCGACTTGCCCGCACCCCCGAGGGAGTCTGGGTTCCCCAACGCATGAAGGGCAGCGAAGAGCATCCAGGCGTCGCAGTGTTCCACCTCAACGGACCACTCTGGTTTGGGAATGCAAACTGGTTCCGAGAAGAGATGCTCGTACAGATCCCTGAGGATGCCGACAAGCCAGACTTGCTGGTCCTCGATACCACCGGCGTCGACGACATCGACTACACCGGGAACAGCGCGATGATCCAAATCGCGGAGCTTTGTGAACTACGGACAGTGGAACTAGCGGTCGTTTCACACCCCGGCAAGACCGATGACGCGTTCCATCACGGTGGCCTTGTAGACAGCATCGGAGCCGAGCGAGTGTTTGGCTCGATCGACGCAGCGATCGAGGCGCTCGACCCCGCTTCCGATAGTGACGACGACCTCTAACTGCGCGAGGATCACTGCCTAAATCGTCGACCTCGACTCGAGCTGATACAGAGGCGCCGACGAAATCAGGACGCTGAGTACCAAGCCTTCGCGGTTGCCTTAAGCAGCGCCTGCGGCGCTTCAGATTCTTCGACGAGCGTCCGCGACTTAATGATCTGTCGCCCGTTGTTACGGGTCCTAAACGCGGTCCACACGACACCTTCGGAATCAGTCAAGGTGACGACATGCTCATCGGAAGTGACATGCGCTTCTCCTGCCACGCACGCGTCGCCTGTGACGTGTGCATTTCCGGAAATCACTGCTTGGCCAGAGATTCGCGCATTGCCTGACAGTCTCGCCTGGTCCTTTACCAAAGAAGACCCAGTGGCGTGTGACCTGCCGCCGAGCCTGGCCTTCCCAGTCACTTCTGCATGCCCGGACACTCGTGCCTTGTCGCTTATGGTCGCTTGTCCCGCGACCTCGGCGTGGTCCGAAACTCGTGCGTTTCCCTCGACTGTCGCGTGGCCGTGCACCCACGCATTCCCCGAGATCGCGGCGGCCTCGCGAACGATGCAGTGGCCGGAAACCTTCGCCTTGCCAGAGATCTTTACGTCATGCGCGAGCTCTGCGTGGCCAGCAATCTTGGCCTTGGCGCCAACAGTGACGCCCGGCCCAACCTGAGTGTTCTTACCCATGGGTGCAGTCTCGCCGGAATCGTGAGGCGATGCTGCACGGGCACCCGTTCGTGACGAATCGGCCATCTGTTGTTCACTTTGGGAGTCGCGTGATTCACGCTTCGCGCCATCCTTGGCCATCAAATCCACCGATCCTCGTGCACTAGCGGCTAGAGCGGGCAGCGATTCGTGCGGCCCCAACCCCAGCTACGCCCAGTGCGATTCCTGCAAGCGCTCCGACTACCGCAGCGCCGTATGTGTGTGACTTCATGATGTTCCCCCGAACATTTCCGCGCACCGTGCTCATACGTTCGTCTATGTCATACCCGACGAACGGTTGGTGAAACGGATAGCGGCCGATGGTGCGCGACGTCACGAAACTCGCGCAACGTTCCACCTCGCACCCGCCATACTCATACGTATGGCCCCCGATCTCCAGATTCGCTCAGGACTAACGATTCCTGCAGCGGAGTTGCGGTGGAAGTTCTCACGTTCGTCAGGCCCCGGCGGCCAATCGGTCAACACGACAGACAGCAGGGTGTCGCTGTCGTTTGATGTCGTTTCAACGAACGCGCTCGATCAGTACCTCAAAGCCCGGGCGATCGAACGGTTGAAGTCGCGACTTGTTGACGGTGTTGTGACCGTGCACGCCGAGGGTGAGCGATCGCAGTATCAGAACCGGATCGTTGCCCAGGAACAGTTGGCGAAGATTCTTCGAGCGGCGACTGCACCGCCACCGCCCAAACGTCGCCCCACCCGCCCGAGTCGCCGCGCTAAGGACCGCAGGATCGCCGGAAAAAAGCAGCGAGGCGAGACCAAGCGCCTGCGACGATCGATCGACGACTAGCCGCTTGTGGTGTGAGCGTCAACGTTGAGTTCGACGCGTTGGCGGTACACCGCCCACCAGCCGTATCCCGCGTCGAACGCTGCGATGAGAACGAACCATGGCAGCAGCCCCGAGATACTGACCACGAGGTCAGATACGTCGGCTGCGGGATTCAACACTGAACCGCCAACCCATACCGCAATGAAGATCACCGAGATCGCGGCGTTCACCACCGTGTTGACCGCCGCAAGCCGGACGGTCCAATAGCCCACACGGTACTTCGCGATCTCGACCAGCAAGCTTGCGAAGAGCACGACGTAGAGCGCGGGAATCCAAAAGTCCCACGTCGCCGGGTTGACCAATGGAACCTGTCCCCCGTCAACTCCATTCACCAGCCAGTGGTCTTGCGAGTACCAAAGTCCCCACATCGCCAACGCGATCGTTGATACCGAGAAGACGGTTTCACCAAGTCCTATTCGGCGGTTGGGAATCTCGGGGAGCTTGTCCGGACTCCAGCTGAGTTCTGTGGGTTTGGTCCCGGCGCGCTCCATCAGCGCGAAACTCAGCGTTACCCAGAATGCAATCTGCACGGCAACCTGGAAACACACGCCAATTGCGCCGAAGATCACCTGTCCGGCAGATTCACCGGCAATGACGGCCGCGACGATTGCGACGCAGAAGATGATCGGCGGAACGATGCTCAGGAGGATCTTCAATAGCAGCAGGTACTCGCTGAAGTACTCCGGTCCAATAAGGAAGCGTGAACGCCCGCCGTATTGTGCCGCGAGCGCCGCCGGGTCTCCGAGGTCTTTGCACGCCCGCTCCTGAGCGTCTTCACGAGTGAAGCCCTGTTCCACAAGTCCGTCAATCGCGTCGTCGAGCGATGCTCGCAGTTCTGCCGCGACGTCTTCGCGCTGATCCGCTGGCACACCCTTGACAGCAACTGCCACATATCGATCTACCAATGTCGGCTTCGTCATGGTTGTCATCACTTTCTGCCTTTCACTGCGAGCGCGTCGAGCGCTTTTGTTAGTCGATCCCAATCGGCCATCACTGCATCTGCAACCGCCCGCCCCGCCGAGCTCGTGGTGTAGTACTTGCGAGGTCGAGGTTCGTCGGTATTCCAATCACTGGTGAGCAACCCTTGCTTCTCGAGTCGCCGCAACAGGGGGTAGAGCGTGTTTGCCTCGACCGCGAATCCCGCTTCTTCAAGTCGCTCGAGAAGCCGATAACCGTACTCCGGCTCTTGCAAGATTCGAAGGCTGGCGACCACGACGGTTCCACGCCGCAACTCCTGGATATGGGAATCCAAGACCTCGTCTGTGCTCATATTGGCACAATACTGTGTCTAACACACTATTACAAGAGTGAGGGTGTCCTAGGTCATTCATTGGATGTGCCGACGTTCCTCCGCAAACGAGAGGCCTGCCGGGGAATGATGCAGCTGTGCAGGCACCCGCAACCACCCACATCTCGCTCGCCGGGCGCCGTTCGATGTCCACTACTGACCAATCCGATGTGCGCGCAGCAACGAAGAGCTCTATATGAAGCAACAGGTCCGCGTGAAATCCTGGGCGTTAATCTCTGCGACCAGCGCACCGATCCTCCTCATTGGAGGGTGGACCTACGCGGCGACCCTCCAGCCGACCGGATTCGACTCCGCTCGCGACACCATCAGCGCGCTCGCCGCATTTGGCGCAACGGATCGGGCAGTGATGACCTGGGCGCTACTGCTCGTCGGTGCCTGCCACGTGATCACCGCAAGCGGACTGCGAGAAGCTCGCATCGTCGGACGAGTGGTGCTCGCGATTGGCGGGCTCGCAACGATTGGGGTCGCGCTTGCACCGCTTCCGGTATCGGGCAGTTCGATGCTTCACGGCCTATTCGCGTTCATCGCCTTTGGTTGCCTCGGCGCATGGCCGCTGGTCGCTTGGCAGCGATCTCCGGCGACGAGTTGGGCACTGCGCAGGGGACCCTCAATCATTGCTGGGCTGGTGCTCACTCTGCTCGTCGGCGGCTTCGCCGTGTCGCTTGTGAGCGGCGAATTCGTCGGGGCTACCGAACGCTTGGCGGCCGCCGCTCAAGGAATTTGGCCGGCCGTCGTGGTGTGGTCAGCGTTCCGCGCTCAACGCTGAGACATTCGAACCGTCGGCGCTCCACGCCCACACCACGGATTCGTCGAGGGTTGGCAGTCGTTCACAACCCCGATATACTGACCCTATGACTGCAACCGAGAACAGTGCTACGAACGAGCCTGCTGCTGAAGAAACGTCAGCAGCAGCCAACGATCCAAAAGAACAAATGCGAATTGCGCTGGAACGCAAAAATCAGAAGAACGCGACCGGCCAGGCCCACCTCGACGGACACGCGAAGGCAACTGGTGAGCATGGCAAGGCTGGCGGAGGTCGCCAGTTCCGCCGCAAGAGCGGCTGAGTGTAGCTGTCAGGTTGGCTGTCAAACGTGACCTCAGCACGAGTTGCCGAGCCGCATTTCCACGGTTGACACGGGGTTTGGTGGGGCGAGTCGGACTCGAACCGACGACCTGACGGATTATGAGTCGAGGTTCCCCCGTATCAGCGCCGCCCAGCTCATCCCGTCTAGGCCCGTTCAGCCCGTATTTACGGGGTTTACGTCCCAGCCTGTCCCAGCGTGAAACGGGCCGTGCTGTCGGCAGTGTGACCGGATTGTGACCGGATTGGGGTCGCGGTGGTTTAGCCCGCGGGGATCGTTTCGAGCCAGCGCACGTAATCGCGGGCGACTTCTTTCGTCATGTATCCGTCGGTGTAGAGCGCTTCGAGCTGCTCCGCCGTGGACCGGGCCAGCAAGTCCGCGAAGGTCACGCGGGTGACGGTTACGTCTTCCGCGTCCATCGTGAACTTGTCGCTGGTCATATCACCAATTTAGCGTGACCCGCTGATCTCTTGATCGGCAAGCTCCGCAGGCGTGATCGTTGCATGAGCGTCCCGCGTTCCCAGCGCCCGTTCTTGCGCTTGCCTTGTGCAGGTGCCGAGGTCGGGATGATCTACGATTGACGTCCAAAGCCCCGCCGCGGAACCCCCCAGTTTTTTGGCGGGGCTTTGTCGTGTCACTTCACTTCTCAGAATGAATACGACAGGAGCCCTTTGTAGGCCTTCGTTTCGCTGCGCTTCCAGTCGGCGGGGCGTAAAGCAATTGCTTCGCTTTTGCTTTCGGCGTGGACGTGGTCGTAGCCGAGAATGCCGTTCGTTTCGCTGTCGATGTGGA
>CAUJEJ010000092.1 GCA_963169255.1 Actinomycetota bacterium | reverse complement strand
GGAGGAGTTGGACCCGAATCTGAGTCGGACGTACAGCGGCCCAGAAAGCGGGATCGGCGCTCACTACGCGTGGTCGGGCAACAAGAAGGCTGGCCAAGGCACCATGGAGATTACTGCCGTTGAACCGAACGCAATCAAGATCGACTTGACCTTCCTCAAGCCCTTCAAATCCGCAAGCAAGACCGAGTTTGAGTTCGTCGATACCGAGGTGGGCACCAGGGTTGTGTGGCAAGTCCGTACTCCAAAGACGCTGATGGCGCGGATCGCTGGCATCTTCATCAACTTCGAGAAGACAGTGGGCGCGGACCTGGAGAAGGGTCTGGGCAAGCTCAAAGTCGCGGTGGAAAACCCGCGCTGAAGTCGGTCCTTCGGGTCAGTTGCTCGTGTGGTCTGGCACCGAGACTCTGATGGACGTGGGTATTGCTTGATCGTCTCTCAAGGGTGGGCCGTACAGTGGCCGGATACTTGGGGGAGTTATCAATGGAAAAGATCGTTACTCGCGCGCGCCTGCTCGCAGTTGTCCTTGTCGTTCTTGCGACTGCACTTGTTGTCGTACCGCAGGTATCTGCAGCGGATGAGGTCCACCTAGCCGCCGCCGGTGATTTTGGTGCGAGGGCAAACACCAATGCAGTGCTCAACAAGATCGCGGACATCGATCCGGATGCGACCCTCGCGCTTGGTGACCTCGCCTACGGTGATGTGTCGAGCGAGCAGGCGTGGTGTGACTACGTCAAAGCGCGCGTCGGTGAGGACGCAGCGTTCCAGCTCGTTTCTGGCAACCACGAGAGCCTCGATGTCCAAGACGGTGCGATCAATAACTTCAGTGCCTGCCTTCCAAACCAAGTGCCAGGAATCGTTGGCACCTACGGCCGCCAGTACTACATGGATTTCCCCAAGGGTGCGCCTCTCGTCCGTGTCATTGAGGCATCCAAGGAACTGACGTTCGAAGACGGCAAGTGGGTCTACGCGCAGGGTGACGCACGGTACAACTGGGTGTCCTCTGCGATCGACGATGCGCGTGCGAAGGGCGCGAAGTGGATTGTCGTCTCCAACCACTTGCCGTGCCTGTCGGTCGGTGGGTACGCGTGTCCCGCAAACCGCGACTTCTACAACTTGATGATCAGCAAGAAGGTTGACCTCGTCCTTCACGGGCACGAGCACTCCTACCAGCGAACGCACCAGCTTCGGGCTGGCGTCGCGGGTTGCACAACACTCACCGTCGGGTCATTCAATCCCGCCTGCGTGGCCGACGCCGATGGCAACTTCACCGCCGGTCAAGGAACTGTCTTCGCGACCGTGGGAACCGGCGGCATTCCGCTTCGTGACGTCAACAGTGCCGACACTGAAGCGGGCTACTTTGCGTCGTACACCGGGCTCAATCGGGACCCGAGCTACGGCGTTCTCGATATGCACGCCACTGACACATCATTCAACGCCAACTTCTTGGCCGCGGTAGGTACCGGCACTGACGGGTTCACTTTGACGAAGGGAGAGCCGCCCGCAAACCAGACTCCGACGGCAGCATTCACCTCGTCGACGAGTGGGCTTGCGGCCACAGTCGATGGTGCGGCGTCCTCCGACCCCGATGGTTCCGTGGCGAGCTACGAATGGGAGTTCGGCGACGGCGCGACTGCCACAGGCGTGCGACCTTCGGCACACACGTACTCCGCGGCCGGTACCTACAACGTGACGCTGAAGGTGACGGACAACCTTGGCGCGACGAATTCGATCACGAAGGCGGTGACGGTCGAGGCGGCTCCAAGCGTGGTCAAGATCGCTGAAGACACTTTCACTCGAACCGCAGCGTCCGGATGGGGTACCGCTCAACTCGGCGGAGCCTGGACTACCTACCCGACGTCGGCATTCTCTGTTGCCAACGGTGAAGGTCGTTTGAGTTCACCTGTTGGAAGCGGTCGGAACATGTACCTGCGGGCAGTCGCATCCTCATCGACCGACGTGCAAGCGACGTTGGCACTCGACAGATTGGCAACTGGCAGTGGGCTCTACGCGTCGCTGGTCGGTCGGGCCGTCCCGAACGCAGGCGAGTACACCGCGCGAATCAAGTACCGATCTGATGGAAAGCCCGGATTGGCTCTGGTCCGCAATGCGGCGAACGGTTCCGGGACGATCATCGCCAATGAAGTTCTGCCCGCCGGATTGACGTATGCCCCTGGTGAGAAGCTGCAGATTCGACTCCAAGTTGTGGGGACGGGCTCCACCACGATCCGTGCGAAGCTCTGGAAAGTCGGGCAGCCCGAACCGACGGCCTGGGCAGTCTCGGCGACGGACACGACGGCCGGGCTGCAAGCCAACGGTGCAATTGGGTTTGTCACGTACTTGTCTTCTAGTGCGACGAACGGTCCGATACTGCTCACCATCGACGACATTTTGGCTACCCGCCCCTAGTTCGACGAGGCACTTGCCCACTGGCAGGTGTAGTCCGCTTGTGGTTGTATCGCGCGTGTGACTTGGCTATCGCTTGCGGGCTTGACGTTTGCTGCACTGTTTCCGTTGGTGAACCCGTTCGCTGCGTTGCCGTTGTTCGCCAGCCTGACCCAGGACGGGCCTGCGCAATGGCGCAAGTCGATGGCGATCAAGGCGTCGTTCTTCGTCTTTGTGATCTTGATTGTCACCGAGTACATCGGCAACGGCTTGTTGAACTTCTTCGGGCTCAGCCTGGGGATGTTGCAGATCGCGGGCGGACTGATCGTGGCGAATACCGCCTGGCAGATGTCGACAGGTGCGCCGAGGATTTCGCAGAAGGAAGAGCACCGCGTCAAGCATCGCGTTTTCCAGGCGGTGAAGGACTCCACAGTCCATGCTGTGTCGGCTGCGAAGTCGTCGGTCGTTCAAGCGACACACGATGCGACCGACGCAGTAGTCGCTCTTCCGAGCCACTTGCTTCCGGGCGAGGACGTCGAATCTGACGACGAAGTCAATCGCTCGGGTCCTCCTGTTCCCTCAACCGAGTCGAGTGCGGCGGCGCACGGACAAGCGGGCGCAGCAACCACCTCCACTGACGAGACCACAGGCGCCGGTTCGCCGCAAACTGCTGCGTCGGACGATCAGCGCGACGCGACAGGTGAGGCAAAGCCTGCGAATACCGTAAAGTCGAAGAAGACGTTCCCCGATATTTCTTTCAGCCCGATGGCTATGCCGATGTTGGCTGGCCCGGGGTCGATGGGCGTCGTTATCGGAATTGTCGCTCAGAACAAAGGCGTGGCCGACAGTATCGGCATTGCGATTGGCATTGCCCTCATCGCACTCTTGTCGTTGGTGACGTTACTGGCGGCGAGCCCGATCAACAGTTCGCTCGGCGCGAGCGGCGTGATGGTGCTGCAGCGGGTATTCGGATTCATCACCCTCGGAATTGCCGTCGCACTGATCGCAACAGGGATCTCATCGTTGTTCGGGATCCCAATCGTCGGCTAGAAGCCGTCTCCACCCTCGGCATGCTGCGTAACGCGTAGCGTTGGGATCCGTGAAGATGCGACCCACACGACTGCCGATCCGAGGAAAGCCGCGATCGCGGCGCTGAGCCACATCCAACTCCAGCCGACGGTTGTCACCAGCAAACCGAGAACTGCGGGCCCGATGAGGAGCCCCGCCGCAATTCCCGTTTGTGAAATGCCGCTTGCAGCTGCAGTCGAGGTTGGGAATCGGCGTGCCATCGATAGGTGTTGTAGGCCCGGCCATCCCCACCCAAACGCATTCGCAATGACCAGTCCGATGGCAAATGCGACGGGTTGATCGGTCGCCATGATGAGCCAGCCGAACCCACCAACGAGCACCAATGCCGAGACCGCTCGCAGTGAATCGAACGGGGCGCGATCGGCATAGAGTCCGGCGAGGAGTCGAATGGTGAGTCCCGCGAGGCCGCCAACCGCGATGAGGTAACCCGCCGCAGACTCAGAGAGCCCGACGTGGACGCCACCGGCAGCCCCGAGCGCGCCTATCGAGGTCGCAGCGAACACGGCCGCGGCCAACCCGCCAGCGAGTAGCCAGAGCGGTCGCACGCTGCGAGGTGGAACAGGGGACTCACTACGCCCTGCTGTGCGGTTTCGGTCTGGCGGGACTAGGAACATCACCGCGAGTGCCAAACCAGCGGCCACGACGTATGCGGTGCGCCAGCCCACGGTCAGCGCTAAGAAGGGCACCGCGAGCCCACCGAGCGTGGTGGCGATGGGGATCGCCGACTGTTTGATAGCGAAGCCAAGGCCGTAGCGCGCCTGACTTACCTGTGCGGCAACGAGGGCATTGCCCGCTGGCTGCCCGAGTCCATTGCCTGAACCTGCGAGGAGCATCGCGGCGCCAAGCACCCACACGGTCGGCGAGTAGGCGGCAACCAGAAGGGCAAGGGCACTCAGCACCGATGTCGTGCGCAGGCTGCGACGAACACCAAGGCGACCGACCTGCCGTCCGAGTGGCGCACTCGATGCCATCGAGGCCACCGCGAACAGTGACGCCAACACCGCGATTCCGGCTGGGACCACTCCGAAATCGCGGCTGATCTGCACCGCCATCGCCCCCGTCAGGAACAGCGGCAGTACCGACATCAGGTTCACGCTCAGCGCGGCAATCACCGCCCGCCGCCCCGAAGTCACCCCACCACGCTACGCGCCCGCCGTGCGCGCGGTTCCGCCCCGCTCGCTGCCTCCCGCCCGCCGCTGATGGCGTTGAGTGTGGGGTTGTTGGGGTGTTTCCGGCACGGATCGCCCCAACAACCCCACACTCAACGTGGTGATGGCGGGTTAGAGAGGGTGGGTGAGAAGGCGTTCGATGAAGGTGAGCTCGTCGAGGTTGCTGTGGGTTTCGCGCAGGTGGGCGGCGATGGCGGCGTCGATACTGGGGTTTGGTGGGTGGATCCCGGGTGGGACGTTGCCGGTGATCAAATCTACGGCGGCCGCATTTGATAGCGCAAAAATGGGGTCCATGTATCGCATCAGCGTTGGCTCGGCGAGCACGAAGTTCACTGGCGCCTTGCCGTTGAGGACACGGTCAACCGGCACATCGGGGCCGAACTCGTCGTCGACGCCCATATTGGCGACAATCGCGTTTGAAGCGACTATCGCCTCGGCGAACTCGGCAACAGCGCCTGCAACTCCTGTCGCGGTCACGATGACACCCGCGTTTGAGAGCGCATCCGTGACTGCCTCAACGTCGCGGAGGTCAATGATGGGTGCGTGAGCGAAATTTGCTGCGTTTGGCCGGTCGATCATCGTGACCGATAGCCCTTGGCCGATCGCATTAAGCGCAATTCCCGAGCCGACTTTGCCAGCGCCGAATACGACGACCCGATTGTTGGCGGGGCGCGCGTTGAGGTGATCTAGGGCGCGGCCAAAGCTCTCGCCGGTGCCGAACATCGTCTCGAGGAGCTTCAGCGGGGATTCGTCGACCATAACGACAGGCTGGAGGCTTCCGGCATAGTGCGCGAGCCCGCTGTGGGTCAACTCCGCATACCCGTGGGTGCTGGTGACGCCTCGGTGGCGCCCGGCACAGTCGAGGATCACGTCGAATTCCGCCTCGGTGGAGGCCCCCGCGACGACGTCTATCCCGAGGTCCGGCAACAGAGCCACTACCGCAGGGTCGGCAGGAACATCTGGGTGAACGCCTACGCTCACCTTCGCGCCTGCCGCAATCAGCGGCAGGAGTTTCGCGAGGGTGTTGGTGAAAAGCGGGGTGGCATCGAGTACCCGGGCACCGTCGAGCGGACGGCTCTGCCCCCACTCGGCAATTTGGGATCGCACAACCGGATAGTCACGGCTGTGGTACTTCTTCGCGACTGCTGCAGTGAGCGCAGTTGTCATGGCACGGGTGCCGACGCGCAAGCAGGGCTAACTAGCTAGCGCGGGTGACTTTCCCGGCCTTGAGGCACGAAGTGCACACATTCACGCGCTTCGGCGTTCCGCCGACGACGGTGCGAACCCGCTGGATGTTGGGGTTCCAGCGACGCTTGGTGCGTCGGTGCGAGTGCGAAATGCTGTGGCCGAAGCCCGGGCCCTTGCCGCATACGTCGCAGTTGGCAGCCACAGTTAGCTCCTGAAGTATCGAAGTTCAAACGGATGAGGTACTGCTTGTCGTGCTGGTGTTGCCTGCGGATCTGGTGTCCGCGGCCGCTTGCGTGAGTTCCTTGAACACTTCACTGAACTCTCCACAAGACTTGGGCCCACGTGGGACGCAACCCATCTAGGCTACCCGACAGACCAGCGATCGCGACACCCAGGCACCAAATCGCACTAGGCTGTCGGTCTAGCCCGGAGTGCGGAGGTGTGCGTGCACGACACAATTGATGCGGCAGTGGTTCGCCTATGGGCGGCCGCAGCGCTATCCGGCCTGGGTGAACACCGCGCCGAGATCGATGCGCTCAACGTGTTCCCCGTCCCCGATGGCGACACCGGGACGAACCTCTTCCTCACCGTCGAATCGGCTGCGCAGTACGTCGAAGACCTCTATGTAGACGGCGCAGCGCCATCGTTGGCCCAGTCTGTTACCGCGTTTGCCCAAGGAGCGCTTCTGGGTGCGCGGGGAAATTCTGGGGTGATCACCAGCCAACTGTTGCGCGGCATCGCCGACATCTTCAGCGCCGAGGCCGCGACCGGCGGCGGGGCTGACCTTGCCGCCGCCCTCACTCGGGCCGCTGAACTCGCTTACGGAGCCGTAGCCGTGCCGCGAGAAGGCACCGTCCTCTCGGTAGCAAAGGCCGCGGCTGCCTCGGCGAGGGAATCGGCGAATGCAGACGCAGCGCTCACAGCCGTCGCACGCGCAACCGTCGCGGGCGCACAGGTCGCGCTCGACTACACGCCAGAACAACTCCAGGTGCTCAAGGACGCGGGAGTGGTGGATTCCGGTGGTAAGGGTTTGGTGGTGATTCTTGAGGCGTTGGTCGAGGCGATCACGGGTGAACGCCGTGTGAGCCACCCCGATGTGCGCCTGGCACGACCGGTAGTCGCGGTCGAATCACATTCGGTGACCTACGGTGGTCCGGCGTACGAAGTGATGTTCCTGCTCGACGCAGACGACGATGCCGTGCCGCCGATGAAGGAGGCGCTCGCTGCGCTGGGTGATTCCCTCGTCGTTGTTGGGGGCGGTGGACTATGGAACATTCATGTGCACGTCGACGATGTCGGCGCCGCTATTGAGGCCGGAATTGAAGCTGGACGCCCGTACCGCATCAAAGTGACACATCTTGAGCTCGCTGACGACCTGCGCCGCAGTGGGCGTGACGGCGGTGACGCGTCACAGGACGGCACTCGAACCGGGCGTGCGCTCGTTGCAGTCGCTCACGGTCCGGGAGTGGCAACGCTGCTCCAAGAGTCAGGAGTCACGACGGTTCCCGCGAAACCAGGTCGGCGCCCGTCTACAGCTGAACTCCTCGACGGGGTGAAGCGAAGCGGCGCTAGGGAAGTCATCATCCTGCCTAGTGACGGCGATACGCGCACCGTGGCTGAGGCAGCGGCCGAACAAGCTCGGAATGACGGAATCCGCGTCGCGGTGATTCCCACGCGGTCTGTTGTACAAACGCTCGCAGCTGCAGCAGTTCACGATCCAGGCGCGCATTTTGACGATGACCTAGTCGCGATGGGCCGCAGTTCGGCATCGACCCGGTACGGCGCCGTCACCGTCGCCGTCCGGCAGGCCGTCACGACCGCAGGCATGTGTCAGGTCGGCGATGTCCTTGGACTCCTCGACGGGGACATCGTCGAGATCGAACCCACAGTCGCAGAGGCGGGTGTCGCGATCGTTCGGCGAATGCTGGAACGTGGGGGAGAGCTGTTGACGATCGTGGCTGGCGAAGACGCCGACGAAGCGCTGCTCGCGGCCGTTTCCGATGCGGCGGAACTGGTAAGCCCCGAAGCTGAGGTTGAGATTGTCCACGGCGGTCAGCCGTTATGGCCGTTGATCATTGGACTGGAGTAGTCCGGTCCACACGGGCAGTCGCTGCACCGAATCCCGCGCCTGACCCACCACAATGTCCCACGTGACTGAAGGTTTGAAGCTCACGTCCGGCCTTGTCGATGCCGTGGGCGATCGAACCGCCAAGGCGCTTGGGAAGGCGTTCGGCTACAACAGCGTTCAGGATCTGCTGCTGCACCTGCCGCGTCGGTACAGTCACCGCGGCGAGCTGACGGATCTCGCGAGTCTGCGAGAAGGTGAATACGTCACGGTCCTTGCCCGGATTCTCAAAATCGAGACCCGGCCGATGCGAAACCGCAAGGGCCAATTGACTGAGGTCGTCGTCACCGATGGCGAAGCGAAACTAAGCCTCACATTCTTCCGTCGCCCGTTCGCCGTCAAGATCACCCCGGGTGCCGTTGGGCTGTTCGCGGGGAAAGTGACGAGCTTCCGCGGCAAGTTGCAGTTGACCCATCCTGAGTGCTCGATGCTCGGCGATGACCAGGACGAGTCAACGGTTGCCGATGAGTACGCCAACGAGATCATCCCGGTGTATCCCGCGACTGCCTCGATGTCGTCGTGGGCAGTGAGCAAATCCGTCCGAGTCGCTCTTGATCAGGTTGACTGGTCTTCCCAGCCCGACCCGATACCCGAGCCTGTGCGACAGCGACACCACCTCCTCGGGATGGCAGAGGCGTACCAGGCCGTGCATAGGCCCACCAGCCAGAGTGATCCTTCCGCTGGCAATAAGCGGATTCGCTGGGAGGAGGCACTTGCGCTCCAGACTGTGCTGGCGATTCGTCGCGAGGAATACCGGGAGCATGCGGCGACCCCGCGGCGCGCAATCGACGCAGGGCTCCTGAGCGCCCTCGACGCGCGCTTGCCCTTTGAGTTGACTGCCGGACAACAAGAGATCGGCGATGTCATTGCCGCAGAGCTCGCTGGTGAGCACCCGATGCACCGACTCCTGCAGGGTGAGGTGGGGTCTGGCAAGACGTTGGTCGCGTTGCGCGCGATGTTGAAGGTTGTGGACGCTGGGGGACAGGCAGCTCTACTCGCCCCCACTGAGGTACTTGCCGCGCAACACGAGCGCTCGATCCGCGACCTGCTCGGACCACTGGCAGCTGACGGGATCTTCAGCACCAGCGAGCACACCACCACGGTCACTTTGGTGACCGGCTCTCAATCCACTGCGGCCCGTCGTCAAGCTCTGCTTGATGTCGCAAGCGGTCAAGCGGGGATCGTGATCGGCACACACGCACTTCTAGAAGACAAGGTCACGTTTGCCGACTTAGGACTAGTCGTTGTTGATGAACAGCACCGATTCGGCGTTGAGCAACGCGCTGCACTAGCGGCCAAGGCCGCTCGCGGAACACGACCACATGTTCTCGTCATGACAGCGACACCGATTCCTCGGACGGTCGCCATCACGGTATTCGGCGACCTGGATGTGTCGGTGCTGCGCGAGCTGCCTGCCGGTCGCGCACCCATCACGACGCATGTGGTCCCCGCGGCACAGAAGCCTGGCTTTCTTGCGCGCACCTGGGAACGCGTTCGTGAGGAGGTTGCCGCAGGCCGGCAGGTCTACGTCGTGTGCCCAAGGATCACCGCAGGCAGCGCCACCTCCGAAACCGACGGGGTGGACGCGGGGTTCCTCGCGGACGAGGACGCGGAGCAGCCGCTGGAGATGACGAGCGTCGAAGACGTCGTGCCGATGCTCGCCGAAGGTCCGTTGAAGGGCCTACGTATCGAGACGTTGCACGGGAAGATGCCCGCTGACGAGAAAGACTCGGTGATGCGGAGATTCGCCGCTGGCACAACAGGTCCTGAACGCGACCGAATTGATGTCCTCGTCGCCACCACGGTGATCGAGGTTGGTGTGGACGTGCCCAACGCCACCGTTATGGTCGTGATGGACGCTGATCGCTTTGGGGTGTCACAACTGCATCAGCTGCGCGGCAGAGTCGGCCGGGGAGGACTTCCTGGATTGTGTCTACTGGTGACCAACGCACCGCCTGATACCGAGGCTCGCGAACGGCTCGACGCCGTTGCGGCGACCACTGACGGATTTGAGCTCTCCAAAGTCGATCTTCAGACCCGGCGAGAAGGCGACGTGCTCGGCGCGGATCAATCAGGTCGGACGAGTTCGCTGCGAGTGCTGTCGCTACTTCGCGACGCGGACATCATCGTTGCAGCCAAAGACGAGGCGGACCAGATCGTGAGCGCCGATCCGAACCTGACGAACCACCCGGCATTGGCCACGATGGTGACGTCGTTGACCGATCCCGACGCTGCGAAATGGCTGGACCGCTCATGACAAGGATCATCGCCGGAATTGCCAAGGGTCGACCGCTAGAGGTGCCGCCAGTGGGCACGCGGCCAACGTCCGACCGGGTTCGGGAGTCGGTGTTCTCTTCCCTGGAACACGTGCTCGGCGGTTGGGGTGGAGTGAAGGTCCTGGACCTGTACGCGGGATCCGGAGCGATGGGCCTCGAAAGTCTCTCGCGGGGCGCAACGTCTGCCGTGCTTGTGGATACGGGAAACACAGCGTGTGCGGTGATGCGGAGAAATTGCTCAAAACTGTCGCTTCCCGGCGAAGTCGTGCATTCCAAAGTGCACCGCTTCCTCGCCGCAGATGCGGACCGGCAGTTCGATGTGGTGTTCATGGATCCGCCTTACGAGCTGCCCGGTGTCGATGTTCGCGATGCCCTCGACCACCTCGTCGCCAGGGAATGGCTCGCCCAAGGTGCCGTGGTTGTCGTCGAACGATCGCAGCACGATCCAGAGGTGGATTGGCCCACAGGGTTCGTCGACGTCACACGCCGACGGTTCGGGAACACCAGCGTTTCGCGTGCGGTTTGGTACGTTTCCAGCAACAGTGATGCCAACGCAGACCCACATGTTGGTGTGGTTATGCACCAAGTGAGTGACCAAGCCGATGGGAGTGCGGTGTGAGGAAAGCGGTCTGTCCCGGATCGTTTGATCCGGTGACCAATGGGCACCTCGACATCATCTCGCGAGCTGCGTCGCTCTTTGATGAGGTCACAGTTGCGGTGCTGATCAACAAGAAGAAGTCAAGCCTCTTCACGGTCGATGAGCGCATTGAGATGCTCACGGCGGCCACGGCATCCTTCGGCAATGTTGTGATCGACTCCTTCCACGGCTTGCTCGTGGATTTCTGCCAGGAACGGCAGATTTCGGCGATCGTGAAGGGCCTGCGGGCGGTCAGCGACTTCGACTATGAACTGCAGATGGCTCAAATGAATCACGGACTCACCGGGGTCGAAACCCTCTTTGTTTCGACAAATCCGCTTTACAGTTACTTGTCATCTTCCCTCGTGAAGGAAGTAGCAACGTACGGTGGCGACGTACGGGGCCTGCTCCCTGACGACGTACTCGCACGAATGAACGCAAAGCTTGCAGAATCCGCAGGCGGCGGCTCGTAGCCGCCACCTGCCAACCGGGGAGGACCCATGGAGATCCACGAACGGCTCGACGACATTGCTCAACTGATCGAGACTGCGCGTGCGGTCCCGCTCTCGACGTCTTGCGTCGTGCCACGCCACGACGCGCTTGACCTCATCGAGGACGCGCGCGACGCGCTCCCCGACACGATCCGCGAGGCAGATGAGATCTTGGCTCAACGCGAGCAGTTGCTCGACGATGCCGCCAACGAGGCGCAGCAGACGTTGAGCAGCGCGAGCGCAGAGGCGTCGGATCTGATCTCTGGCGCGCAGCATGACGCAGACCGCATTGTTGACAATGCCCGCGCCGACGCTGACGAGATGCTTGATCGCGCGCGTGCAGAAGCACGCCGCATGATTGATGAGCAGGAAGTTCTGCTGCGCGCTCAAGAAGAAGCCGTGGCGCTGCTTGAGGACGCACAGCTCCGAGCTCGATCCGTCGTTGACGACGCACAGCGTCAAGCAGACGAAATCGCCGAACGCACACGCGAGGAGACCTCCACTGAGCGGCTACAGACCGACGAGTTCGTCGACGGCAAACTGGCCGAACTAGAGGAATCACTGGGGACTTCCTTGGCGGCAGTCCGCCGTGGGCGCGACCGGATCCATGCGCGTCGGGCCGCTTTCGACCCCGTTGACCTGCGCGGCGGTTCCACCTCTGATCAAGATGTGTTTGACTTGATCGTTGACTAGGTGTGGCCAATTGCTAGGCGCAGTTTGGCAGCCAAACTCGCTGGGCTGCTAACCTAGTAAGTCAGTCTTGGTTTCACGACCAATCGTCGATTCTTCCGCGGGAGCTTCTGTGTCAGCCCTCGACGGCCGTTCACCCCTGGTTCTTGAGGTTCGAGAGCTAGGGCGCCGGGCGGGCGCCATGATGACAATCAGACGTTCCGCACCAGCACCGGCGGACCTGGTCAACCCCATGATTGGAATTCCCGAAGGCTCGGATCTTGCCATCGATGTGATGGCGGAGTCCGTGATCGAGGGGGTTCTCATCACCGGAACCGTGGATGCGCAACTGCAGGGCTCCTGCAGTCGGTGTCTGGATCCGGTCACGGAGCCATTGACTATCGACGTGCAGGAGTTATTCCAATACGACGATGGCGATGACGACGAGCACGACGAAGAACTTCCGACGTTCGATGGTGATCTCATTGACCTCGAACCGACGATTCGCGACGCGGTGGTCCTCGCGCTACCGCTAGCACCAGTGTGTGATGAAGATTGTCAAGGGCTTTGCTCCGAATGCGGAACAAGGCTTGCCGACGATCCTGGTCACCAGCACGACCAGATCGACCCGCGGTGGGCCGCACTTGGCACACTGTTCACCGAAGACGCAGATTCAACCGATAAGGCAGCGACCGATGGTCGCGAACCGAAAGAAGAGGGCTAAGTTCGATGGCTGTCCCGAAGCGCAAGATGTCACGCAGCAACACCCGTTCACGCCGTTCACAGTGGAAAGGCGCGTTGCCGCAGATCAACAAGGTCGAGCGCAATGGCCGCATCGAATACGTCGTGCCGCACCGTGTTGATGAAGATGGTCGCTACAACAACCGTCAGGTCATCGAGGACTAGAAGTCTCGAACATGGTTGAGGACGCGGCGCCACAACGCTCCGAAGCGTCTCAGCTGACCTGCCGTGCCCTAGGTCACGTGCTTGGTGTTGCACCGACTCAACTCCGCGACGATTCACCGCTCCCAGACATTGGAGCGGACTCCGTCGCGGTTTTGGTGTTCGCCGATGTTGTTGAAGCTTTCGCTGCGCAAGCGGGTCTTCCCGGCTTTTCTATCGATACGACGCGACTGCGTAGCGCAACGTCCGTTGGCGACCTCGCACAGAGTCTGACGTGGCAAACCAACGGATGATTGACTTCGACGATCTTTGTTCTCGGCTGGGCGTTGAGCTCTCCCACGACCTTGCGCAGCTAGCACTTACACACCGTTCGTTCGCGTACGAACACGGCGGGATTCCGACAAACGAGCGGCTCGAGTTCCTTGGCGACTCCGTGCTCGGCATCGTCGTCACCGATACTCTGTTTCGTAGCCACCCGGATTCGGCGGAAGGCCAGCTCGCACGAATGCGGGCAGCCGTGGTCAATTCGAAGTCGCTCGCCGATGTTGCCCGGACCATCGATCTCGGGGCATTCATTCAACTCGGGCGAGGAGAACGAGCAACCGGCGGTTCCGACAAGTCATCGATCCTGGCTGACACGATGGAAGCCATCATTGGCGCGGTCTACCTCGATCATGGACTCGACACCGCGACGGAACTCGTTCACCGTTTCTTCGATCCTGTGATCGCCTCGGCCGCTGAACTCGGCGCGGGTTTGGACTGGAAGTCGAGCTTGCAGGAACTCACCGCACTTCACGGCTTGGGCGCCCCCAAGTATGTGGTCGCACAGGCTGGCCCGGCCCACGATCGGACGTTCACTGCAGCGGTTGAGATTGGTGACCAGAGCTACGGCGACGGAGTCGGACGGTCAAAGAAGGAAGCCGAACACGTCGCTGCTGCCGCCGCCTGGAAAGCCATCGATGCCGCGCACAACTCGAAGTCGTAACGTGCACAATCGTTGGCATGCCTGAACTTCCCGAAGTCGAGGTTGTTCGTCGCGGAGCCGAGCACTGGTTCGTTGGCCGCACCATAGACCGCGTCGAAGTTCTCAACCCGCGCGCAATTCGGCGGCATGACGCCGGCGAACATGACTTCATCGGCCAACTCGTGGGAACAATGATCCTGGGCGCCCATCGCCGAGGAAAACACATGTGGTTCAGCCTCGATTCAGGTGCGGTGGTGATCGTCCACCTTGGAATGAGTGGGCAAGTGCTCGTGCATCAGGGCAACGACCAGCCCAACCCGCACCTGAGGATTCGAGTTTCCTTTACTGATTCGCGGGACGAGTTGTGGTTCGTCGACCAGCGCACCTTCGGCGGAATGTTTGTCGACGAAGCCCGATCGCCGGTCACAGGCCCGGATTCGCTTCGCCATATCGCCGCGGATCCACTGTCGCCCGACTTTGACCTACGTGCAACGGTTCGGCGAATGCGGGCGAAGAACAGCCCCGTAAAGGCGGTGATTCTGGATCAGACAGTCGTCTCCGGAATTGGGAACATCTACGCCGATGAGTCGTTGTGGCGCGCGCGACTCCATTGGCAGCGTCCCGCCTCAGGTATTCCGTCAGGTCGTTTGCGGGAGCTACTCGAACACTCCCGCGAGGTAATGACAGAGGCGCTCGCACAAGGTGGTACCTCGTTTGATTCGCTCTATGTCAACGTGAACGGATCGAGCGGCTACTTCAGTCGTAGCCTGGCGGCATACGGCCGCGAAGGTGAGCCGTGCCTTCGATGCGGGACCCCATTGGTGCGCGAACAGTTCGCAAATCGGTCGTCCTTTCGCTGCCCGCGGTGCCAGCGCGCCGCCCGTAGGTAGCGCCTGGACCACCGAATTGGGGCGATTCACGTCACATCCGGCCACCAGATGATCGATATCACCGGTCGACACGGTTGACTCATGAGCGAGTAGCAGTCATCGTTGATGTCAGACTTCTCTACTGCGAACGCGGCAACCACGTCGCCTCGACACGTCGTTCACTACGAGCACTTTCATCACGGAGGACAAGATGGCGAAGGCCCTCATGGGTCACCTCGCGTCAGATCCGCATCTAGCCGTTCAGGTTGTTGCGTTGAAGGCCCGAGTTGCCGCGCTAGAAGCAGAGCTTGCGACGCTTCGGGCACACGTTGACGTTTCATTGCCCACAACAGTTGAGCTCAACAGCCTCGATGGCGAGCTCGCTGACCTGCAACGCGCCACGCCTGTGCTCGCTTAGCCACGAAGTTCGCATTTCCCGGTTACGCTTGGGGTTCTTCCCCAGACTGCGATTTACCAATGTGGCACTCATGCGCACGCTTCCTCTTTTGTTGCGCCGTTTGCCCGTGACCGGCTGGAGTGTCTGTGCACCTCAAAAGTCTGACGCTGCGGGGATTTAAGTCCTTCGCGTCTGCGACCACCCTGGAATTCGAACCTGGCATCACGTGTGTGGTCGGTCCGAACGGGTCAGGTAAGTCAAACGTGGTCGACGCCATTGCCTGGGTCATGGGTGAACAAGGCGCCAAATCGCTGCGCGGCGGCAAGATGGACGACGTCATCTTTGCCGGAACTTCAGGCAAGGCACCGCTCGGCCGCGCTGAGGTCATGCTGACGATCGACAACTCCGACGGCGCGCTGCCCATCGAGTACACCGAGGTCACGATCTCGCGCACCCTGTTCCGGTCAGGTGGTTCCGAGTATGCGATCAACGGGCAGCCATGCCGCCTGCTTGACGTCCAAGAGTTGCTCAGCGACAGCGGTATCGGCCGCGAGATGCACGTCATTGTGGGTCAGGGTCGCCTCGATGCGATCCTTCACGCGACGCCAGAAGATCGTCGCGGCTTCATTGAAGAGGCAGCGGGGGTACTCAAGCACCGCAAGCGCAAAGAGAAGGCCTTGCGCAAGCTCGAGGCGATGAATGCGAACCTGACCCGCCTGCAGGACCTCACCCACGAACTCCGCCGTCAACTCAAGCCGCTCGGTCGCCAAGCGGAGGTTGCTCGCCGGAGCCAGGTGATCCAGACCGATGTCCGGGATTCCCGCTTGCGGTTGCTCGCTGATGATCTAATGAATTTGCAGGGTGAACTCGATCGCGACGAAGCAGACGAGGCGATGCTGCGCACGCGACGTGAAGAGCTCGACGGTCAACTCGGCACTGCGCGCACGCGTGAACAAGTTGTCGAGGCCGCATCATCCGAAGATGCCGCGGCGCTGGCCCAGGTCAACGAGGTGTACACCCGCCTGACTGCATTGCGCGAGCGATACAACGGCCTGATCAATCTTTCACGGGAACGCGCGCGCCATTTGCACGAACCTGACACTGCAAGCAATGGGGCCGATCCCGACCAACTTGAGGCACAGGCAGACGAGGCGATCAAGGCCGCCGACGCATTGTCGGCTGAGTGTGTTGGCCTCATCGAGGCACTGACCGCTCGGGAGCAGGAGAGTGCCGCAGCAGAGCAGACGCACTCCGACGCCCTGAGTCAGGAGAAGCGTCGTCAGCAGGCGCTCTCGTCCTACCGCGAACAAGCAGTGCGACTGCAAGGATCGCGCGATTCGGCGTCCTCCAAACTGCAGGCTCGTGATGCCGAGATCGCAAGGTTGACCGAACAGTTGACCGACACGACGTCGCGAATCGCAGAACTCGCGCGCGCCCACGATGAACTCGATACCGGCGCAGACGGTGGCCGCAACGAGGAACTCGACCAATTCGCTCAGCGCACACAAGAGGCGAAGTCGGCGCGTGAGGCGGCAAAGGCGCACCGCGATCAGGCACGTGAAGCAGCCACCAAGGCCTCCCGTGACGCAGCGGGAATTGAAGCGCGTATCGAGGCGCTGCGTCTGAGCCTCAACCAGGCGGGAGGGCTCGAAGCCCTTGAGGGCACCCAGATACAGGCTCTGGGTGTCGTCGCGGACAACCTGCGGATCGAGGCCGGCTACGAGACCGCGATTGAATCTGCGCTGGGGTGGGCAGCCGATGCTGACGCACTCGCGGTGGCGGACGTTGCGTCTGCCGTGGCCGCACTGAGTCATCTTCGCGAGACACAGGCCGGTCGTACCAACATGGTCATCGCGGACGCGCCGCACACACCCGCGGGCCAAATTGCAGGTCTGCCCGCCGGTGCGCGCCAAGCCCACGAGTTGATCCGCGCGAGTGACGAGCTTTCGGCCGCATCGGTGCTTTCTGTGGTCAATGAACTCCTTGCAGGTGTGGTCATCGTGCCGAACATTGGGGAGTTCGCCGGACTCGTTGACGCACACCCCGGCGTCACATTGATTAGTCAGGACGGCGACATCCTGAGTCGCACCGCTGCCAGCGGCGGCAACGGTGCAGCGGGCAGAGTCCACATTGTGGCCGCAGTAGAACAGGCACAGGCAGATCGCGAGACGATCCTGCGTGCCGTTGAAGCCACTAGTTCCGAGTTGGCGGACTCTGAACAAACCTTCGTCGCCGCAAGTGAAGCCGCCAAGGTGGCTGCGGAACAATTCCAAGCGGCTCGCAGCTCAGCCGCTGAGCACAACGCCGCGATCGCCTTGGCCACGTCTCGTCTTGACGGAGCCAAGGCTGAGGCCGCACGAGCGGAACGTTCTCTGGAGCAAGCGCAGGTCGCTCGCCTTGCTGATGAGCAGGCGCTGGCGCTTGCCGAAGAACGCCTGGCTGCGCATCAACTGGTAGATCCCACAGCCGATGAAGAAGCTAACGTGGCGATTGATGTCGAGGCGCTGCGTGCCGCAGTGATCGAGGCACGTCAGGTTGAGACCCAAGCCCGTCTTGCCGTTCGTACGGCCGAAGAGCGGATTGCCGCTCACAAGTCGCGAGCCAACGACTTGCGCAAGACGGCCGCAGCCGAGCGAGAGGCGCGAGCACTTGCGCTCGCCGCCGCGGCGAAGCGCCGACGTCAAGCCCAGATCGCGGTCGAGGTCCTTGAGGTCGCAGAGGGGGCCGGAAACCAACTCGAGAACGCGGTTGCGGCAGCTGCTCGTCGACGCAGCCATCTCACAACGTTGTCGGCATCGCGTGGGCAGGAACTCGGCGAGCTGCGGGGGAGTATTCGCGAACTCACCGAGAAGATCGAGAAGCTCACCACAGATGTCCACCGGGACGAGATCGCCCGTGCTGAACAACGACTGCGGGTTGAACAGCTCGAGACGAAGTCGCTCGAGGAGTACGGCGTTAGCGCCGAGGAACTAATCAACGAGTACGGCCCGGAAGTTCTGGTGCCGCCGTCGCAGGTTGCTGCGGGCGACGAGGTTGACCCGAATGCGCCCGCAGCAGCGCCGTACCCGTTTGTGAGGGCTGAGCAAGAGAAGCGCCTCCGTCAAGCTGAGAAGCAAATGGCGTTGCTCGGTCGAGTAAACCCGCTCGCACTCGAAGAGTTCAACGCGATGGAAGAACGTCACACATTCCTCAATACCCAGCTTGAAGACCTCAAGCGCAGCCGTAAGGACCTGATGGACATCGTCAGCGACGTTGACGAGCGCGTCCAGCAGGTCTTCGCCGAGGCCTTCGCTGATGTGCAACGGGAGTTCACCGGGGTGTTTCAGCGGTTGTTCCCGGGCGGTGAGGGTCGCCTCGTGCTCACTGACCCCAATGACCTCCTCAACACCGGTATCGAGGTTGAGGCCCGACCGGCTGGAAAGAAGGTCAAGAGGCTGTCGTTGCTGTCCGGTGGGGAACGTTCGCTGACGGCAGTCGCCTTCCTGGTGTCCCTCTTCAAGGCACGCCCGAGTCCGTTCTACCTGATGGATGAGGTCGAGGCTGCACTCGACGATGTGAACCTCGGTCGTTTGATTGGGCTGATGGAGGAACTGCGCGGCACCAGCCAGTTGCTCATCATCACGCACCAGAAGCGGACGATGGAGATCGCAGACGCGCTCTATGGAGTAACGATGCGCGAAGGTGTGACTCAGGTGATTTCGCAGCGAATGCGCGAACTCGTCAGCTCGTAGCATCGGTACGTCCTCTCGCGGCGAGGAATGCACCGGTCCAACCTGACCCGATGCGACGCCTCACATTGCGTCGCACGCAAACGGTCGCGATGATCGCTCTCGTCCCCACACCGCGAGGAATGAGAGCACGATGCCGCAAAACCCTTCAGTCGCCGAATACGTTGTTGCGCGAATCGCTGCCCTCGGCATTGACAAAGTCTTCGGGGTGCCAGGCGACTACGCGTTTCCCTGGAACGATGCAATCGAAGCAAGTGAGAACGTCGAGTGGGTTGGTGCGGCGAACGAGTTGAACGCTGCCTACGCAGCGGATGGATAC
This sequence comes from Actinomycetota bacterium, assembly GCA_963169255.1. Classification (GTDB taxonomy): domain Bacteria; phylum Actinomycetota; class Actinomycetes; order S36-B12; family UBA10799; genus UBA10799. Next base: position 11,730 of record CAUJEJ010000092.1, on the reverse strand, counting down.
GCACGCGCGCGCGGTGCTGCAATGCTCTGCACAACCTTCGGCCCGGGTGAGCTCAGTGCGATCAACGGTGTCATGGGTGCGCTTGCCGAGAGTGTGCCGATCTTCTGGTTGGTTGGCCTACCGAGTTCCCAGTTGCGGCGTGAAGGTCGGATCTTGCATCACATGCTTCGCGATGGGGACTACCGGTTGAATTCAGAAATCTGTAGGCAGGCGACCATCGCCAGCACGGAACTGACTCCCGAGAACGCGATCGCGGAAACCGAGCGCATGATTCACGAGTGCTTGACGCACCGCAAGCCCGTGTACATCAACGTTCCCCAGGACTTCGCAGAGATGCCGGTGGTCGGGCAACCCATTGTGGGTCGGCCGATTGCGGACTTCGTCGCTCCGGCCAGCAATCCAGACCAGCTTCGGGTCGCAGCCGAGAAAATCAGGGAGGTTGTTTCTGCGGCGAAGTCGGCCGTCGCGCTGCCGTCCTATCTGGTTGACCGGCATGGATTGGCAGCTCAGCTCACTGAATTCGTCCAAGCGTCCGGAATCGCGTACGCCACGGGGCCGATGGATAAGGCAGTTGTGTCCGAGGCATCGGACCAGTTCCTTGGGATGTACGTCGGGATCATCTCCGGACCCGGCGTCAAGCAAGCGGTTGAGACCGCTGACCTGGTGATTGATTTTGACGTCTGCTTCAGCGATGAGAACACCGGTGCCTGGACAGAGAGTGTCGACCCGGCCAAGCACCTCGTCATTGGCGAGAACTTTGTGAAGATCGGTGACTTCCACGCAACGCCAGTGAGCATGGCTGATTCCCTGGCTGCGTTGATTGAGTTGGCACCCACTTTTGCAGCGCCCCGCCTTCCGGCGCCTGAACCAGAGGTGGTGCCAGGCGCGGGCGATGAACGCGTGAGTTCGGCGGCGTTCTACCCCCGGCTTTCAGAATTCCTCAAGCCCAACGACATCGTGGTCTCTGAGACCGGATTGTCGAATCTCAAACTTGCCGAGATTCGAATGCCTGAAGGCGTCACTTTCATGAATCAGCCGTTGTGGGGATCAATCGGATGGGCAACCCCGTGTGCGTTCGGAGCGGCTCTCGCGGACCCGTCGCGCCGTGTGGTGCTGGTGACCGGTGATGGCTCGCATCAACTCACTGCCAACGAACTCGGCGTGATGGGGCGGTACGGCGTGAAGCCGATCATCTTCCTGTTAAACAACGAGACCTTTGGTGTCGAGGAGTTGGTGTCGAACACCGACATCTACGGCCACGACTACAACAAGCTTGCACCCTGGAACTATCACGAGGTTCCGGCCGCGATGGGGTGTGCCGATTGGTATTCGACCAAGGTTCGGACGGTCGCAGAACTCGACGCGGCAATGGCACACGCAGCGACATCGAAGTCCGCATGCTTCATCGAACTCGATCTCGGCGTGGAAGATCTTCCGCCGAGCCTTCCGGTGCCGTTCCTGAACCGGCTCTACGGCAAGACTCCAACCAGTAGCGACGTCCTCACGTTCGCCCAAGCGCTCGCTGCGTTCGCCCCGCCGGCGCAGGAGTAGCAGCCCTACGCGCAATGATCGGCGCGAAGATGATTGCCGCAATGAACTGAGGCAATCGATGCCCGGTGTGTCACAGCCGCACGGGTACGACAGACTTGGCTCGTGGATTCTGTTGCCCTGTATATCGGGATTGCTGTCGCAATTGTTCTGGTCGCCGTCGTTGTCCTCGTTGCGCTTGTCCGGGGGAAGTCTAAGGCGTCGCCGCCGCCGGTTACCGGCGCGCCATCGGAAGCTGACTCGACCACGATCGAAGCGCCACCAAGTCGAGGTTTAGATCCGGATGTCTCGGACGCCGTTGCCGATGACACTGCGATCGCTGTACTCGATCGGCCTGAAGCCCCCGCAGGGCGCCTGACGCGACTCCGTTCTAGGCTGGCGCGCAGCAACAAGCTCGGCCAGGGTTTGCTGGCGCTGCTGTCTCGCGGGGATCTCACGGAGGACACGTGGGACGAGATCGAAGAGACCTTGCTGACGTCCGACCTCGGGGTCGGGCCAACGACGGAACTCATGGAGCAACTCCGTACCGAGATCAAGGTCCAGGGCAATTCAGACCCGGCTAAGGTTCGGGAGTTCTTGCGTCAGGACTTGCTCGGCTTGGTTGATCCCACATTGGACCGCAGCCTGGCCACGCAGCGCAACGCTCAGCTTGAAGTCCCTGCTGTGGTGATGGTGGTCGGAGTCAATGGAACGGGAAAGACCACAACGACCGGGAAACTTGCTCGGCTGCTCGTCGCCGAAGATGAAGACGTGGTGCTCGGCGCCGCTGATACGTTCCGGGCCGCAGCTGCTGAACAGCTCTCAACCTGGGGTGAGCGCGTCGGTGTTCCGGTTGTTCGCGGGCCAGAAGGGTCAGATCCAGCTTCTGTGGCCTTCGAGGCCGTTTCTGCAGGTATTGAAGGCGACAGCGACTGCGTGCTGATTGACACTGCGGGTCGACTCCACACCAAAGTCGGCCTTATGGACGAACTCGGCAAGGTGAAGCGGGTCATCGAGAAGAAGGCCCCGGTCACCGAAGTTCTGCTCGTGCTCGACGCGACGACGGGGCAGAACGGACTCGTTCAGGCCAGGGTATTCGCCGACGTCGTCAACATCACGGGCGTCGTGTTAACCAAACTTGATGGCACGGCAAAGGGTGGCATCGTGGTTGCTGTTCAACGTGAACTCGGCGTCCCCGTCAAACTCGTCGGACTGGGCGAGGGGCCAGACGATCTCGCGCCCTTTGACCCGGAAACGTTCGTCGACGCGTTACTGGGGTAACCAGCGCCCGCTTACGCGTCGAATGCGCGCTGGTAGTCGGCGACGAACACGTGCCAGTCATTCGCCTGCACTGGCATTGCTGTCGGGTTGGCTTTGCCCTTCGCACCCATATTCTCGGCAGTGAAGTGAATGAAGTTCGATGGGTAGCCAGCGTCGTTGGTGGTGATCGTGCGTACGGCCATCGGCCCCGATGAGTAGTTGTCCTCAGCGATGGTGATGGAGTTCGGCGTCACAGCGATGACGTAAGCAACGTGACCGGACGAGCTCATGCCGCCTGCGCCGTGATTCCACTGTGCCACCGAACCAACGGCGGGAACCTTGTTCACCGGAACACCGTGCTGCTTGGCTTCGCGTGCCCAGTCGCCGCCGTTGTGCAGCCAGGTGATCTTCTTCGGCATGCCGTCTTGAATGAGCCGGTACGCAACATAGTTGGTGCAGTTGTGACCTGGCGCCATCGTCCAATAGGACTGGTATGCAGCCTTGCCGTAGCCGGTATCGTCACACTTAAATCCGTATCCGGAGCAATCTGTCGTCACCTTGGCCTGTGCAGGTGCAGCGGAACCCAACGCTGCGCCCAAGCCAATGAGCCCGACCGCGGCGATCCCGGCGATGCGGTGACCACGGTTTCGGTGATTGTTGTGGTCCGTTGTTGAGTCGGTGTTCTGCTGAAGATTCTGCCGTTTCATCTCTTCCCCCAGAGTGCGGTTGACGCCCGCGAATGGCGCGCGCGAGAGAGCCGCATTTGTCGGCGTGTGCTGTGAGCCAGAACCAAGGTGCGTGTCGTCAACCATTGGCATTACCCGGCAGTTGGCCTAGGTGGCATCGTTGCTTGTATGTAAGCGTTGCCCGGATTCGCGAATTGCGTAACGGACATGTGAGGGCGCTCACCGCTACGGGCACGGATGCCACCCGTACGGGTGGTCGATCCGGGCGCCACCACTCGAACGGGTGACGGCCGCAAATTGGTGACCGAACCGACAGCGTCAATTCTGGGAGCGGCGTACTCGACGAAGCTCATCTACCTAGAATTGCTCCGACATCAGCCGGTGCGAGTACTTTGAATGAGGTTCAGTGGCAGACAAGATTCACGCAGCCGAACGGACTCGGCAGGCGATCGCTGCTGCGGAGTCCGGCGACATCGAGGATGCGCGCACACTGCTGGCAGAGGCACTCACGCTCGATCCCGACTATGAGCCTGCGTGGCTGTGGTTCGCCGCGGTCGCTGATGACGAGGGTGAACAGAAGTTCTGCCTTGAGCGTGCTCAGACGATCAACCCGCTCGGTGCGGCGACTCAAGGCCTAGCGAACCTCAAAGTTGTTGAACCGAAGTTCCCGGCCGAGCTCCGCAAGATTATCGATCCGCCGCCGCCGCAGTTCACCAGTGGCTACGCCGATGATCGTCGTGCTGAACGCCGCCGTCGGATCTTTGTGTGATCGACAGCAGCGGCTGCGGTCGCGATGCTGTTGGCGGGCTTGGCGTTTGTCCTGCTTGATCGACCAACCGCGCAGACCTACCTCGCTGTCGTCGCTGGGCAAGATGTGCCGGGAATCGGTGCGGGCCAGGAGATCGTAAAGGCCGCGCAATGGGCGGCAGCAGATTGGAACATGTCTGGGCAGGACGAGGGCCACGAGCTAATCATTGTCCCCTTCTACGACAACAACGATGTTGAACAGGCGAAGACTGTCGCTCAACAGATCGTTGATGACGGCCGATTCATCGGTGTTGTTGGGCACGAGCTGAGTCGCACGTCCGAGGTTGCCGGACCCATCTATGCAGCAGCGGGAATTCCCGTGATCACACCGAGCGCGACAGGTGACGCAGTCACCGCGACAAACCCCTGGTACTTCCGAACCGTCTTCGACAACACCACCCAGGGCGAAGGGATTGCGGCGTACACCAGGACGGTACTCAACGCACCCGCCGCGATCATTGTGTCGACTCCTGACCCGTATGGGGTCTCGTTGCGTGACGGCTTTGTCAGCGCGTACAAGCCAAACGGAACGGTCCAGGCAGACATCGTGATCAGCGACGAGGCCGCGACGCTCGATGCTCAACTGGCGATCGCCGCCACTCAGATCAACAAGATTGCCAACCCCGGCCCCATCGTGCTCGCCGGATTGAATCCAGAACTTGGACGGCTCGCGACGAAGTTGACGGGTGCCGCCGCTCGTTCAACGCTAGTCGGGTCGGATGCGCTATCGGAGGCGAAGTTCTACCAGTCGATGCGAGACGCGGGGGTAGCAGAGGTGAACCGTGCGATCAATGCAACGCCTATTGTGCGCGGCCAACTCACCGGCGCCGGAACCAGTTTCTACAACCAATTCGAGGGGGTTCACGGCTATCACCCGGGCTGGATGGCGGCCACGACCTACGACGCGGTTAAAGCATTCGCCCTCACCATCTCTACGACTGAAGCCGCGGCCAGCACTCAATCCTTGGAACAGGATCGACTCGAAGTCCGAGACGTGCTTGCGCTGGCCAGAACACCCGAGACGGCTATCCCAGTTCTGACAGGACCCCTCTACTTCAATGAGACGCGCTCGGCAGTGCGACCGGTCGCCTTCGTTTCCGGGCGGATTGAAGCAAACGGAACCTTCGATATCGAACCTGCCCCATTGCAACTTGCGCCTTACAGCCAGAGCGCTGGGCTGACGTTGGAACAAGCCATCAAAGCCGGGCAGGTTGTTGCGTTCAATCAGCAGGTGACACGATTCAACGAATCGTCATGGTTGGTATGAACTTCAACCAGGTGGGCGAGTTGGACCTTGCGGCTCAGACGTTCGCTGCTGACTTCTTCGTCTGGTTCCGCTACGAAGGCGGCGAGACCTTGCCGTTCACACCGACGTTCACTAACGCGGTTGACCCGGGGTTGGAACTCGGAGATCCGCAGAAACTGTCTCAGTCTTTCGGACAGACGTACGCGTTGTATCGGGTCAATGGCGAGTTCAAAGGCCAGTTCGCGTTCAACAAGTTCCCCTTCGACACCCAGCAACTCCCGATCATGTTGCAGCCCAGCGACGCACCGTCATCGCGGGTGTCATTTGTGGTTGATGCGGCGGTTCTGAGCGAACAGCAGGAACAGCGGTTGGCCAGCGGGGTGAACCCGACCGAGTCGATGATCGAATTCCGAACTGGCAAGCCAATGAAGTCGACTTCTTCACCGCCAGCATCGGCACGACCGCGAGCATGGGAGACCCGACCGCAGTCGTCGGGACAACCGGAATCACCTACTCGGAGTTTGTGGGTGACGTTGCGATCGGCCGGGACATTCCATCATTCCTGACCAAGAACCTCCTCCCGCTCTTGCTCCTCGTGGCGGTCTCGTACATCGCGCTGTGGTTGCCGTTCAAAGAATCTGGTGCACGAATTTCGTTTGGTACCGCGGGGATTCTGACCGGGGCAGTCATGCTCTCGACCGTGACGAATTCTCTGCCACAGGTTGACTACACGGTGGCTATTGAGTGGGCGTACTACGCATTCATCTTCTTATCCGGATGTAGCGTGCTCGTGAGTTTGATCGGCCGACAATTGGTGGATCGCAGGCAACTCGCGGGCGCAAGGGCGCTGGAACGCGCATCGCGGGTCGCCTATCCGATCGCTGTTGCAGCGGTCGCCGTCGGCTATTGGGTGGCGTTCCACTAGTGCAGTGATTAGCGCGTCATCATTCGGCCGCGGAGGTAGCGCGTGTTGTGGGCTCATCCTCGGAGTCTTCATCAGGGCTGAAGTCGCTGTGGGACCTGCCCAATTCGGACTTCTCGGCTTCCAAGGTCGGAATGAGGTCATACCGCTTGCGGTAGATGCCCAGAAGCGCGAGCAACATGGCCGTCACCGGAATTGCCAGCAAGGCGCCTGCCACTCCGAAGAGCCCGGCTCCGAGGAGGACGGAACCGAACGCGACTGCGGGGTGCACGTTTACAGCCCGAGCACTAATCCGTGGTTCGAACGTAAGGTTCTCGATCTGTTGGTAGAAGATTCCCCAGGCTAGGGCAATCACACCGATCCAGGGATTGTCGCTCAGGAGTCCGACGAGTACCGGCAAAATGATCGCGATGTAGGTACCGATGGTCGGCACAAACTGTGCGACCAATCCCGTCCAGATTCCAAGCGCTAGCCAACCTGGCATACCAATCACCAAGAAAACGATGGCTGTGGTGCCACCGTTGAGAGCGGCGAGTACAACGCGGGCGGCGACGTAGCCACCAGTCTTGGCCGCAGTGACGTCCCAAACGTTGACGAAGACGTCTTGCAGTCGCGGCGTGAACAATGACGCGAGCCAGAGACGGAATCGTGGTCCGTCCGCGGACAGGTAGAAGGCGAACAATCCGAAGGTGAAGAGGCCGAACACCCCGCCAATTACGGAGGTGACGATGCCAAAGATCCCTCCGGCGAATTGTTGGGCGTATCCGGAGACCTTCTCCGGGGTGATGTTGAGCCTTTCGAGGATCTCCTGCGAGGAGAAGTCCTGGTTGAAACGCTCATTGACCCAGGCGAGTGCACCGTTCACGAGATCGGGCAACGTCGCAATCAACTGGGCGATCTGGTCTATGAAGAGGCGGCCAAAGATGATCGAAAAAGCAATCAGGAAGATCAGCGCAGAGATCATCACAATGAACGTCGCGAATCCGCGGCGCATGTGGTTTGCCAATCGCTTAACTGCAGGTTCCATCGCGATCGAGGCAAACCACGCCATGAGCACGGTGAAGATGACGGACCCGCCGTCTTCGAGGACGAAGGTCAGCAGCGAGACGATGACGAGTAGGCCGATGACGACCCAGCCGATGCGCCAGACATTCTTTGGCTGGAACCGGATCTCTCGAACGTCGACCACCTCGGGCGTGGCACTGTGGCCCGCTGGCGTGTTCGTCGGCTTCGGCATGGATCTCCAACCATTTGTTTTTGACGCACCTGACAAGGCCCTGTGCTTCGTTCATTCTGGCTGGATTCATGTCAGATACGAAGAACCCCGCCTCCGGCGAGTTGCCAGCGGCGGGGTTCTTCGTAGACGTGAATGCCTAGACAGGAACGCTGGCAACACCTGGTGCCAGGAATCGCTTTCCGTTGACTCGTTCTGAGACTCCGGTGCGGTCCAAGTACGGCGTGATGCCGCCGAGGTGGAACGGCCAGCCCGCCCCCATGATCATGCACAGGTCGATGTCCTGAGCCTGGGCAACGACACCCTCGTCGAGCATGAGTTGGATTTCCTGTGCGAGTGCCTCAAGTGCACGGTCGCGAACCTGCTCTGACGTCAATGGCGAATCACCCTGAAGGAAGAGCTCAGCGACCTCAGGGTCGACGTGCTGCGTTCCGCCGTCGTACGACCAGATCGCACCCTTCTTGGCTTCGACCAAGCGCTTGAGGTTGTCGGACACGTAGAAGCGATCCGGGAATGCTTCCTTCATGGTCTCCGAGACGTGGAACGCCACAGCTGGGCCAACTAATGACATGAGTACGAACGGTGTCATCGGCAGGCCGAGCGGATCGAGGGCGTTGTCGGCCACTTCGAACGACGTTCCTTCGTCAACGGACTTCGTGACCTCGCCCATGAAACGAGTGAGTAGACGGTTCACCACGAACGCCGGCGCATCCTTGACTAGCACGCAGGACTTGCGCAGCGACTTACCAACGACAAACGCGGTTGCCAGCGTGGCGTCGTCGGTCTTCTCCGCGCGGACGATCTCCAGTAGCGGCATGATCGCAACAGGGTTGAAGAAGTGGAAGCCCACGACCCGTTCGGGATGCTGCAGATTCGACGCCATTTCGGTGACGGACAACGACGACGTGTTGGTTGCCAAGATGCACTCGGGGGAGACGACAGCTTCCACCTCCGCGAATACTTGCTGCTTGACCTTCATGTCTTCGAAGACGGCTTCGATCACGAAGTCGGCATCGGAGAACGCTTCCTTGGAGACCGAACCAGTGATCAGGCCCTTGAGGCGATTGGCCTTGTCGCCGTTGATCCGGCCCTTCTCGGCGAGCTTCTCGATCTCGCTGTGTGCGTACGAGACGCCCTTGTCGACACGTTCTTGGTCAAGGTCGGTGAGGACCACCGGCACCTGCAAGCTGCGGGCGAACAACAAACCCATCTGACTTGCCATGAGTCCAGCGCCAACAACGCCGACCTTTGTGACCTTGCGTGCAAGCGACTTGTCGGGAACCCCGACGGGACGCTTCGCGCGCTTCTGTACGAGATCGAACGAGTAGAGACCTGCACGCAGCTCTTCGCTCATCACGAGGTCAGCGAGCGCTTCGTCTTCTGCAGCGAAGCACTCTTCCTTGGTGCCAGTCTTCGCAAGCTCGATCAGGTCGAGTGCGCGCAGGGGAGCCGGCGCTGCCGAGCCGACCTTGCTCGCCACAAACGCGCGACCCTTGGCAACAGCGTCATCCCAGGCCGCGCCGCGATCAACCTCAGCGCGAGAGACAGTGCGGTCACCCTTGAGGACGCCGGCTGCCCAGAACAGTGACTGTTCGATGAAGTCGGCTGGCTCGAAGAGTTCGTCGGCCAGGCCGAGTTCCACGACCTGCTTGGGCTTGAGCATCCGGTTCTGGCTCAGCGCGTTCTCGATGATGACGGTGACGGCTTTGTCGGCACCGATCAGATTCGGAACGAGGTAGGTGCCACCCCAGCCAGGCACGAGGCCGAGGAAGCACTCGGGCAGTGCGATCGCTGCGGCATCGGCCGAGATCGACCGGTAGTTGCAGTGCAGCGCGATCTCTAGTCCGCCACCCATCGCTGCGCCATTGATGAACGCGAACGTGGGCACCGTAAGTTCGCTAAACCGGTTGAAGACACGGTGGCCTTCCTTTCCGAGAGCGAGGGCCTGTGACCGTTCGGTCGCCTGTGGCACAGCCGTGAGGTCCGCGCCAACGGCGAAGATAAACGGCTTGCCGGTCAAGCAAACGGCGGCAAGGTCGGTACGGGTCGAGACCTCGTCTAGCGCCTCGTCAATCGACTTCAAGCCGCCAGGGCCGAAGGAGTTTGGCTTGGTGTGGTCAAAGCCGTTGTCCAACGTGATCATGGCTGCCGGGCCTGCGCCAAACGGCAGGTCGAGGTACCGAACGATTGCCTTGGTGACAACCTCGTCGGCGACTACTGGTGTTTCTGACATGAGTGGTTGCTCCCTTAGGCCTGGTAGTTCGGGTTTTCCCAGATGGCCGTTGCGCCTTGGCCAAGACCCACACACATGGAGGTCAAGCCGTAGCGAACGTTGGGGTTGTCTTCAAAGTCGCGAGCCAAGTACGTCAGCAAGCGAACGCCGGTCGATGCCAGCGGGTGCCCAACAGCGATTGCGCCACCCATCGGGTTGACGCGTGCGTCGTCGTCGGCGATGCCGTAGTGGTCGAGCAAGGCAAGAACCTGCACGGCGAATGCTTCGTTGAGTTCGAACATGCCGATGTCGTCGATCGACAGGCCTGCCTTCGCCAGCGCCTTCTCGGTCGCGGGCACGGGGCCGACGCCCATCACTGCCGGGTCAACGCCGACGAATGCGTAGGACACGAGGCGGAGCTTCTTGCTCAGGCCCAGCTCATCGGCAGTCTCCTCAGCGGCGAAGATCGCCGCAGTCGCGCCGTCATTGAGTCCGGATGAGTTTCCAGCTGTAACCCGACCGTGTGGGCGGAACGGCGTCTTCAGGGCACCGAGCCCTTCGAGTGTGGTCTCTGGGCGCGGTCCTTCGTCGACGGTGGCGAGGCCCCAGCCCTTCTCGGCCGTCCGGACTGCAACTGGAACGAGGTCTGGCTGAATCTTGCCGTCGGCGTAGGCCTTGGCCGTCTTCGTCTGCGACGCTAGCGCGAAAGCGTCGGCGCGTTCCTTGGTCAGTTGTGGGAACCGGTCGTGCAGGTTCTCCGCCGTCATTCCCATTTGCAGGGCTTCGGGATTGACGAGTTTCTCGGACAGGAAGCGGGGGTTGGGGTCAACGCCCTCACCCATGGGGTGGCGACCCATGTGCTCAACGCCGCCAGCGATGGCGATGTCGTATGCGCCAACACCGATTCCGGAGGACACCACGGCGGCGGCCGTTAGGGCGCCTGCGCACATACGGTCAATGGAGAATCCGGGGGTGGACTCGGGGAGTCCAGCGAGTAGCGCTGCGGTCCGGCCAAGAGTGAGTCCCTGATCGCCAATTTGGGTGGTTGCTGCGATCGCAACCTCTTCGATGCGTTCCTTGGGGAGATTCGGGTTGCGACGGATCAGTTCACGAATCACCTTGACGACGAGGTCATCGGCACGAGTTTCGGCGAAGACGCCCTTTGCGCCAGCCCGTCCAAACGGGGTGCGGGCGCCGTCAACCATGACGACGCTTCTGCCGGAGAACGACATGGTTCCTCCTGTATGGGTGTGAGTTGCAGTGCGACCGACCCACTGTTGGGCTGTGTCCCACGAGCATCCGCTGACTGGCGGTGAACCTATGTTACTCGCGGGTAACTCTCATTCGAGATTGCCCCCGCCCAGCGTGTTGAATGAAACTTCAACTAGATCGCGAACGCATGCGCAGAGTTAGCGCGAACGCGTGCGTGGAGCTAGATTGCGGTTATTCGTTTGCGAGAGGTGAGTTCCTCGGTGCCGCAAGCGATCTCGTAGGCCCCTTGGGCAAGGTCAGCGCTCATCGTCTTGGTCTCGTTGGGCTTGAGGACGCGAATTCTGGCGATGCGATTGAGGAACGCCCCGTCCTCCGGCGCATACAGGCTCACAGAAATTGATAGGTCGGCGTTTGAGGTGGCCGTGAAGGTAATCGTCCCGGCATGGACGATCAACGGTTGCGCATCGCAGTTCTCCGGGCTGGCCAGCACCGTGACAGCGTGAATCTGTTCTGGGGTGGCCGAGGAACTCTCGCCTGGCGCGGTGGAACTCGTGCTGCAGGCCGCCAATGAAGCACCCGCCGTCAACACTCCCACGACGGTGGAAAACACGCGGTGCCGCATCA
>CAUJEJ010000091.1 GCA_963169255.1 Actinomycetota bacterium | reverse complement strand
GGATAACGAGAGTGCGGCAACCGGATGACCTTTTGAGCCGCAGCAGAAACAGCCATCGAATGATCGAGGAACGCGACTTCGGTTCGCGGAATCATGACTTCCCGGAGGTCGCGATCGCCCGCATCAAACACGTCCTCGATCAGCTCCCGTTCAGCCTGCGAGAAGCCCGCGTGAGTCGCGATCAGCCGCCGCAACTCCTCGTCCGTCATCGCCTCCTTGCCGGTGGTGGGATCGAGTCCAAAAATCCGAACCAGAACTTTTGTCGACCCTGACTGAAAAAGGATGAAGGTCCGCGAGATCTTTGCCAGCCAGTCGACCGGTGCCGCTACTGTCAGAGCAACACCCTCGGTCCGCTGCAAAGCGATCCGCTTCGGGACGAGTTCACCGATCACCAGCGAGATGTAGGCGATCAAGATCGTCACGAGGATGAAGGCGAGAGTCTCCGCGAGGCTCTCGCCCAGGCCGAGTTCCTCAAGAAACGGCGCCAGGTACGGCACGATCCGTGAAGCTCCGTAACCGGCAGAGATGAACCCAGTAAACGTGACGCCGACCTGGACAGCCGCCAAGAAGCGATTCGGATTTGCGGTAAGGGCAGCCAGGCGCAGACCACGTCGACCCCGGGTGTTCGCGAGCTTGGAAATCTGGCTTTCGCGCAGGGAGACCAATGCTGTCTCAGCGGCGGCGAAGAACCCGCCGATGATCGAGAAGATGACAATGACGATCAGACTGATTGCTGCGTCGTTCATCGCTAGTCGGACACCTGCGCACGCGATTCGAACGTGGCAACCACGGGTGCGTGATCGCTCCAGCGCTGCGCGTACGTCGGTGCGCGGCCAACCTCGAAGGACGTCAACGCACCAGCCAATTCCGGTGTCGCCAATAGGTAGTCGATCCGCCATCCGCTGTCGTTGTCGAATGCTTGGCCCCGCCACGACCACCAGGTGTATGGGCCATCGACGTCACCAGCATGCGCACGCCCGAGGTCAACCCAGTCCTTGACGAACCACTTGCTCAGGTACTCCTGTTCCTCTTCGAGGAACCCTGCTTTCCCTCTGTTACCTCGCCAGTTCTTGATATCGCGGGAGGTGTGGGCGACATTGAGGTCCCCGCACACGACTACATGGCCTCCGACTTTCTTTGAGGCAACTCGTAGTTGGCGCATGCGCTTGGTCATCGCATCAAGGAAGCGGTACTTCTCGTCCTGCCTATCCGTTCCGGCCTCGCCGGTGTGGACGTACGTCGACACGAGCGTCACCGGACCGTGAACAGACTCCACTGTCGCCTCGACCCAGCGACCCGAGTCCGCGAACTCCTTAGCTCCGACTCCGACGCGCTTCGCCTGCAGGGGCGAACGAGCCAGGATGGCGACCCCGGAGCGACCCGCCGCAGCGGCTTGGGCATGCACCACGTCCCAATGCCCCAGCCCAGAGTCGGCAAGGATCTTCACGAGAACGTCGTCGGGAGCACGAACTTCCTGCAGACAGAGCACGTCGGCGCCACTTGCCTTCAGCCAGTCAAGATTGTCGCGCCGGGCGGCCGCGCGGATTCCATTTACGTTTGCAGAGACGACGGAGAACACTCCTGAAATCTACCCCGCGACCGAATATGGCGTTCGTAGCGACGGGGCCAACGCTGTGCGCTCTCACCAAGCTCGAAGGCGCTTCTTGACCGCTGTTCCCCGGCCGGCCGAGTTGACCGGAGCCACCTGAACCACATACGTGACGCGCTTCTTCCGGTGGATCACCTTCTTAGAGGATGCCGTTCCAGCCCACGATGACCATTTGCCGCCACCCTTGGCGATTCGGTAGTGGTACCCAGTGACGTTGGCAAATCCGTTGTCGGTAGGTGACGTCCACTTCACAACCGCCTTGCGGCTCTTGTACGTCACTGAGATCGTCCGCACTCGTCCAGGTGGATGGGCCAGCGGCGAATGAGACGTCGCGGGTTTGTTCGTCACGGCAGCGGTGCTGGCGATACCAGTTCCGCAAGAGATCCAGTCACCACAGCGGCCACCAGCGAACCCGGACGTCGTGCCCTTGAGCCGTGCCTCAACCTCTGCCGGGGTGAAACCTGGCCTGATCGACTTGATCAGGGCTGCCAAACCGGCGACGTGCGGAGCGGCCATGCTCGTTCCGTCATGGCGATGGTAGGTCGGAGAAGCCGGTCCCCCTGTGCCGGTGTTTGAGGTCGACCAAATTCCCGCGCCGGGTGCACTCAAATCAACGTCGTTGCCGTAGTTGGAGAAGTCGGCGCGCTTGCCGACCGAGTTCGATGCTCCGACGCTGACCACGTTGCGGCAGTTCGCCGGCCACGAGTTTCTGACGTCTTTCCCATCATTCCCGGCGGCGACGACGATCGTGCTGCCGCGAACGACTGCCGCATTGATCACGGACTGCGTCATGTCATCACAGCTAGCAGTCCCACCGAGTGACATGTTGATGATTGCGGCTGGCGTGGGGTTCGCTGGCACATCGGGCACTGTGCCGCCAGATGCCCAGGCCATCGCGTCCAGGATGTCGGACAGAGTTCCGCCACATTTTCCGAGCACTCTGACGGTTTGCACCTTCACGCCCGGCGCCACGGAAGAGACGCCGATCCCGTTATCCGACACCGCGTTGATGGTGCCTGTGACGTGTGTTCCATGCCAAGAACTACCGCGCACGTCACAGCCGTAGAAACTGCTGTTCTCGTCAGTCGACTCGGCCGTGCTAATCCGATCACCAGGGTCGCTCGGATCAGCATCTCGTCCGTCGCCATCGTTGGCCACTTCAACATCTGTGATCATGTCGAAGCCAGCAACCTGACTCCCCGAAGCCAAGTCAGGATGACTTTGTATGCCGGTATCAAGCACCGAGACAACAACCGATGGTGACCCTGTCGTCACTGCCCAACCTGCCGACGCGGCAATCCCGAAGCGGCCGTCTAGGCCCCACATATCCGCGGTCCGGTAAAAGGGGTCGTTGGGCTGCGTCGCGCTTGCGACACTCGTCCGATCCGCAGGAGAGATCTTGATGTCGGGAGTCGCGGATTCCACCCGCGGATCTTTCTCGAGTTCCGTCGCGACGGCCGAGGCTTGTGTCGGCGACAGCGGTTCGGACAATTCGACCGTTCGCAGGCCGAGACTCATCTTCCGACCTGGTTCGAGGTCAACGTCGTCGACGGACCTGTCACCCGTCGCGACCTGTGGCGCTTCCGTCGCCTTCACTCCCGGCTTGTACTTCACAATGAGACCGGTGACGGGCTCCGCCTGCAACTCCGAAGCGCTTGGTGCAGAATCGCTGGCTCCAACGTCACTTGTGGCCGCGCGCGCAGTCGTGGCCCAGACCGGCACAACGAGGCAAATTGCGGCCGTGACCGCGACCGATCTGGTCACTTGCTTGCGCATCGACCGCCCCTTTGAGCCGCGAATCGCACGACGGTTGGCATGCGAGTGTTCGGAAGTTCACCGTCTATCTCGGCACCGCGATCATGCGATTGGAGGACCTTCACCCAGTTCGGCTAATCAACATCAACTCGCTCACAGGGAGTGCCGCGGGCGGTCACGAGTTCAACAACGCGCACTTCGCGCGACTAGACTCACGGCGGCGTGAGCCGACCGTTGTCGCAAATACCGCAAGCTCTGGAGGTTCCACATGCAGTGTGATCGCAAGCATGTTCTGCTCACGGGAACGTCGTCGGGAATCGGCAAGGCGACGATGGAAGCTGCTCTCGCCCAGGGCTTTCATGTGTTCGCCGGCGACCGTTCAAACACTTCTGCACGTGGCGGGGCTGTGCCTGCTGACGAGACGCTCACCAAAATCCACCTCGACATCACCAAAGCCGAGGACATTGCCGCTGCAGTGACGATGATCGACGAACACGTCGGTGACGTTGGCCTTGATGCGCTGGCGAATATCGCTGGAATCGGG
>CAUJEJ010000090.1 GCA_963169255.1 Actinomycetota bacterium | reverse complement strand
CCGCTCCTACACGACAGGCTACGAAGGCGCCGTCGCGTTCATCGCTCGACGGCATCTCGAGGCGGACACCGACACGAGTCGCGAGCGCTTCGCCGGGTACATGCGCGAGGTGCCCTGCCATGACTGCCACGGTGCACGCCTGAAGCCACTGAGTCTCGCAGTGAAGATTGCCGACCGCTCGATCGCCGAGATCGCCGCAATGCCGATTGGCGACTGTTTGGCCTTTCTCTCACAAGTGACGTTGTCCGAGCGCGATGCAGCGATCGCCGAACGCGTACTCAAGGAAGTCAACGAGCGACTTGCGTTCCTGGTGGATGTCGGCCTGCACTACCTGACCCTCGACCGCGCTGCCGGCACACTCGCCGGTGGCGAGGCGCAACGCATCCGGCTCGCCACCCAAATCGGTAGCGGCCTTGTTGGGGTGTTGTACGTCCTCGATGAACCTAGTATCGGCCTTCACCAGCGAGACAACCGCCGACTGATCGACACCCTCATTCGTCTGCGTGACCTCGGAAACACCCTGATAGTGGTCGAGCACGATGAAGACACGATCCGCAACGCCGACTGGATCGTCGACATCGGCCCTGGGGCGGGGGAGCACGGCGGCAAGGTTGTGGTCAGCGGTCCTCTCGCCGAACTTGAAGCATCAGAGGAATCACTGACGGGCGCCTACGTATCCGGTCGCAAGAAGATCGAGGTCCCGACACATCGTCGCGAGCCCGACCCAGACCGGGAGATCGTCGTACATGGCGCGCGTGAACACAACCTTCAAGATGTAACTGCGTCGTTCCCGCTTGGATGCCTCGTCGCCGTCACCGGAGTATCGGGCTCGGGTAAGTCCACGTTGGTCAACGATGTCTTGTATCGAACGCTTTCCCGAGACCTCCATCTGGCGCGGACAGTTCCCGGGCGTCATCGCAACGTCACTGGCACTGACCTCGTGGACAAAGTGGTGCACGTTGATCAGGGTCCAATCGGCCGAACGCCCCGATCGAACCCTGCCACGTACACGGGCGTGTTCGATCACGTCCGGAAGTTGTTCGCTGCCACAGAAGAGGCGAAGGTCCGGGGTTACATGCCCGGTAGGTTCTCGTTCAACGTTAAGGGCGGGCGCTGCGAAGCGTGTTCGGGCGACGGAACAATCAAGATCGAGATGAACTTCCTGCCGGATGTCTACGTGCCGTGCGAGGTCTGCCGTGGGGCTCGCTACAACCGCGAGACGCTTGAAGTTCACTACAAGGGCAAGACCATCTCCGAGGTCCTCAACATGCCGATCGAGGAAGGTCTCGAGTTCTTCGCTGCGGTTCCTGCGATCTCTCGCCACCTACAAACGCTGGTCGATGTCGGTCTGGGTTACGTCCGTCTTGGCCAGCCGGCGCCAACACTGTCGGGTGGTGAGGCACAGCGAGTGAAACTGAGTGCCGAACTGCAGAAACGTTCGACCGGACGCACGATCTACGTGCTCGACGAACCGACGACCGGCCTGCACTTTGAGGACATCCGGAAATTGTTGATCGTCCTCGGGCGGCTGGTAGATCAAGGTAATTCGGTGGTCGTCATCGAGCACAACCTTGACGTCATTAAGTCTGCGGACTGGATCATTGATATGGGGCCAGAAGGAGGCTCTGGCGGCGGCACTGTTGTTGCCACCGGGACCCCAGAGCAAGTCGCCGCAGTGGCCGAGAGCCACACAGGTATGTTCCTCGCCGACATCGTAGGAACTGCTCCGTTGGCGACGAGCCCCATCAAGAGGTTCGAGCCCCCGGCCGCACTCGTACGAACAAAGTCGCCCACGAAGAAGGCCGTGGCAAAGAAGGCCGTCACAAAGAAGGCCGTCACGAAGAAGACTGTGGCAAAGAAGGCCGTCACGAAGAAGACCGTGGCAAAGAAGGCCGTCACGAAGAAGGCCGTGGCAAAGAAGAAGCAGACGTTAGATTCAGGTTCGGCAAAGAAGACGTCACCCGCGTCGGCCACTGCGCGCCGGGCTGGTAAGAAGGTGGCGACGAAGTGACGCGCAACGACGCTGTTAGGGCAACGACCAATCAGAGGGGCTACCGATGAACCACGATTCCGGCGATCAGGAATTGCAAACCACTGAGGCTGCGGACCTGCCCAGCGGTGCACGAGCAAACACGGCGCGCCGTGCCGTTCTTGCTGTCGGCGTTGCCGGTGTTGCTGGCGTTGCGTTGGCAGCTTGCGGCTCGGGGGCCAGTTCGAGTTCGTCAAGCAGTGCAGCTTCAGGGTCGTCAGGTTCGGGTACGCCGCCTCAATCGCCGAGTGCTGCAGGCACGGTGGTGACAACGACGTCGGAGGTACCCGTGGGTGGGGCGAAGCTCGCCAAGGCTGACGGAACGACCTGGTTGGTCGCCCAACCGACGGCGGGGGAGTTCGTCTGTCACAGTGGAATCTGCACGCACGAGGGTTGCCCGCTGACTCAGGTCGTCAACGACGAGGGCGTTTGCAACTGTCACGGCAGTCGATTCGATGCGAACAACGGTGCAGTGTTGCAAGGCCCGGCCACTAAGGCATTGCCGAAGCAGTCGATCCAGGTTTCCGGGACGAACATCATTCTGGGCTAGTCGATGAAGCTGGTGAATCGCCGTGCGGTTGCCCGCAGACTAGGCGGCAGCGGGTCTCGACGCTGCTTTGATCGCGTCGCACATCGCGACTGCGCGGAGGCGATTGCCGCGCGGTGTGAGATGCACCCGGTCACCAGCGAGTAACCCGCTGCGCCCGCGGACTATTGCTGCCCAATCGACCAC
Source organism: Actinomycetota bacterium (assembly GCA_963169255.1). Taxonomy (GTDB): domain Bacteria; phylum Actinomycetota; class Actinomycetes; order S36-B12; family UBA10799; genus UBA10799. The sequence continues at coordinate 21,711 of CAUJEJ010000090.1, read as the reverse complement.
GGTCAGCCGCTCGTGCCGCCTGTCCAACTCCGCAAAGGTCCGGTTCACTCGGTGGTATCCGCCCGGGCGTACGACATTAACCCAAATGACCTGGCGCTTCGGCCCGGCCATGCGCATCACCGTCGCGACGTTTCTGCGGGTAGCTGACGTACTCGCGGCATCGTTTGTGCCCAACGCAACGAGCCACACATTCGCACGCGCTGCGGCGGGGCTCCCCAACCGCCTGATGCCTTCGCCCGTGTGCCGACTGACGCGCGCGTCGATGTGGACTGATCGAACATGCTTGCGCAGCTTCGACCGCAATTGCGATTTGATGCCGACAGTCAACGAATCGCCAACGATGAAGGCCTTCGGTGCCCGGACCTTGATGGTCTGGCTCTGGTCAGGGGTGGCGGCGACGGGGACAGTCGTTGCGCCCATAACCACAGCTAGGCCGATGGTGCCTGCCTGTTGAACGGCACGGCGAGTCGCGCCGAGCGGTTTCGTCATGGCAGCACCGAGTGTCTTGTTGGGAGTGACCGCAGGTCACCTGGTTGGGTGTTAAGGGTAACTGCCGCGCAATCGTTAGGGTGAGGGCGTGACGCATCCGGCAAACTACCGCCCCGAACCGGGCAGCATTCCGGAGTCGTCAGGCGTGTACAGATTCAGAGATCAAGACGATGTGGTCATCTACGTCGGCAAAGCTCTCAACCTCAGAAGTCGCCTGAATAGCTACTTTGCCGATGTTGCGTCGCTGCACCCGCGCACGTACGCGATGGTGAATTCGGCCTCCAAAGTGGATTGGGTGACCGTCAACAATGAGGTCGAGGCTCTGCAGGTTGAATACTCGTGGATCAAGGAATATGACCCGAGATTTAACGTTCGGTACCGTGACGACAAGAGCTACCCGTATCTCGCAGTGACAATGAATGAGGAATTCCCGCGGGTGCAAGTAATGCGCGGTGCAAAGAAGCCGGGAATCAAGTACTTCGGTCCCTACGCACACGCATGGGCGATTCGCGAAACAGTCGATCAACTCCTTCGGGTCTTTCCGATGCGCAGTTGTTCAAAAGGTGTCTTCTTGCGCCACCAGCGTATGGCTCGGCCTTGCCTGCTCGGCGACATCGGAAGGTGTGCGGCACCGTGCGTCGGACGAGTAGACGAAGCCGAGCACCGTCGTATCGCAGAAGAGCTCTGTCGATTCCTTGGCGGACGTACCGAGAAATTCGTCCGCGAGATCGAGCGCGCGATGACCGAAGCCGCTGCGAACCAAGACTACGAAACGGCTGCCCGCCTCCGTGACGATCTTGCTGCGCTCAAGCGCGCGCTTGCACGAAGCGCTGTGGTGTTACCTGACGACACCGATGCCGATGTGATCGGTATGTTTGCCGACGAACTGGAGGTCTCGCTACAGGTCTTCCACGTCCGGGGTGGCCGAGTTACGGGTCAGCGCAGCTTCATTGTCGAGCGGACAATCGACGGTGGCGAGGATGAACTCGTGGAACAGTTCGTGACGCAGTTGTATGGCGATCAGGATGGTGAATCCGAGCGCTCAGCCGTGCCGCAGAACGTCCTTGTGTCGCACCTGCCACCCAACACTGAGGTCTTGGCTGAATGGCTCAGCGTGCTTCGTCGCGGCAAGGTTCGAATCTCAGTTCCTGCGCGCGGCGCGAAGAGAGATCTTTTGGCAACAGTTCAACAAAACGCCCAGGAGAGTCTGACCATTCATAAGCTCCGGCGGGCGGGTGATTTGACGGTTCGCAGTCAGGCCATGCAGCAACTGCAGGACTACTTGGGGCTAGTCGAAGCTCCGCTGCGAATTGAGTGCATTGATATCTCAGGGCATCAAGGGACGAACCTCACGGCCTCAATCGTGGTGTTTGAGGACGCCGCGGCCGCCAAGTCGGAGTATCGCAAGTACGCAATTGCCGATCACCAAGATGACTTGGCCTCGATGCGTGAAGCAGTCACTCGCAGGTTCTCGCGACTCGCTCCCGGTGGGTCTGGTGATGATGAGGTAACCCGTCGTCGGTATCGGCCTGGCCTGTTAGTGGTCGACGGCGGTGAACCCCAAGTGAATGCCGCGGCAGACGCACTTGCAGAACTTGGCATTGACTTCATCGCCGTGTGCGGATTAGCGAAGCGCCTCGAGGAAGTGTGGCTGCCTGGCGATCGCGACCCAGTGATCCTGCCGCGGCGCAGCGAAGGTTTGTATCTGCTCCAGCGGGTTCGTGACGAAGCGCACCGGTTTGCTGTTGCCTACCACCGGCAACGGCGGGCGAAGGCCGCGCGCGTGAGCGTGCTGGACGACATACCCGGACTCGGACCGAGCCGCCGTAAGGCATTGCTCAAACAGTTCGGATCGGTTAAGAAGATGCGTCAAGCGTCGCCGGATGAGGTGGCACAAGTGCCGGGAATCGGGCTTAAGCTCGCAACGACCGTCGTTGACGCCTTAGCGGCGGCTCACCACAATGGTGGCGTCAACGTCACAACAGGCGAATTGTTAGGGGATGCTGACGGCAATGAACGCACATCCGATTGAAATCGCGCTGGTGACCGGCATGTCCGGCGCCGGTCGATCAACGGCCGCTCGGGCACTCGAAGACCTTGGCTGGTTCGTGGTCGACAACTTGCCGCCTCAACTGCTCGACGAACTCGTCGGTTCGGTAGTCGGGGAGGGCACGACGAACCGCCTCGCGGTGGTCATCGACGTCCGGGGCGGTAGCCGCTTCGAAGGGCTTGAACGAGAGATCGACAAGCTACGTGAATCTGGCAACAACGTCAGAGTGCTCTTCCTTGAAGCCACCAATGAGACCTTGGTCAGGCGATTCGAATCGAACCGTCGTCCGCACCCTTTGCAGGGCGGCGGTCGAGTGCTTGACGGACTGGAGAAGGAACGCGAAGCGCTCGCGAATCTTCGGGGTGGAGCTGACCTCGTTGTCGATACCTCGTCGCTGAATGTGCACGATCTGCGGCGCAAGATTGAAGCCGCATTCAACCTCGAAGAGGGCGTGAAATTGCGCGCGACCGTGATGTCGTTTGGCTTTAAGTACGGCATCCCCGTCGACGCAGATCTCGTGGCCGATATGAGGTTCCTGCCCAATCCATTTTGGGTCCCCGAGTTGCGTGAACACACGGGTCAAGACGGCGACGTCAGCGACTACGTGACCAAGCATCCGGAGGCGCGAGAGTTCCTCGACAAGTACACCGAATTGCTCAACCTCGTCGCAGACGGATACTTGCGCGAAGGTAAGCAGTACGTGACGATCGCAATTGGTTGTACCGGTGGCAAACACAGAAGCGTGGCGATGACAGAGCACCTTGCTGCGCGGCTGGTGAAAGAAGGCATGGAGACCCTCGTCGTACACCGCGATCTCGGGCGGGAATGACAATGAATGACAAGGGCATAGGGTTCCCGCCTCGAATCGGCGGACGCGGCCAGGTGGCCGGCCGCACGGTTGGGCACCATGGGCCTGCCGTTGTTGCGCTCGGTGGCGGGCACGGCCTCTCGATGTCGCTCAAGGCGTTGCGGCGGTTGACCGATGACGTCACCGCGATTGTGGGTGTTGCCGACGACGGCGGTTCGAGCGGTCGGATTCGTAGTGAGCTTGGCTTGCCCCCGCCGGGGGATCTGCGGATGGCACTTGCAGCACTGTGTGGCGACGACGCGTGGGGCCGCACGTGGTCCCAGGTAATGCAACACCGATTCGCGGGCGAGGGAGAGATGGCCGGGCACGCGACGGGGAATCTCCTCATTGCGGCTCTCTGGGAAGAAACAGGGAATCTGGTTGCAGGACTCGATTGGGTTGCCGCGCTGTTGGGCGCTCACGGTCGGGTGCTTCCGGTGGCGACGGTTCCGCTGAACATCGTCGCTGACGTTCGGGGCGCGGACCCATCGGAACCTGATGCCATCACCACGGTCGTTGGGCAGGTCGAACTCGAACACAGCCCCGGTTCTGTCATTGAGCTGAAGGTCGAGCCGGCGAATCCGCCGGCCTGTCCGGAGGCCGTAGCAGCGATCGCGAACGCGGAATCAATCGTGCTGGGTCCGGGAAGTTGGTACACCAGCGTTCTGCCACACCTGCTTGTCCCAGGAGTGCGTTCAGCGTTGGCTCATGCTCGCGCACCCAGAATCCTTGTGCTCAACCTCGATGGGCGTAACGCGGCGCCGGGCGCCGGAGTCGGCAGTACGCAGGACTTCACTAGCGCCAGATACCTCACTGTCTGGAACGAACACTTCCCCGAAGTTGGCTTGGACTACGTGCTGGCGGATCCCCGCTGTGTCGACGACATCGATGAACTTGAAGTCGCCTGTAAGCAGGTGGGTGCGGAGCTTGTGCTCGAACGTGTGTCCGTAACCCAAAGTGGGTCAAAGGGGACAACTCCACGTCACGATACGCATCTTTTGGCAGCCGCCCTCGGGAACCTGCTTCCTCGTGGCAATATCTAGCCCATGGCCATGACCTCCGCTGTGAAAGACGAGCTCAGTCGTTTTGAAGTTACGAAGACCTGCTGCCGCAAGGCGGAGGTCTCCACAATGCTGCGCTTCGGTGGTGGTCTGCACATCGTCAGCGGAAAGATTGTGATCGAAGCCGAACTGGACACCGGTTCCGCCGCGAGGCGACTGCGGGCCAACATCAAAGAGGTCTACAACCACGACGCCGAACTTGCGGTCGTGCACCCGGGAGGCCTGCGTAAGGGCAACCGGTACCTCGTTCGCGTTGAGGCGGGCGGCGAGCAGCTTGCTCGTCAAACGGGGCTCGTTGATGGCTCGGGCCGGCCAGTGCGCGGTTTGCCCCCACAGGTCGTGACTGGTGGCATGTGCGATATCGAGGCGGCCTGGCGCGGTGCTTTCCTTGCCCACGGCTCGCTGACCGAACCTGGTCGTTCTTCCTCCCTTGAGGTCACGTGCCCCGGGCCGGAAGCCGCCCTCGCCCTTGTTGGTGCAGCGCGGCGCATGAGCATGGCATCGAAGTCGCGGGAAGTGCGAGGCGTCGACCGAGTGGTGATTCGCGATGGCGACACGATTAGCGCGCTGCTGACGCGTCTTGGCGCGCATGAATCTGTCCTTGCGTGGGAAGAGCGACGCATGCGGCGTGAGGTCAAGGCGTCCGCTCACCGGCTCGCCAACTTCGATGATGCAAACCTGCGCAGGTCAGCCCGTGCGGCAGTCGCAGCGGGTGCACGGGTTGAACGGGCTCTCGAGATTCTTGGTGACGATGTCCCAGATCACCTCAAGGAAGCCGGGACTCTGCGAGTCGAGCACAAGCAGGCGAGCCTAGAAGAACTTGGTGCGCTTGCCGATCCGCCGATGACCAAAGATGCGATCGCAGGTCGGATTCGTCGACTCCTCGCCATGGCCGACAAGAAGGCACGCGACAACGGAATCCCCGATACCGAAGCAGCGTTGACGCCGGAGATGCTTGCCCCGTAAGCCATGTTCGCGGACCCAACTTTGGCCCGGACACCGTGTGGGGCTCCGAAGTGAATGATCGGCACCCGGTACGCTCGGTATCGAACAATGCTGCAGCAGTTGTCGATGAGATCTACGGGAGTGTCACGTGACGATCAAGGTTGGAATCAACGGATTTGGCCGTATTGGCCGCAACTTCTACCGGGCAGTCGCCGCGAATGGCGCTGACATTGAGGTCGTCGCAGTTAACGACCTCACAGACACTGCCACTCTTGCCCACCTGCTGAAGTACGACAGCATCCTTGGCCGTTTTGCCGGTGAAGTCACGGCGACCGAGAATTCGATCGTTGTTGACGGTGCCGAGATCGCAGTGCTGGCCGAACGTAATCCGGCCGACCTGGACTGGAACAAGTACGGCGTAGACATCGTGCTTGAGTCGACGGGTTTCTTCACCAAGGCTGAAGCTGCGAAGGCCCACGTCGGTGGCAGCGTCAAGAAGGTGGTCATCTCAGCGCCGGCGTCAGACGAAGACGTCACCATCGTGATGGGCGTCAACCAAGAGAAGTACAACCCCGAGACCGATGTCGTCATCTCGAACGCGTCGTGCACGACCAACTGCCTGGCCCCGATGGCGAAGGTGCTGAACGACACCTTCGGCATCGAACGCGGCCTCATGACCACGATTCACGCCTACACCGGCGATCAGCGTCTCCATGACGCACCGCATAGCGATCTTCGGCGCGCTCGCGCCGCAGCGTTGTCCATCATTCCGGCATCGACCGGCGCAGCCAAGGCGATTGGTGTTGTGCTGCCAGAACTCAAGGGCAAGCTCGACGGGTATGCGATGCGCGTGCCGGTGCCAACGGGCTCGGCGACCGACCTCACGGTGGAGCTGCGGACGGCCGCATCTATCGACGAAATCAATGCCGCGATGAAGGCAGCCGCTCAGGGTCCACTCAAGGGCATTCTCGAATACAGCGTTGCGCCCATCGTCTCGGCAGACATCGTCACAGATCCGGCCTCGTGCATCTTCGATTCGCCACTGACGAAGGTCAACGGCAACATGGCCAAGGTGCTCGGTTGGTACGACAATGAGTGGGGTTACTCCACTCGTCTCGTTGACCTCATCACGTTCGTCGGTGATCGTCTGTGAGTCCTGTCGTCTCGCTGAGTGATCTTGCGGTCAGCGGGCGAACAGTACTTCTTCGAGCCGACTTCAACGTCCCGCTCGATACCGACGCCAGCGGTGGTCGTGTGATCACCGACGATGGCCGAATTCGCGCGGCCCTGCCAACAATCCAGTCTCTGACCTCTCAAGGTGCGAGGGTTGTGATCTTGGCGCACCTTGGTCGCCCGAAGGGTGTACCCGCCGAGGAGCTATCGCTGCGACCCGTCGCTGCGCGGCTAGCGGAGCTGTTGGGGCAACCGGTCGCAATGGCCGCTGACGTCTGTTCGGACTCGGCGAAGGCGGTCGTCGCGGGCTTGGCGCCGGGCGAGGTCGCCATGCTTGAGAACGTCCGATTCGATCCACGTGAGACCAGCAAGGATGTGGGGGAGCGGACGGCGTTGGCGTCGCATTGGGCTGCTCTCGGCGACTGCTTCGTCTCAGATGGATTCGGTGTCGTTCACCGAGAACAAGCAAGCGTCACGGAGCTGCCGCAACTCTTGCCCCACGCTGCCGGGCTCTTGGTCGCTCGTGAGGCCGAGGTATTCACAACGCTTATCACCGATCCACAACGGCCCTACACCGTCGTGCTCGGCGGATCCAAGGTGTCGGACAAGCTCGGGGTGATTGCAAACCTCATCACCAAAGTCGATCGATTGTTGATCGGCGGTGGCATGTGTTTCACCTTCTTGGTCGCGCAAGGTCACGCGGTGGGTTCATCGCTGGTTGAAGAAGATCAGGTCGACACGGTTCGTGGCTTCTTGGCCGACGCCGCCGAACGTGGAGTAGATCTGGTCTTGCCAACGGATCTCGTCATCGCAGATGCGTTTGCTGCGGATGCCAACACTAAGGTCGTCACTGTGGAACAAGGGGTTCCTGACGGTTGGATGGGGTTAGATATCGGGCCGGAGTCAGCCGCCAACTTTGCCCGCCTCGTCGAAGAATCCGCAACAGTGGTCTGGAACGGGCCAATGGGCGTGTTCGAGATGGCAGCATTTGAAGCTGGTACACGAGCGGTCGGCGAGGCCTTGACCCGTGTTGATGGAATGTCCGTCGTCGGCGGCGGCGATTCCGCAGCGGCTGTTCGCCTCCTTGGAATCGATGAAGCTGCGATCAGCCACATCTCAACGGGTGGCGGAGCAAGCCTTGAGTTCCTGGAAGGCCGTACGCTGCCAGGGTTAGCCGTACTAGCGAAGAGTTGAGGACTGAGATCACCCGATGACCGAACCCGCACGCCTGCCAATGATGGCCGGCAACTGGAAGATGAATCTCAACCACTTCGAAGCAATCGCGCTCGTCCAGAAGCTTGCGTTTGCGTTGAAGAACGACGACTACGACGCGTGCGAAGTAGCGGTACTGCCGCCATTCACTGACATTCGATCCGTACAGACTCTGATCGATGGCGACAAGCTCAAGATCAAGTATGGTGCCCAGGATGTCTCTGCCCACGATGCGGGCGCCTATACCGGCGAGGTTTCTGGGCCGATGTTGGCGAAGCTGGGTTGCACCTACGTCACGGTGGGGCACTCAGAGCGTCGTCAATACCATCACGAGGACAACGTCATCGTGAATCAGAAGGTCCAGGCGGCCTATCGCAGCAAGCTCACCCCGATCGTCTGCATGGGAGAGCCATTGGAGATCAGGCGCGAAGGTGGTCAGGTTGGGTTCACCATCGGGCAGCTTGATGAAGCCCTCGCTGGGCTCTCCGAAGAGAAGGCCGCGAGCGTGGTGATTGCCTACGAGCCGGTTTGGGCAATTGGCACCGGTGAAGTAGCGACACCCGACGACGCTCAAGAGGTGTGCGGCGCAATTCGCGCTCGGCTCGCGGAGCTCTACAGTCCATCGATCGCCGCGGGCATCCGCGTGCTGTACGGCGGCTCTGTGAAGGCCGGAAACGTGGCCGGGCTGATGGAGATGCCCGACGTCGATGGCGGCCTCGTCGGAGGGGCTAGCATTGACCCCGATGAATTTGTTGCGCTCGTCCGGTACCGTTTGCACGCAGTTGCGTAACACGCGGGCAACGATCGCGTCGCAACAAGAAGACTTCGAGGAGTAGAGATGGCCATCGCACTAGAGATCCTGCTGGTTGTTACCAGCATCCTGCTGATTACCTTTGTCCTTTTGCACAAAGGTAAGGGCGGCGGACTCTCGGATATGTTCGGTGGTGGGGTAACGTCGTCGGTGGGCGGTTCGAGCGTTGCAGAACGCAACCTGGACCGCATCACAGTAGTCATTGCATTGATCTGGGGCGCGACAGTTATCGGCCTCGGTTTCATCGTCAAAGGCGGTTAGGAGACATCGTGGCTGGTGGCAGCGCAATTCGCGGGAGCCGAGTCGGGGCCGGGCCCATGGGCGAGGCGGAACGAGGCGAACCAGCACCACGCTCCTTCGTCTCATACTGGTGCGCCAATGGGCATGAATCGACGCCGAGTTTCGCCGTCGACGTTGCAGCACCGGAAGAATGGGACTGCCCGCGCTGCGGATGGCCCGCCGGTACAGACAAAGAAAACCCTCCAGCACCACCCAAGATCGAGCCATACAAGACTCACTTGGCCTACGTCAAAGAACGCCGTAACGACAGTGACGGCGGCGACATTCTTCAGGAAGCTCTAGACCGCCACCGCGCCTCCGAATAGGGAAAGCGAGGCGAGTAGCTTCGTCTGGCGGCGTTGTCAGTCCACTTGCGTACTTTCGTACGCGGCGTGGGCTTCCGCCTTGCCATACGGAGCTACTCGCCTCGCTTTCGCGTTCAGCTTCGTCTGGCGGCGTTGTCAGTCCACTTGCGTACTTTCGTACGCGGCGTGGGCTTCCGCCTTGCCATACGGAGCTACTCGCCTCGCTTTCGCGCTCGCTTCGCCTCGCGCTCGCTTCGCTTCGGGGCAGATGGGGCGCTATGCGGTGATTTTTGCGGCGGCGTCTTGATCGCAGAGGACTAGGGAACGGTCGATTCCGCGGGCTGCGCCTGCGGGGGCCTCTTTGGGGGACAAGCCACCTGTTGCGAGCTTGATGGCATCGGCCTTTCCGGCGCCTGACGCAATGAGCCAGACCTCTCGGGATGACTGGATAGTCGCCATGTTGAACGTGGTTCTGGTTGGTGGCGGCTTGGGGGAGTCGCGAACTGACACGCATGCAGCGGTAGCGAACTGTTCATCGCGGCCGGGGAACAAGGACGCTACGTGGGCGTCCTCACCGATGCCAAGCAGGCTGACATCGAAGACCGGAACATCTTCGCCGAAGGCTTTGGCAAGTTCCTTTGCGTAACCGGCAGCTGCGGCGTCGACGTCGTCGCCGTACTCCTCGCCAAGGCGAGGCATGTAGTGGATCTTCTCTGGGAGCGCTGGGATGTGATCGAGCAGGGCAGCGCGGGCGCCGGTTTCATTGCGCTCCGGATCACCTGCTGGCAAGAATCGTTCGTCAGACCACCAGAAGTCCACGCGTGCCCAGTCGATCGCAGAAGATCCGGGATCGGCCAACGTTGCCTCCAAAGCAGAGGTTCCACCACGGCCGCCGGTGAGCGAAATATGGGCGATGCCACGCGCGGTCTGCGCATCAGTAATCGCGGTAACCAATCGCGCACCGATTGCCGCTGCAAGCGTGTCGTGGTCGGGGTACGTGAAAACCTCTTGATCGCTGGTCATTTTGAAGCCTTTCGTTTCGCCTTGGTTGCGGTAGTCGGTTGAGCTGGGGATGCAGACGGGTCCTTGGCTGCCACCTTGCGCCTGGCCGGCCTAGTGGCTGGCGAGCGCTTTGCGATTGGCTTTGCCCCAGCAGTTGAGGCTGGTGTTGCCGCAACCTTTGACGAGCGGACAGGAGCCTTGGCGGACCTGCTCTTGCGGGCAGGCTCGCCCAGCCCCTTCGCGAGCTCTGCGAGGGTCTCTGCGTAGATCTCGTCGGCATCGAGGCGCCGAAGCTCTTCGCTGACCAGTTCACGAAGTTCTCTGCGCGGCAGCGGGGCCTTGCGCGAAAGACCATGAGTCCTAGTCAGCTCAGCGAGGCGGCCGTCGTGGCGACTGAGCCCAATATCGCCGTTCTTGGTCTTGAGTACGACGCCGGTGATACCCGGACCGCGAGAGTTCTTGACGACAGCGGGAACCTTCAACCGTGCCTGTAGCCAGGCTGCGAGCAGCGTCGCGCTGGGATTGTTGCGCTCACCGGAGACGGTCGCGGCGATGATTTGCTCGTGTGGCTCATCGAGGGCAGTGGCAAGCACCGAACGCCACGGCGTTGTCCTCGTCCAGGCAAGATCGGTATCACCGGGGTGGTAGGAGGTTGTTCGTCCCGTCAGGTCGGCAAGAGGTCGCCGTGCCGTCGAGGCATCGGTAATGCGTCGGTTCGCCATCCGACCAACCTGGTCGTCGGCCGGAACGGCAGGAGCGTCGGCGGGCCACCAGACGACTACTGGGGTGTCTGGCAGCAGCAACGGCAGCACCACTGATGCTTGCTGGCGCGCGAGTGGCCCTTTGAGCCTCAACTTGACAGTTTCTCCGGGACCCTCGCGGTCGCCGACCCAGACTTCAGCGTCAAGTTGAGGCTTACCGCGGCCCGGGCGGGGAATGACCACAATGATGCGGCAGGGATGCTGGTTCGCCGCGAACGTGGCGGCACGCGTGGCCTCGGATTGGCTCAGCTCGTCCGTGACGATGACAAACGTCAGCACCATGCCGGTCGATGTCGCACCGAGGCGGTGACGCTCAACGCTAATCGCAGCGTTGACGGCAGACGCATTTGTACCTTCAAGCAGCATGCTCATGGCCGCCTCCATTCGCGTCCGTCGCGGGCGAGCATTTCGTCGGCCTCGGGTGGGCCCCACGTCCCGGCTTCGTAGGTATCGGGCCGACCGTGCGTCGCCCAGTGGTTCAGAATCGGATCAAGGATTTCCCACGACATTTCGACTTCGCGGTGTCGCGGGAACAGTGGTGGCTCGCCGAGGAGCACATCGAGGATGAGGCGCTCGTATGCTTCCGGGCTGCTCTCGGTGAAGGAGTCGCCGTACGCGAAGTCCATCGTCACATCGCGGACTTCCATCTGTGTGCCGGGGACCTTCGAGCCAAACTTGATGGTGATTCCTTCGTCTGGCTGAACTCTGATGACGAGCGCGTTCGAGCCTAGTTCTTCAGTGTCCGTGGCCGAGAACGGCAGGTGCGGTGCGCGTTTGAACACCACAGCGATCTCTGTCACACGGCGACCGAGGCGCTTGCCAGTTCGCAGGTAGAACGGAACTCCGGCCCAACGTCGCGAGTCGATTTCGAGTTTGATCGCTGCGAATGTATCGGTCTTAGACGTCTTCGGAATCCCGTCCTCTTCAAGGAAGCCCTTGACCGGCTCTCCACCTTGCCAGCCGGCCGAGTACTGACCCCGAACAGTGTGGCGGCTTAGATCTGTGGGCAGCTTGATGGCCGAGAACACCTTCTCCTTCTCCAGGCGAATCTGTTCTGCGTTGAATGAGACGGGCTCTTCCATAGCGGTGAGTGCGAGGAGTTGCAGGAGGTGGTTCTGGATGACGTCGCGCGCCGCGCCGATGCCGTCGTAGTAGCCGGCTCGACTGCCGATTCCGATGTCCTCGGCCATCGTGATCTCGACGTGGTCCACGTACTTGTTGTTCCAGATCGGTTCGAACATCGTGTTGGCGAATCGGACTGCCAGGAGGTTTTGGACTGTTTCCTTGCCGAGGTAGTGATCGATCCGGAAGACCGAACCCGGCGGAAACACATCGTCCACGATCTTGTTCAACTCTTGTGCGCTCTTGAGATCGTGGCCGAACGGCTTCTCGACGATGACCCGGCGCCACGAACCTGCGTCGTTCGCCGACAGTCCCGAAGTCCGCAATTTGTCAATGACGGTTGGGAAGAAGCCAGGCGGAATCGAAAGGTAGAAAGCGTGGTTCCCGTTCGTGCCACGGACGCGATCAAGGTCGGAAAGGACATGTGCCAATTCGATGAATGCCTCGTCGGAGTCAAAGCTGCCCGCAACGAATCGCATCCCTGATGACAGTTGTTCCCAGACATCCTCGTGGAACGGCGTACGACAGTGCGCGCGAACGGATTCTTCCGCGATCTGGGCGAAGTCTTGATCCGCCCAGTCACGCCGGGCAAACCCAACGAGCGCGAAGGTGGGAGGCAAAAGGCCTCGGTTGGCCAGGTCGTAGATCGCCGGCAGCAGCTTCTTGCGTGACAAGTCGCCGGTTACACCAAAAAGTACGAGCGCGCATGGACCGGCAACTCGGGGGAGTCTGCGATCGTTGAGGTCGCGTAACGGGTTGGTTTGCTGAACTGCCATCTCTACCCTGCCTATGTTGGATCAGCCCCAGTGCTGGTGGCTAGGAGGACCTAGGCACCTGTGCACCGGGGCTGATACCGGAGAAACGCTTCTTATCGATTCGATCTACGAACTACGCAAGAGCCTTCTTGACGTTTTCAATCAAGTTGTCCCACGCTTCGACGAACTTCACAACGCCCTCTTCTTCGAGGCGGTTGAAGACGTCGACGAGGTCAACGCCAGCGGCGGAAACCTGATCGAACACCGCTTGCGCGTCAGCGTAGGTACCGGTGACGGTGTCGCCATGGACGTGTCCGTGGTCCTTGACTGCATTCAGGGTCGGCTCGGGCATCGTGTTGACACAGCCGGGCGCCGCGAGTTCACACACATAGCGGTCATCTGCGTATGCCGGATCCTTGACCCCAGTCGAGGCCCACAGCGGACGCTGCGGAACGGCACCAGCGGCTGCAAGCGCTTTCCAGCGATCCGTGGCCAAGGCTTCTTCGTATGCCTGCCACGCGAGTCGGGCATTTGCGATGCCGGCTTCGCCCTTGAGCGCGAGTGCCTCATCAGTGGCGATCTTGTCGAGTTCAGCATCGATCATGCTGTCGACGCGGCTGACGAAGAACGATGCGACAGAGTGAATCTTGGACAGGTCGCGTCCCGCGGCCTGTGCCTTCTCGAGGCCAGTGAGCCACGCGTCGATAACAGCCTTGTACCGCTCCACCGAGAAGATCAGTGTGACGTTGACCGAGATTCCCTCGCCGATGACTTCGGTGATTGCCGGAAGTCCTTCAAGGGTGGCGGGGATCTTGATCAGGACGTTCTCACGGTCGACGGTCCAGTGAAGCGCCTTCGCCTCCGCGATTGTTGGAGCGGTTGAACGCGCCATCCGAGGATCAACCTCGATCGATACTCGTCCGTCGAATCCCTTGCTGGAATCGTAGATTGACTTGAGGATGTCGCAGGCCCAACGGACATCAAATGTCGTCATTGTGCGAATCGCTTCGTCAACCGACAGGTTCCGTGCCTTTGCATCTGCAATTTGGCCCGCGTAGTCGGCTCCGCCGCTTGAAATGGCCTTGTCGAAGATTGCCGGGTTGGTGGTGACGCCAACGACATGCTCGGTGGCAACAATCTCTTCGAGGTTGCCCGTAACGAGGCGCTCCCGGCTGAGGTCATCGAGCCAAATTGAGACTCCGACGTCGGACAGTTCTTTCAGTCGATCTGACATTACAAAACCTTTCGTAGATCTCCGGGTGAGGGTGGGGGAGAGCGGGATTATTCGGCTGCGTGCAGTGATTCCTTGGCAGCCGCGACAACGTGCTCGACCGTGAAGCCGAACTTCTTCATGAGCAACGCACCATCAGCGGACTCGCCGTAGTGCTCGAGGCTTACGGCACGACCTGCATCGCCGATCATCCGGTACCACGGCGTCGCCAGACCAGCTTCTACCGAGACCCGCGCCTTCACAGATGACGGAATAACCGACTCGCGGTACGCCTCGTCCTGCTCGGCGAACCACTCGAAGCACGGGAGGGACACAACTCGCGCTGGGATTCCCTCGGCTTCGAGTTGTTCAGCGGCGCCCACGGCGAGCTGTACCTCGGAACCTGTTGCGAGCAGCAGGACCTTCGGTTCGCCGTTCGACGCCTCAACCCGGACGTATCCGCCCTTGGCGACATCTGGATTGGCGTCATAGACCGGCAGGTTCTGGCGGCTGAGCACGAGCCCGGTGGGCTTGCGCTTCTCGATGATCGTCTTCCACGCGATCGCAGTTTCGTTCGCGTCTGCCGGGCGGACAATGTGCAGGTTCGGAATTGCCCGGTAGGCGGTGAGATGTTCCACCGGCTGATGGGTGGGACCGTCTTCACCGAGACCGACCGAGTCGTGCGTCCATACGTACGTCACGGGGATGTCCATGAGTGAACCAACGCGGACCGCACCACGCATGTAGTCCGCGAAAGTGAAGAACGTGCCGCCATAAACCTTCGACAGGCCACCGATCGCGATGCCATTGAGCACTGCTCCCATGCCGTGTTCACGGACTCCGAAGTGGATGATTCGGCCGTACGGCGACGATCCTTCCACCGGGCTGCCTTCAGGCTCGAAGCTCTGGCCGCCTTCAATGCTTGTGTTATTGGAGCCAGCGAGGTCAGCGGAACCGCCCCAGAACTCCGGCAACACTGCCGCGATGGAGTTGATGACCTTGCCCGAAGCAACACGGGTGGCAACACTCGATCCGGTCTCGAACACTGGGATCGCTGACTCGAAGTCCGCGGGCAACTTCTCAGCAAGCAGGCGGTCGAGGAGTTCAGCCTTTTCGGCATGGGCAGCGCGCCAGGCGTTGTACTGCGAATCCCACTTCTCGTGGGCTTCCTTGCCTCGGCCGATGACCTCGCGCGTGTGGGCCAACACGTTGTCTTCCACCTGGAAACTCTTGTTGGGGTCGAATCCAAGGATCTCCTTGACCGCCCCGACCTCTTCGGCACCAAGGTCGGCGCCGTGGGCTTTTCCGGTGTTCTGCAGCTTTGGTGCTGGCCAACCGATGATCGAACGCATCCGAATGATGGTGGGTCGTTCGATGTCCGCCTGCCCAGCCTTGATCGCTGCGTAGACGGCTTCGAGATCGATGTTCCCGTTCGGAAGCAGATCCGTGTGCAGTGTTTGCCACCCGTAGGCCTCATAGCGCTTGAGCACGTCTTCAGTAAATGCGACGTTGGTGTTGCCTTCGATGGAGATGTGGTTGTCGTCGTACAGAACGATGAGATTGCCAAGCTTCTGAGTTCCAGCCAGAGATGAAGCCTCGGACGAGATGCCCTCTTCAAGGCAGCCATCGCCAGCGATCACGTAGACGTGGTGGTCGAAGGGGCTCTCGCCAGGTTGTGCGCCGGCATCGAGTAGCCCACGGATGTAGCGGGTATCCATGGCCATACCGACGGCGTTCGAGATTCCCTGACCGAGTGGGCCGGTGGTCACCTCGACACCCTTGGTGTGCCCGTACTCCGGGTGACCGGGAGTCAGGCTGCCCTCGACCCGGAAGGACTCAATGTCATTGAGCTCAAGGCCGTAGCCGGACAAGAACAACTGCAAGTACAGCGTGAGGCTCGAGTGCCCAGCTGAGAGGACGAACCGGTCTCGGCCGATCCACTTCGGGTCGGTTGGATCGTGGCGCAGAATGCGTTGGAACAGCATGGTCGCGGCGGGCGCGAGGCTCATTGCGGTTCCCGGGTGTCCGTTTCCGGTCTTGTGGACCGCATCAGCGGCCAACACCCGTGCCGTATCAACGGCCCGTTCGTCCAGTTCTGTCCATTCAAGCGGCTGGGTCACAGCGGGTCCTTCCAAGCTTGGCAAAGTGGCGTCGCGAGCGTATCCAGATTGAACGGGCGACGCTAAGTTGAACGTAACCGTGTGGAGCAGGGGACGCCCGAGACCTCGTGGGGATACAGTGGACTCGGTAGCGCAACTCGCTTGAGTGGACTTTTCTGAGGTGAAGGCGCTCGTCGCGGTGCAAAGAGCCGGTGCAATTGCCGATTTATTCATGGGGAAGGTGACGTGTCCACACTCGAATCAGGGTCGTCAGCGCAAGAAACGGGCGCCACGCCTGCTGGAAATCAGGAACTACTACGTGTTGAGTCCAAGAACGCGGAAAAACGTCGCGGCACGTTCTCGGCATATCTCGGGCTGACGAAGCCGCGAATCATCGAGTTGCTGCTGGCTACGACGATTCCGACGATGTTCCTGGCTGCGGGCGGATTCCCCGGGCTTTGGGTGACGATCGCCACATTGATCGGCGGCACGCTTGCCGCCGGGGGTGCGAACACCCTCAACTCGTACATCGACCGCGATATCGACGCGATGATGAAGCGAACTGGGCATCGCCCACTTGTACGCGGTGAGGTCTCGCCGCGGGCGGCCCTCATATTCGGTTTGGTCCTCAGCGTCGCATCGTGCGTCTGGCTCGCATTGTTCGTCAACCTGCTTTCCGCGGTCCTTGCCTCTGGGGCGATCGCGTTCTACGTCGTGATCTACACCCTTGGGCTCAAGCGTCGCACTCCACAAAACATCGTTTGGGGCGGCGCTGCTGGATGTTTCCCCGTGCTCATTGGCTGGTCGGCAGTGACGAACAGCCTCAGTTGGGCGCCGGTCGTACTCTTCGCGATCGTCTTCTTGTGGACGCCGCCGCACTACTGGCCGCTATCGCTGAAGTTCAAGGACGATTACGCGGCAGCCGGGGTGCCAATGCTCCCCGTGGTCACGGAAACCCGCGCAGTTGGCCGCCAGATTGTCTTCTATAGCTGGGCAATGGTTGGCGCGTCGTTGATCCTTGTCCCAATCGCACCGATGGGTTGGTTCTACACGATCGCTGCCACGATTCTTGGTGGAGTGTTCCTGTACGAGGCCCATGCCATGCTGTCGCGCGTCACCCGCGGCGAAGAAGCCGCTCCAATGCGTCTGTTCCATTGGTCGATCACGTACCTGTCGCTGTTGTTCCTCGCAATCGCGATTGATCCGTTCCTCGTCTGACCCGCAGATTAGGCGGTGAGCTCTTCGCCCCGCCTGCGCAAGCTCAAGTGGGCGCCGATGAGGGCGATCCACACGGCGCAAGCCCCTGCAAGATGCAGCAAAACCAGCAGCCACGGGACACCGGTGAAGTACTGGGCGTAGCCCACGAGCCCTTGAGCTAGTGCGATCCCAATGAGGATCCAGGCGCGCTTCACCGTTCGGGCGGGCGCGTTGCTTACCTTGAGCGCAACGAGCAGTCCGATCATGAGCCCAATGAACAGCAGCACAGTGTCGGCATGGAGCCAACTGATCGTTCGAACATCAAACGGAAGCCGATGCTCAACGTCGGCATCGCCGCTGTGCGGACCGGAACCTGTGACGAGGGTCCCGAGGACCAGAACAACGAAGCCAACCGCCACCATCACGCGCGAGAGTGCTCTGATGGCCGGGTGTACGAGCACGGTCAGCGGCTCGTCGCCGGTTTCGTTTCCTCTGACTACCAGCAGAAGCGATAGCGCGATGAGAGCCGCGGACACCATGAAGTGAGTGGAGACGCTTACCGGGTTTAGGCCGGTCAAGACCGTAATTCCACCGAGAATTGCCTGAGCCAGCGTGCCGATGAGGGGGACCGCAGCAAGCCACACAATCGGCCGGCGACTGATGCCGTTGGCCTTGCGGTTCCGGCGGTTCCACGCAAATGCGCCGACCAGGGCAGCAATGGCAAGGATCCCGAGGAGGAAGGTGAGAGTTCGATTTCCGAATTCGATGTACTTGTGGAATTCCTGTTCTTGTTCCGCGGTCGGTACGTAAGAACCGGGCGCACACTGCGGCCACGTCGGGCATCCCAGACCCGAGCCCGTCAGCCGCACGAGGCCGCCAGTGAGCACGATTCCCGTCTGAGCGACCAAGTTGGCGACAAAGACGACTCGGAGCCACGTTGGGACGCGCCCCATTGCCGTATCCGCAGCCGACATGTCGGGTTCGATCGTGTTGGTCATCGGTCTACTCCCACTTGAAGGTTCGGTGCGCAATCGCTGCCCCCGCGGCGCCCCAAAGAATGAGCACAACAACAGAGACCAATGGGATTCCGGCTTCCCCGGCCATCACGTCGCGAAGTCCGTTGCCGAGTGCTCCAGACGGGAGAAACTCGCCGAACGTCCCTAACCAGCCGGGCAGTTGCTCTCGCGGTATCACGGTGCCACCCGCGAGGAGGAGAATGAGGTAGATCGCGTTCGCTGCCGCCAAAGTCGCTTCGGCACGAAGGATGCCCGCCAGCGCAAATGAAAGGGCGCTAAAGGATGCGGTTCCTAGGAGAATCAAGATCAACGCGGCGACTGGGTTTCCACCAGGACGCCACCCCAACCCGGCCGCGACAACGAGGATCAAGACGAGTTGGATTGCTTCAATTGCCAAGATGGTGCACGTCTTCGACACGAGTAGGCGCAAACGCGACAGCGGCGTCACGCCCAGGAGTTTGAGCACCCCGTAGCGTCGATCAAACCCAATCGAGATGGCTTGGGCGGTGAACGCAGTAGACATGACTGCGAGGGCGATAATCCCGGGCACGACGACCGAGATTCGCGGTTGATCGTCACCCTTGATGAAGGGCATGTACGTGAGGCCAATAAGTAGGAACAGCGGGATGATGAGTGTGAGCAGCAACTGTTCGCCGTTTCGCATCACGAGTTTGAACTCGTAGCGCGCCTGTGCGAGCACCTGCGACGTCGCTGGTGCAGCGCCCGCATGTGGTGTGAAGGAGAGTTCCGTAGCACTCACGATTCGGTTGCACCGCCTCTTGTGAGTTCCATGAAGACGTCCTCGAGTTTGCGACGACCTGTATTGAGATCGTGTACGTCGATGTCCTGCTCGGAACTCCAGTCCGAGATGAGCTTCAAAGCCTGCGAACCCGCAATTCCGGTGAGCCGGTACGAGCCTGCGCTGGCCTCGACAACGCTCACACCATTGGGCAGCGATGCCGAGAGTGACGCCAAGTTGATCCCAGCCGTGGCTCGGAACGTCATCGTGGGTAGTTCGCTCGACGTCAGTTCCTCGGGTGATCCATTGCCGACGACTCGTCCGTGGTGGACGACGAACACTTCGTCGGCCAGCTGTTCGACATCGTCCATCAGGTGGGTGGTGAGGATGATCCCGACGCCGCTGGCTCGGAGTTGGTTCACCACATCCCAGACGATTCGCTTGGCGTGTGCATCGAGCCCGGCGGTTGGTTCGTCGAGGAACACCAGTTCCGGGCGACCAATTATGGCAATGGCGAACTTCAATCGTTGCTGTTCTCCGCCAGACATTCGGCGGTAGGTCGCACTGACGTCAGATAGCCCTAGCAGGTTGATGAGTTCCCGGGGACTCTGCGGGTTTTGGTAGAAGCGTGCGAAGTGCTCGAGGGTTTCGCCAACCTTCGCGCTAGATGGGACTCCGCCCTCCTGGAGCATCACTCCGATGCGCGGGCGCAGGGCCGCAGAGTCAGCGACGGGGTCAAGTCCGAGTACCCGAACGCTGCCCGCGGTCGGGCTCCGGTATCCCTCGCAGGTTTCAACGGTCGTTGTCTTGCCAGCCCCATTGGGGCCCACAACTGCTGTGACGCTTCCGAGGCGAGCAGTCATCGATAGGCCTGCGACGGCGGTCTTTGTGCCATAGCGCACGACGAGGTCGTTGATCTCAAGCGCAGTTGACACCCCTGAAGTCTAAGTCGGGCCGAATTCGACAGGTGGAGTGCGTTGTTGGTGTGTAGTCACGCTAGTCTTCAAGGACTACACGGGAGCTCGTGATTTCGGGCTGAGAGGGCGGAAAGTCCGCCGACCGTCGGAACCTGGAGCGGGTAATGCTGCTCAGGGAGGTTGATCATGGATGTCGCATTTACTGCGTGGGATTTTAACGTCACGTATGTCGAACTGTTTGCCTCGGTCATTGCTTTGATCGCAGTTGCGCTCGCTGCGGCTGGAACTCGGTGGGCTTGGCCGTGCTACTTCGTTTCGGCAGCGTTGTACGCGTGGCTGTTCTACGACATGGACCTTTTGGCTTCCGCGATGTTGCAACTGGTCTTCATCGCCGCCGCGGTCTGGGGCTGGTTCACCTGGGGCAGCGATGGCGTGACCGAGTCGCGGCGCCTCACGGGGCGCAGTCGGCTGGGGCTCTTCGCTTCTGCGTTCACGGCGTGGTTGGTCCTGGCACCTGCGCTCAATGCCATCGGCGCCGCTGCCACGCTGCTCGATTCGCTGGTGTTGGTCGGTTCAGTGATCGCCCAGGTGCTGATGGTCAAGGGGTATGTCGAGGCCTGGCCCGCGTGGGTCATCGTCAACGTCGTCGGGACGTATCACTACGCACATGAGGAGTTGTACTTCACGAGCTTGCTCTACTTCGTGCTGCTCCTACTTGGATTGTGGGGCTGGTGGCAGTGGAGCCGCAAGCCGCAGATACACGTGCCGGACGCAGGGCAAGATGCGAACGTCGTAGTGAAGGCCTAATCGGTGCCTACGGAGGCCTCCGCCGGAGAGCTAGGAACAGTCGCTGCGCCGCGCGTCATCGCGGTCATCGGCGGCGAGTGTTCCGGGAAGTCGACTTTGGCAAACGCACTCGCCCAGGATCTCGATGCCGTCCTGGCGGTGGAGGAGCTTCGGAAGTTCGTGGAGGAGTATGGGCGGCCGCCCCTCGTCAACGAACAGGCGGCGGTGATGGCCCGTCAAATCGCCGCCGAAGCCGCTGCGGCCAGCGCTGCGGCCCAACAATGCAAGAACTGGGTGGTCGGAGATCCCGGCGCGTTGATGACGGCGGTCTACAGCGTCGCGTACTTCGACGACGATTCGCTGCTGCCAGCGGCCGTTGAGCACCAGGCCTGTTACGCGTGGACTCTCTGGTGCGACATCGACCTTCCTTGGCGGGCCGACGGCGTTCAGCGCGATGGACCGCATGAGCGGCAGCGAGTGCACGATGTCATTGACGACGTTGTGCACCGCTACTCCCTTGATGTGGTGCGGATTGCAGGTTCAGTTAACGAGCGAGTGGACCAGGTCCGACGGCTCCTCGCGTGAGCTCACTCCAGGTCTGTCGCGAGGTCGTGGGTGGGTGAATACGCGCTGACATCAACGGCAGCGGATCGACATACTTGCAAGCATGGCCAGTGATGCAGACGACATGAACAAACCCGTTGAGTTCGCCCAACTTGTTCCTCAACTTCGCCCACTGCCAGATTTGGCTGACGACCCGGTGCCAGCGTTCGATGGCGAATTGGAGGGCTCAATCTTTGTGCGACGAACGCCGATCGTTGACCCCGACGCGACGCGAGCCGTCTACGTGCACGGCATGGGTGGGAGTTCGAACAACTGGATCGATCTCATGTACTTGCTCGAGCCGACATTTCCCGGAATCGCACTAGACCTTC
>CAUJEJ010000089.1 GCA_963169255.1 Actinomycetota bacterium | reverse complement strand
GCGTTAAAGATGTCCGGGTACTGGGTTGCCGAGTGGTTACCCCAGATCGTCAGGTGCTTGATCGCGGTGATCGGGACGCCCGCCTTGTTGGCTAACTGCGTCAGCGCGCGGTTGTGGTCAAGACGCGTCATCGCGGTGAATCGATCGTTCGGGACATCCGGCGCATGTGATGCTGCGATCAGGGCGTTGGTGTTCGCTGGGTTGCCGACCACCAGGACGCGAATGTCATCGGCCGCGCCGGCGTTGATCGCCTCACCTTGTGGCTTGAAGATCCCGCCATTGGCCTCGAGGAGGTCGCCGCGTTCCATGCCCTTGGTGCGCGGACGAGCGCCAACGAGCAGCGCAACGTTTGCATCCTTGAAGCCATCGGTCGGGTTGTCCGAGATCTCGATACCGGACAACAGTGGGAACGCACAGTCGTCGAGTTCCATCGCCACGCCCTCGGCAGCCTTCACGCCTTGCGGGATCTCAAGCAGGCTGAGCTTCACTGGCACGTCGGGCCCGAGCATCTGACCGGAAGCGATCCGGAAGAGCAGCGCGTAGCCGATTTGGCCTGCGGCGCCGGTGACAGTAACGGTAACGGGACTCTGGGCCATGAAGTGGTGACCTTTCTGCGGGGTCAAGCCGCGCACTCAAAGGCGCAGCCGGGTAGCCGGAACAAGCACCGTGAGGTTATCTGATGGGCGATAGGGCGACCCAAGCCAGGTTGTAGCTAAGTGATGTGCGCGCTAGCCCAATGTGGGCACAGAGAACGCCAACAAGGTGATCGTCACGGCGAACGAGCCGAGGATCAACAGGTCAACACCACGCGAGCGCACCTTCAACATTCCCGCTTCGCGATCGGTGAGGACGAGTCGAAGGAAGAAGGCCAGCGTCATCGATGCGCCAAACGCGAGTGCGCCAGCACGGAACGAATCGAGGAGAACGATCAACACCGACATCGCGATCGCGCAGAACACCAAAACCGTCGGCCATTCGGGCAACTGCAGCGCTGCGCGGCCGAAAATCGGGGTCGGCTGATGGTCTGGGTTTGCCGCGTCGGCTTCTTGCAGCCGGGGGGAATCTTGGGCTGGCGTGGCTACCGGTGGAACGATCGCAGGAACGGCAGCACGAAGCGGAATCACGTTCTCAGGCAACTCTTGGGGTGTAGCCAGTGGCGCAGCGGAGTCCGCACGATCATCCCGATCGCGCGCACTTGATCCGCTAGTAAGACTCACGAGACACCACGGTAGACCTTTGCCGCCCGCATTGCGCCTTACGGCATGCGCACCTGTGACGCTTTCTTGCGGTTCAGTTGGAACCAATCGGAACGTCGTGCGTCGGGCGTCCTGCTATTGCAGCTGCTGTTCCGCTCGCTCGACGACGTTTGCCAACAACATCGCGCGCGTCATCGGGCCAACACCGCCGGGCATCGGCGCAACAAAACCGGCAACGTCGCGGACCCCTGGCGATACGTCGCCGACGAGGCCTGCGTCAGTGCGGGTAATGCCAACATCGAGTACCGCTGCACCTGGCTTCACCATGTCTGCGGTGACGAGCCCAGCGACACCAGCGGCCGCCACGACGACGTCCGCGTCGCGAGTGTGGGCGGCCAGGTCACGGGTACCCGTGTGACAAAGAGTGACGGTCGAGTTTTCACTTCGCCGTGTCAACAACAAGCCCAGCGGGCGGCCGACCGTAACTCCCCTACCGATGACGCACACCTGCGCGCCGTTGAGGTTCACGTCGTACCTGCGAAGCAGTTCGACGATGCCGCGCGGAGTGCAGGGAAGCGCTCCCGGGGCACCCAGTACGAGTCGCCCCAGGTTCACCGGATGCAGCCCGTCGGCGTCTTTGCCCGGGTCCATCCGTTCGAGCACTCGCTCTTGATCGATTCCCTTGGGCAGTGGAAGTTGCACGATGTAGCCGGTACACGTCGGATCGTCATTGAGTCGATCAACGTGCGAGAGAACGAGGTCTTCGGTGGCATCGGCCGGTAGGTCCACACGGATCGATTCAATGCCAACTTCGGCGCAGTCGCGGTGTTTGCCCGCAACGTAAGAGTGACTACCTGGGTCGTCGCCGACGAGGACCGTCCCGAGACCGGGGGTCACTCCATTTTCACGGAGGGCATCCACCCGCGTGCGGAGCTCGTTTTTGATTTGGGCCGCTACGGCCTTGCCGTCGAGAACTGTTGCCGTCACGGGGTAAGTATTCCCCGCATCGAGACGATCTACACCTATGGGTCAGCGCCTGGGTGTAGTCGCGGTTTTGGGTAGTGCCGATTTCTTTGCCGTTGCGGCGAGCGCAACGGCTGCTCCGGTGATCGCGACACCCACAACCAGCAACCACGTCACCGGTTGCGCCGGATCGTGCACCACGATGTCGAGGAGCAATGCACCGCCCATCTGGCCTGCGACAGACAGGAGGGCAAACAGCAGTACTCCGAGCGTATGAACGACCGATGCTGCGACGACGATGAACAGCACCCCAATAAGCCCGCCGAAGTAGAGCCACGGTTCGTTTAACAACGATGGGAGCGTGCCGTACTCGTGCGGCGACAGCAGTTGATACGCGAGCACCGCGATGGTCAACCCAGCAAAACCAACGATGAAGTTGCCGAGTGCCGCAACGAAGGGCGATCCGGACGTCGCGGACACCTGCCCGTTGAGCGCTTGCTGGACAGCGATCAACAGTCCCGCGAAGAGCGCGAAGGCCAACGCCCAGAAAGTGAAGTTGCCGGTGCCCGACCGACTCGAGACGGCCAACGCAACGCCGAACGTTGCGATGATCGCTGCGATCACCCGGCGACTCGTGATTGCCTGCACACCCGCCGGGCCGAGCCCGAGCCGATCAACGACCAGTGAGTTGGCGTTCTGGGCGGCGACGACCGAGACGGTGAACACGGCAACACCGAGGTACTGCACCGTGGTGCTTTGGGCGGCGACGAACGTTGCACCGCCGATCCCACCGAGCAAAACCCACGGTTGAATGAGCCGACCGCGCCCCGGTTTGTCGGCAGTGGCCTCACGCAGGATGCCAATCGCGGCCCGGTGCTTTGAACTCGACAACACGATCACTGTGATCACGATGAGCCCAAGGCCAAACGAGATCCACGCCGCAAGGAACCCGTCGTTGAGGTCTTTGCCAAGCTGCCCGTTGATCCGCGACTGCACAACGGTGAGCGCACTAACGCCGACCGCCGCGACCATCGCCGTAACCCGAGTCGCCTGACTTCTCCGGTGGTGTTCGCTGTCCATCACGTCACACGCGATCTGCTGCAGCGATGGGCCGTGAACTAGTGGAAGAAATGGCGGGTGCCGGTGAAGTACATCGTTGCGCCCGCTGCCTTGGCAACGGCGAGGACTTCCTCGTCGCGCACCGAACCACCTGGGGAGACGATGTGACGAATACCTGCGTCGAGTAGAACCTCAAGCCCGTCAGGGAATGGGAAGAACGCATCGGATGCCGCTGATGCTCCACGCACGCGCTCTTCGCCAGCACGGGCGACCGCGAGGCGCGCGCTGTCCACTCGATTCACCTGGCCCATGCCGATCCCGACCGCCGCGGTGTCGCGTGCGATCAGAATCGCATTGCTCTTCACTCCGCGGCAGGCGCGCCACGCGAACTCAAGGTCAGCGAGTTGAGCGTCCGTTGCGGGTTCGCCGCATGCGAGGGTCCACGTGGACGAATCGTCACCGGGAGCGTCGATCCGGTCCGTTGCCTGCATAAGCAGCCCGCCGGAGATTCGGCGTGACTCGACGCCGTTTCCTGGTAGCACGGGTGAGGCGACGAGGATCCGAATGTTCTGCTTGCGCGACAGAACCTCGAGCGCCTCATCACTGAACGACGGCGCGACCATGACCTCAGTGAATACCTGCGCAACCTGCTCTGCCATGGCTGCAGTGACCTCGCGGTTGGTAGCGATGACGCCACCAAACGCTGACACAGGGTCAGTCTCATGAGCCTTGCGATGCGCGTCGGCAATGTCGGCGCCGGTGGCAAGTCCACACGGATTTGCGTGCTTGATGATTGCGACCGCGGGGGCATCAAAGTCGTAGGCCGCGCGGTACGCAGCATCTGCATCAACGTAGTTGTTGTAGGACATCTCTTTGCCGTGAAGTTGTTCGGCTTGAGCGATTCCTGGGGCAGCGTCTGGTGCTACGTAGAGCGCAGCTGGCTGGTGGGGGTTCTCGCCGTACCGCAACGTGGCCGCGCGCTCCCAAACGCCTGCAACCCACCCAGGGAAACGCTCACCATCGGCACCCGGAGCAACGACTGCGCCCATCCACGATGCAACGGCGACGTCATAGCTCGCGGTATGACGGAAAGCCTCGGCCGCCAACGCCTGGCGCTGTTCGAGCGTGAAGCCGCCGCTCTTCACTGCCTCAATGACCTCTCCGTAGCGGTCTGGCGAAACAACGATCGCGACCGACGGATGGTTCTTCGCAGCGGCACGAACCATCGATGGCCCACCGATGTCGATTTGCTCGACACACTGATCCTGATCAGCGCCGCTCGCGACAGTCTCACTGAAGGGGTAGAGGTTGACGATCACAAGTTCAAACGGCGCGATCCCGTGGTTCTCCAACTGCTCGACGTGGTCAGGCAAGCGGGTATCCGCGAGGATGCCAGCATGCACGCGCGGGTGCAGCGTCTTGACTCTGCCGTCGAGCATTTCGGGGAACTCAGTGAGGTCGGCAACCTGCGTCACCTTGATGCCTTGATCACTAATCGTCGCAGCGGTCGAACCGGTCGAGACGAGTTCAACTCCCTGCGCAGCGAGGGCTGTGGCAAGTTCAACAAGCCCGGTCTTGTCATAGACCGAGATCAGCGCGCGACGAACTGGGCGGGTACTCACGAAAATACGACCTCTCTACCTATTACCTGAACATCATGACGACAAAGGCTGGCGACCACCGAGACAAGGAGTTCGTGCTCGACCGATTTGATGCGTTCGTGCAGCGATGTTTCGTCATCGCCAGCCTCGATCGCGACGGCCTGTTGGGCAAGTACCGGGCCAGTGTCGACACCGGAGTCCACCAAGTGCACCGTGCAGCCGGTGACTTTCACCCCGTACACCAGCGCATCGCGGACGGCATGGGCGCCAGGAAAGCTTGGTAGCAGCGCTGGGTGAGTGTTGACGATTCGCTGCGGATGACCCGACAGCACGGCCTCACCCAAGATGCGCATGAAGCCAGCGCTGACGACCCACTCGGCATCAAAGGGGGCGATCGCGGCGGCAAGCGCACGATCCCACTCGCCGCGATCGGAATACTGCTTCGGGTCAACGACGAACGTTGGCACGCCCGCACGCATTGCGCGATCTAGGCCCGTCGCGTCCGCGCGGTCCGCGCCAACGCCAACAATCTGCGCGGGGAAGTCGGGATCGGATGTGGCATCGATGAGCGCCTGCAAGTTCGAGCCGCCACCAGAGATGAGCACGACCAGCCGTGCGCGAACTCGGGTTGATTCGTCGGCGAAGGTTCCACTCACCGGGTCATCCTATGTGTCGGCCGACATCCAGAATGTCGCCCGCCTTGTCACGCAGATCGACCGGGCGCGATGCCTTGCGGTCCGCGCGCCAATTTCGTAGGCGCCGCAGCTGATCGCACAAGATCCCGCCGAGCAGTACCAGGACGAATGTGGCGCCCGCGACGTAAAAAGCGTTCGGGCCAACCTCAACGAGTCGACCCGAGCCCAGCCCGCCACCTGCGAACCAGCTTGCGATGAGCATCAGTGCCGCCGCGAACCCCGCGACCCACGCCCGCTCGATCATGGATTCGCGATCGAACGTCGCCAATGGGCGCTTGCCACTCATCATCGACATCGCGATGCCGCCAGCAAACAAAGGGATGAACAAGACAATCGGCATCCACGACGATGACTGCTCCGGAACCGCACCGAGCAGTGGGAACGCCGGGACTGCACCGATCTCGACTCCAAACGGTGACACGGTCGTTCCTTGGCCCACAGCGAACCCCGGACCAAGCACAAAACTGCTCGTCCAGATCACAGCGTTGGGCAAGTATGCAAGCCCGAGGAGGAAGAGCAGCAGGTTGCCGATCAGCCCGGGCGCGAGGGCATCGAGGATCGTGAGGCCAGTGCTGAAGTGGATCGCCAGGGATACCGCCAGAACGACTGCCGACCCAGCAAGGATTGTGCCGAAGGCAATCAGTCCAGCCCGCATTCGAATCCGTGACTTCGGCGTGAAGCGGTCCACGATGCTGGACCACAACCCGGCTTCTTTTGTTGCTCCGGCGCCGAACACGACGAGGGCGAAGACACCAGCACCGATCGCTGCCGAAAGCGGTCCGACTGACGCCGCATCGTTTGCCGTCGATGTGGCAACGAACAACGCGATCGTCGCGTAGACCCCCGCGCCGATACCGACCATTGGTCGAACGTCTTGCCACAGGCACGCGCCACTGCGCCGTGCTGCCCACTCTCCGGCTCGCCACAGCAGCCAGCCCGGGATCAACACAAAACCCATGGGTAGTGCCGAGATGGAACCTTCAGGAACGGAGACCGGAATTAAGTGGGTGGCCAGCCAACTGATACCGGACACGTGCATTGCATCCGTGATCGACCCTGAACCCGCACCCAAGATCCATGCGACGGCGATTACTGCACCAACCGCCAGCAGAGTGAGGATTGCGCTCCAACCGGCCGCGAACGCACCTGCAACCGGGCCACTCAGGCGCTGGGCCACCGCATCGGCTCGACTGAGCGCGACGCGAGTCCACGCTTGGCGACTACCGCCTTCGGGTGCCGGGCCCGACCGCGAGCGACGAGCTCGCTTGCGGTCCTCCGCGCGCCGATAAGCCATAAGGAGAAGGGTTACATGCAATCGGGCGCCAGTACCGGCAAACCGCCGATCTCACAGGCTGGACTCGGGCCACCAGTAACAGCACGAAGCCCCGTGACGTCACCTGCCTCACTAAACGAGAGGCTGGCAGCGCGACGGGGCTTCGCGAAAAAAGTGTCGTCCTAGAGTGCGCCGATGACCTCACGCATGAGTCGAGCGGTCTCGGACGGGGTCTTTCCGACCTTGACGCCCACAGCCTCAAGCGCCTCTTGTTTTGCAGCAGCGGTGCCCGATGATCCGGAGACGATTGCGCCTGCGTGGCCCATCGTCTTTCCTTCGGGTGCGGTGAATCCTGCGACGTAGCCAACGACCGGCTTGGTGATGTTGTCCTTGATGTAGGCAGCTGCACGCTCTTCAGCGTCGCCACCGATCTCGCCAATCATCACGATGGCATCGGTCTCGGGGTCGTCTTCGAACGCCTGCAGGCAGTCGATGTGCGTGGTACCGATAATCGGGTCGCCACCGATTCCGACTGCCGTCGAGAACCCGATGTCGCGCAGTTCGTACATCATTTGGTAGGTCAGCGTGCCCGACTTGGACACCAGCCCAATGCGGCCTGACTTCGCGATCGACGCGGGAATGATGCCTGCGTTCGACTTCTCTGGGCTGATCAGCCCTGGGCAGTTCGGGCCGATGATGCGGGTCGCGCCACTCTTCGCGGCGAGCGCGTAGAAGTAAGCGGTGTCGTGGACGGGGACACCTTCGGTGATGACGACGCACAGCGGAATTGCCGCTTCGATCGCCTCGACCACTGCGGCCTTCGTGAAGGCTGGGGGAACGAAGACAACGGAGACGTCCGCACCGGTTGCGGCCATCGCTTCGGCAACTGTGCCGTAAACCGGGATTGACTGCCCCTGAACCTCAACCGATTCACCGGCCTTGCGCGGGTTTACACCAGCAACGATGTTGGTGCCGCTTTCGATCATTCGGTTCGTGTGCTTCATGCCTTCGGAACCAGTCATGCCCTGCACGAGCACGCGGGAATTTTCATTCAAAAAGATCGCCATGGTTTTGTTATCTCCTAGGAAGCTGCGGCAGCTAGTTCGGCGACCCGGCGAGCGGCGTCGTCCATCGTGTCGACCAGTTCAATGACGTCGTGTTCGGCCTCATCGAGGATGCGACGACCTTCTTCAGCGTTGTTGCCGTCGAGGCGGCAGACCAACGGCTTGGTGAGCTCGGTGCCCGATGCAGCGAGCATCTCGAGCGCCTGCACGATTCCGTTCGCGACTGCGTCACACGAGGTGATACCGCCGAAGACGTTTACGAAGACTGACTTGACTTCTTCGTCACCGAGGATGATCTCGAGTCCGTCAGCCATGACCTGCGCCGAGGCGCCGCCGCCGATGTCGAGGAAGTTCGCCGGCTTCACGCCACCGAACTCTTCGCCCGCGTAAGCGACAACATCGAGGGTGCTCATAACGAGTCCGGCACCGTTTCCGATGATCCCGACCTCGCCGGAGAGCTTGACGTAGTTCAGGCCCTTTTCCTTAGCCTTGACCTCTAGTGGGTCCGTGGCCGCGTCGTCAACGAGGGCCGCGTGATCCGGGTGGCGGAAGTCGGCGTTCTCGTCGAGGGACACCTTGCCGTCGAGCGCGAGGATCTTGCCAGTGGGATCTAGGACGAGAGGATTGACCTCGACCAAGGTTGCGTCTTCGCTGACGAACGTCTCCCACAGCTTGACCAGCACATCGGCAACGCGGTCTTCGAGCTCGGCTGGGAACTTCGCCTCGCGGACGATCGCCTTCGCTTTGTTCAGATCGACGCCGGTGAGCGGATCGATTAGCACCTTGGCCAACGCCTCGGGCTTGGTCTCGGCGACCTCTTCAATCTCCATGCCGCCTTCGACACTGGCCATTGCCAGGAAGCAGCGGTTGGTGCGATCAAGGAGGAACGACACGTAGTACTCGGACTCGATGTCAGCAGCCTCCACCACGAGTACCTTGCCAACGATGTGGTCCTTGATGTTCAGACCCAGGATTTCGCCTGCCTTCTCGCCAGCGTCGGCCGCGGTCGGGGCGAACTTCACGCCGCCCGCTTTGCCTCGGCCGCCGGCCTTGACCTGCGCCTTGACGACGACTGGCTTGCCGACCTTGGCGGCAGCCGCTTCAGCAGCGGCGGCATCGGTAACGACCGCACCCAAAATGGTGGGGACGTCATGAGCGGCGAACAGCTCTTTGGCTTGGTATTCGTACAGATCCACGTATCCAACTCCGCAAACTCGTCGACTCACGGCTCGGCTAGCCAGGACTGACTGCCCGCCGCGGGGGTCGGTGAAGGTCCAAACAAACGCCCGTTAGAACTGCGCCGGGCTCGATGAAGGGTAGACCGTGCGCCGCTACGCGGCGGTGGCTGGGCCTGCAGTCGCGCGAACCCATTCCACGATTTCGGTGGTCGTCGTACCCGGGGTGAACACCTTCGCGACGCCAAGTTGCGTCAGCGGCTCAATGTCATCCTCAGGGATGATTCCGCCGCCAAAGACCACAATGTCCGCAGCGTCGCGTTCCTTGAGGAGCTCGATCACTGCGGCAAACAGCGTCATGTGGGCACCCGAAAGGACCGACATCCCCACCGCGTCAACGTCTTCCTGAATCGCAGCTTCGACGATCATCTCGGGCGTCTGATGCAGCCCGGTGTAGACGACCTCAATGCCGGCATCGCGCAGGGCCCGGGCCACGACTTTGGCGCCACGATCGTGCCCGTCGAGCCCTGGTTTCGCGACCAAAACGCGGATGGGAGCTGTGGTCATGAGGAGTCCTTTCCGTACCGATTACTACGTGCTGCGACTAAAACGAAGTTGGCAGGGCACTTTCACGCCCAAATATCACTGTGCGTAACGATTGAGAGCAATTGTCCTGATTACCGCTCTACAAAGAGTAGCCGTGAAAAAATTCAAGGCCAAAGTCGAGGTCTAAAGCATTACGCCAGAGGCGATCGTCGGTTACCTTGCAAGGTATGTCGCAAGCGTCTGCGGAGCAATTGGGTCCGATCAAGCGGGTTCGTGTGAAGGCCGCCGCTGCCCGAATCTCCGGCCGAAAGGCTCGCAAGGCAGTTTTGACGCCCGCCGGAATTAAGGGTGTGGCTATCGAGGTTGCGTGGCTTGCAACGCACATTGCGATGTACCCGATGGGCCTTGTTGAGGAGCGCGCACGCGACGAAGTACTGCGCCACAACCTCGAGGGGCTGCCGCCGATCCAGCGTGGCCTCATCATCGGCGACGTAGAAGCCGCCGGTACCCCGATCATCATGGTGCACGGCGTCATTGACAATCACTCGATCTTCACGGTGCTTCGCCGCAGCCTTAGCCGCCGCGGGTTCGGGCGGGTGATTTCGCTGAACTACTCGCCGCTGACTGACGACATCCGCCGAGTCTCTCGTCGACTCGCGATGCTTGTTGAGTCCGTGTGTCGTGAGACCGGATACGAACGAGTCCACATCGTCGGTCACTCGATGGGCGGCGTCGTTGCGCGCCACTACGTGCAGTGCATGGGTGGCGACTCACGGGTTCACACCTTGGTGACGCTGGGCTCCCCGCACGGCGGCTCGGCGTATGCCAAAGTCCTACCGCACTCAATTGCTCGCCAACTGCGTCCGCAAAGTGAATTCGTCCAAGAACTCGAACAACCCGCGCCAGGTTGTCGCACTCGCATGATCGCGATCTGGTCAGACCTCGATCAAGTGATCGTGCCGCAGCGCAACGCCCGGATCGTTCACCCTGATCTCAACTCCCGCAATGTCTTCATTCGCGGCGTCGGACACATGTCGCTGCCCGTCGACGGCCGCGCCGTCCACGAGATCTGCACCGCGCTTTCACACCTCGACACAGACGGCACGACCTTGGCTGCAGGTGCTACGTCGATCGCGAGCAGTACGGGCAAACCGTCACCCAAGAAACGTAAACCAGCAGCGCGCGCATCGGCGCGCCCAGTCGCGTCGCCCGCCGCCAACTAACACCTTCAAGGGCTGATTAGATTCGTGACGCCAGTCAATAGGTCACGCGCGGGCTTCGCTCCGCGACTCTTTCTCATCGTGGGCGCTGCCTCCGCTGGAGCGCTCGCTGCTGGGCTCCTCGGCGTCACCGTCACCAACGTCGCAGCCTCTGCCAATGGGCGAGGTGACCTGTCAACAATGCAGTTCGAGGCGACGCCCCCATCCATGCCTGTGATCGCACCCATCGCTGGCGCGGCGGTCAATGAACAGTTCGGTGCGAAAGGTCCGTACTGGAAGATTGCCCACTCCGGTTTGGACTTTGCGGTTGCCGACGGCGTGCCGATTCAAGCCGTCGTTGATGGCCGGATCGCCTCTGTCTCCTACCACCGCGCGTACGGCAAGGTTGTGCGCCTCGTGCGCGCCGACAACGTCGAGGTGTGGTTTGGTCACCTGTCATCGGTGCTAGTGATTCCAGGGCAACAGGTGAAGCAAGGGGACGTCGTTGGACTCAGCGGGTCCACTGGGAACGTAAGCGGGCCTCACCTGCACGTGGAGGTACGCGTCAACAAACTTCCCACCAACCCTGCGGCGTTCTTCTTCGGCACGCCAGGGGTTCCCTCCGCTTCGCCACGCTGGGCCAAGGCGTACTGGGAGGACCCGATCGATGGGTACTCAACGTTTAAGGCGGTTAAAGGCGAACTGAAGTATTGGCCCGCGCAACCAATCAAGTAGTCCAACTAGTGGTTGATGCGAGTGACGACGTCTCCGTCTGGCCAGAAGAAGCGCTCAGGGTTAGTCGGCTGATCCTTTATCCGAACCTCAAAGTGGCAATGGGGACCGGACGTGTTACCCGTCATTCCAACCCAACCCACGACCTCACCGGCTTTGACGACATCGCCGGGCGACACGTTGAACCGCTGAAGGTGCGCCATCCACACCTGGGTCTTGGGTCCAACCTTGAGCTGCAGCAGGTTTCCGTATGCGCCCTCATATGCGGCCGCGACCACAACTCCGTCTGCTGCGGCCCGAATTGGCGCCCCGTTCCGAGTCACGAAATCAAGCCCCGTGTGTCGGCCGGATGACCAGCTACCCGCGACGCCGTAGCGGGCTGAAAAGTAGTACTTCGCAACCGGGGTAAACCAACCGGAGGGAGTTGGAGAGACGCTCACCGGCGGAGGTTTTGGGGCAACTTGTGCGGCAGGCGCGGGGACGGGCTCAGGTTCGGGTGCCGGCGGCGCGAACGCTTGTGTACCAGGCGGTTCGGTCAGTGCACTCAACGTCCGCGGTGACAACTGCTCGCGAGGCGCCGTCGCGGCGGGGATCGGTTTGGGTTCGACCGACGCCGCTGCGGCAGGTACCTGCCTGAGTTGTTGCGGGGCCATGCGCCCAACCGTCTTGCCAGAGACCGTTGGAGTCGCGGTGGCAACTGGCGCGGCCGCTACCTCATCACTGGCCGCCGCCTGTGCCTCGTCATTCAGAAAGACCAGCGGCACTACCGCTGCGACTGCCGCCGCACACACCGCAATTGCCGCGTGTTCAACCCGTACTACCCCCGCGTGGCCAATGCCCGCCATTTACAAGTCCCCCGACTTTGTCTACAAAATCACGTTCCGTTCCATTGAACGACATCGCGAATCGGACTAATCGGCTAATTGAGGACGAATGGAAATGTGACGTAGAGAGTAATCGCCAACTACTCACAGTGAAAGACACCCGAGAACAGGGTTCTCAGAGCTTCTCCACCGGGGCGTAGCGCAGGAGCAATCGTTTGACACCTTCGCCGCCGAAGTCAACGCTGGCCTCGGCGTTGTCGCCAGTGCCGAGCATCGTTACGACGGTGCCCATTCCGAATCGCGGGTGCAGCACCCGATCGCCAACAGATAGGTCGAGGATCTCTCTGTTGCCTGACACCTTGGCTCGTGGATTAGCGGCGGCCTTTGCCATTTCAGGAGCCGTGCCAAACGCCGAACCAGTGCGTCGAGGTGCTCGGCGGTACGCATCTGCATCGTCGTAACCGCTGTGACGAGATGATCCCGAATAGGAGGAACCGCTGTCGTAACTGCTGCCGAACTGTCGCCGGGCCAGCACCTCCGATTCGTCGCGGCGCCACGCTATGAGGTCACTGGGCAGCTCATCGAGGAAGCGACTCGGTGGGCTATGCGTAGGCGCACCCCACTGACGCCGAACCACAGAACGTGAGACATACAGGACCTCACGAGCACGAGTGATGCCGACGTACGCAAGGCGGCGTTCTTCCTCCATCTCGTCCCGGTCCGTGGCGCGCTGATGCGGGAAGATTCCTTCTTCGAGGCCAGTCAAGAACACCACCGGGAACTCGAGGCCCTTTGCCGTGTGCAGCGTCATCAGCGTGACGACACCGCCGTCGGAATCGGGAATTTCGTCGGCGTCGGCCACCAGCGAAACGCGCTCAAGGAAGTCCTCAAGGCTCGTGCCCGGGTAGTCACGCTCGAACTCCGCCGCCACCGTCTCAAGTTCGACAAGGTTCTCTACTCGCGCCTCATCCTGCGGGTCGCGGCTGTCCTTCAGGGTCGCGAGGTAACCAGAGCGATCGAGGATTTCGTGCACAAGATCTGCTGCACCAAGACCGGCCCGCATCTCTTTGCCGAGGTGATCCATCATCGCGACGAAACCGTGAATCGACTTCAGCGATCGAGCGGCGAGGCCACTCGTGTCGTCGATTCGGCGCAGCGCCTCGGCGAATGAGATCCGCTCCCGCTTCGCCAGCGCATCAACACCGGCTTGAGCGGTGTCACCGATCCCACGCCGCGGGGTGTTGATGATGCGACGGAACGCAACATCGTCGTGTGGGTTCACCAAAGCCCGCAGGTACGCGACGATGTCGCGGACTTCTTTTCGTTCGTAGAAGCGGACACCGCCAACAACTCGATACGGCAGACCGAGTCGGATGAAGACTTCTTCAACGGCTCGCGATTGCGCGTTGGTTCGATAGAAGACGGCGATGTCAGAGGCCTGATACCGACCGGCGGCGGTCAGCGAGGAAATCTCGTTCGCGACAAAGGCGGCTTCGTCGTTCTCATCATCAGCGACGTAGCCAACGATCTTCTCGCCGCTGCCTTCGGCAGTCCACAGGTGCTTGTCTCGCCGGGACTTGTTCCGCGCGATTACTGCATTCGCTGCGGACAAGATGTTCTGCGTTGAGCGATAGTTCTGCTCCAACAACACGACGACCGCATTCGGGTAGTCGTGTTCGAAGTCATCAATGTTGCGGATCGTCGCCCCACGGAACGCGTAGATCGACTGGTCCGCGTCGCCGACGACAGACAGTTCCGCCGGATCAGCGGCGTCTACTCCACCGACCAGTTCGCGCACCAAGACGTACTGCGCGTGGTTGGTGTCCTGGTATTCGTCGACGAGGACGTGGCGGAATCTGTCGTGATACAGCTCCGCGACCTGTGGGAACCC
The DNA here is from genome assembly GCA_963169255.1 of Actinomycetota bacterium. Lineage (GTDB taxonomy): Bacteria > Actinomycetota > Actinomycetes > S36-B12 > UBA10799 > UBA10799. The sequence goes on along the minus strand of CAUJEJ010000089.1, from coordinate 2,608 downwards.
TTGGAACAGCGCGACAGTGTGGCCGATGAGATCATCAAAATCCAAGGCGCCCGACTGCGCCAACCGACGCTGATACTCCCGATAGACCTCAGCGGTCAACTTCTCGATCGGTCCGGTCGCGCGAGCTGCGAAGGCCTCTGCGTCAATCAGTTCGTTCTTTTGGTTAGAGATCGCTGAAGCCAAGCTCCGTGCCGTATGGCGTTTGACATCGATCTCGAGGTCTCGCGAGATCGTCGTGATGAGGCGTTGCGAATCAGCTGAGTCATAGATGCTGAACGCGCTAGGGAAATCGAGGTGATGAGCCTCGCGACGCAGGATCCGAACACACGCGGAGTGGAACGTGGACACCTGCATCGCAGCCGCACGAGAACCGACAAGTTCAACCACGCGTTCGCGCATCTCAGCAGCGGCCTTGTTCGTGAAGGTGATCGCCATGACCTGGTACGGCGGGACCTTACGGTCGCGGACTACGTGAGCGATTCGACGCGTGAGCACGCGCGTCTTGCCCGACCCTGCACCTGCAACAACTAGCAGCGGGCCACCTTCGTGCAGCACGGCATCGCGCTGACGCTCGTTGAGGTCATCGAGGAGGTTGTCGGACATCCAACGATCCTAGTCCCAGTGACCGACAGCGCAGGAGAAGCTGTCAACACCCCCTCCTGCAGACGAACGCCCTAGTTCGGCACTTGGTAGGCCAGGGTCTGCAGTCGGATGTGGGTGTCACCGGTGTTCGTCGCGACGGAAACGTAGCCCTTCGAGCCCGGGCGCACCCACCGTTCAGCGCTGGCATTCGCGTTCTGCGAAGTCGTCAGAGTTGCGGCGTTTGGCTTCTTCCGTCCGGTGCCCCACACCGAAATCGCCATGGGGGCGTTCGGGCCAATCGCGGTTGCTCGCACGAGGACCCGCACCGCGTCAGCGGGTACGCCCGCCTTGCCCACAACCTTGGCGTCGAGGCGCTGCGCATCGCCGGACCACCGTGGCTCCTGGATTCGGCACACCCGCTTGCCATTGCCGGTTCCCGTGGTGGTGTTGATTGCGGACTTCGCGGTCGGGAGTTGAACGGTTCGTCGCCCGGCTGGCAGCCCCGGCTTCTTGCCGGTAACACGCCCCGTGGGGCACGGCGGTGTCGTTTGTGCGGACCCATCCCAATACGACGTCAGTGCGGCGGCGCCGTCCCACGTCAGCGAGAAGTGAATGTGGTCGCGGTGGCAGTACGTGTCGTAGTTCGTGCCCGCCTTGGATTTCGCGAAGCAACCTTTCAGTTCGCCCCAACCGACCTTGTTGTAGCCACGCCAGATCTGGTTGTTCCAGCCGATGTACATGATGCCCATTCGACGAGCCATCGCGGCCTTCGTGCCGTCAGCACCCGGTGCAAGTAGCCAGTTCAGGAAGGCCTCTGCCTTTGCCTTGTCGGACGGAATTCGGCCCGTCACCATCCAGTCGAGTGCGCGGCCCTCGGTGTGCTCGGAACTCGGATCGTCTTTGCACGCCCGCGAGGAGTACATCGCGTGCGGGCCGTACGTCGTCTTCAACAAGTCGGCGAGCAGCGTGACGCCAGGCTTGGGTGGTGGATTGCAGATGCTCTGGCCTTGGTACTGCGGCTGCAGATCAATCGCGGCCGGCAACAAGCGGTCGCGCGGAACCGGCGTGACGCTGGCAACTGCAGGCGTCACGCTCGCGCCGGGACTGACGGACACAAGCATGGGGGCAATCACTGCAGCACACGTTGCGGCGATGGTCACGATGAGGCGACCGCGTCGAACTGTGCGCCGGTTCTGGGGGGAAGGCACATCTCCACAGTGCCGGCCGGGACGGCCCAAGGCACGTTCAAAAGGTGTGGTGTTGGACAAATTTGGAGCAATTATGCGGACATAACGGATGATTTGGACACTTGGTCCGCTCGATTCGATGGCACGGCTTAGGCTCTGACCGGCCGTGGAGCGAACTGCGAGGAGCACAAATGATTGACGAGAGCGAAATTGAGCGCGCACTGGTTGTGACCGCTCACCCTGACGATGTCGACTTCGGCGCGGGGGCAACGATGGCGTCCTGGTCCGCAGCAGGGATCGCGGTCACGTACTGCGTCATTACCGATGGCGACGCTGGCGGATTCGATCCGACCGTGCCCAGGTCGCAGATCCCGGAGATCCGTCGCGGCGAGCAGATCGCGGCTGCGGCGGCGTGTGGCGTCAGCGACGTTCGATTCCTTGGCTACCGAGACGGGCAACTCACCGTCAGCCATGAACTGCGTCGTGACCTGTCGCGGGTGATTCGCCAGGTACGCCCGCAACGCGTCGTTATTCAGTCACCCGAACGCAACTGGAATCGCATCTACTCCTCCCACCCCGATCACCTTGCCGCAGGCGAGGCAGCGATTCAGGCCGTCTACCCAGACGCTCGGAATCCCTTCGCTCACCCGACTCTGTTGCAGGACGAAGGATTGGCAGATTGGTCAGTGCCGGAAGTTTGGGTCATGGCCGCGAAGGAACCGAACCACTACGTCGATGTCACCGACTTCTTCGATGCGAAAATCGCCGCGCTGCGTGCACACGAGTCTCAGACAGCTCACCGACCAGACCTGGAAGACATGATCCGCGGCTGGCTCACA
>CAUJEJ010000088.1 GCA_963169255.1 Actinomycetota bacterium | reverse complement strand
CAACTCGCCAAGGCATCTTTTGCGCCCATGGTGTTCGAGCGGCTCATGTCGCGTGGGATTGCGCCGAAGTCACTCTGTCTGGAGATCACTGAGGGCGCAGTGGTTGAAGCGACCGGACCCACCCTCATCACGCTTCGTCGCCTACGTAGCTATGGCGTACACGTTGGCATCGACGACTTCGGAACGGGCTTCTCTAGCCTGACGACATTGAAGTACCTGCCAGCCGACGTTCTCAAAGTTGACCGCTCATTTGTTGAAGGCCTCGGTGAAGATGCCAACGACTCCGCCATCGTCGGTGCAGTCATTCAGGTCGCGCACGACCTTGGCTGCATTGTGGTTGCCGAGGGCGTCGAGCTTGAACTTCAAGAGTCCGAACTCCTCCGCATGGGATGCGATTTGGTTCAGGGCTATCGATACGGTCGCCCAGTGTCAGCGGGGGAGATGTCGGTGCTCTTGCAGCGTGGTGTTGCTCAGCCGATCGAAGTGGACCTGACTGAGGACCTGCCAACGCTCACGGACTAGACGGAGCCGTCGGATGCTTCACCGAGCGCTGAGAAAGCCGGTGCGGGTTCGCTAACCCCTTGGTCAGCCAACCCGCACCGGCTCTTAGTTTGTGAGCTACTCCGCGGGGGTTGCCGGAGCTTGTGCGTCAGTTGCCGAAGGAGCTTGCGTCGGCACTGCCGAGAGGTCTTCCGCGGATGCTCCCGCAATGGTGCTGCGGTAGATCAACGCTAGGGCGGTGAGCACCCATGATGCGTACACGCCCCAGTACAGCCACGTGATGATCGCGCCTTGCCAGCCGCCCACAAAGAACCCATTCACCGACGTGAAGAGGTTGCTCAGAATCAGGATGACGCCGAGGATTAGCGCCGTGATGATGTAGCGAATTGCTCGCCCTCCGATTACCCGGAAGTTGATGGCGAACGGATTCTTCTTGTCGTCTGCTGCAGCGAGTGTCACGAACGGGAAGACCAGCAACACGACGAATGCAACGTAGGTGTTAAGGATCAACCCGATGAGTACGAACAGGTAAACCACCACAGCCCAGAGGACGAACTTTCCCCATTGGCTGCCGCTGCGCGCGAATATTGACCCAAGATTGGGTTTCCCTGTTGCGACGGCCAATGCAGTCAGATTCATGATGTAGAACGACCCAACGAGCGCCGCAAATGAGATCGCCAAGGTCAGGATGAAGACGGCCGACCACCCTGGCTGTGGATTGAACGCGCCCACCAGGAGTGCTTGTATGAGGGCATTGACCACGATGACGGCAGCAAATGGAACGATGCCGCGGAAGAATCGTGGGATTGCAGTGATCAGGACCGAGAAGCGGTAGTGCAGCGGCTTTGTTGGGCTCACTGGTGTTGGGGCATCAGCTTGAATCGTGCTCATTTCACACCGCCCTGGCTCTGGTCAATCACTGTTTGGGCCTGACCTTCGTAGATAGTTTTCCCGGCAACCTTGACGTTCATGACGAGGTCGAGGGTGCCCGCGGGGTAGGCAGTGGGCGTTCCGCCGGGGGCCAAGGTAAAGGTGTTCGCCGGTCCGTTGGTTGCGGTCACATCGATGCTCTCGCCCGTCGTGGTCTTTCCGCCTGGGCATTCGAACTTTGTGCTGTCCGTCTGGGACTGTGCGCAGGCGGGCGAGATCAGGACCTTGATGTTGTTCTTCTCCAGCACCGTCTCGGTGGCAATTTGAAGCGTGTTCACCGGAACACCCGACACCTGAGCGAGCGCATCGATCTGCGAACCGATCGACGAGCAACCCGCCATCACGGTGGCTGCCACGGCTACGGTTCCTGCCGCTGCGAGGCGGCGCACGGTAATCATCGGACCTGCTTCTGGCTGAACGCGGCGATCTGTGCGCGACTCTTTGCTTGGTCGGTCTCGATCTGTGCGTCGGTGATTTTGGTGAGGTCGAATGGTGCGGGCAGCAGTAATTCGGTATTTCGGTCGAGGTCTGAGCCGATTCTCATCGGTGGATTCTCGATCCAGTCATTGGCTGCGAGTTCACGACTGAGTGAACCGAGCCCCTCTGGCGACAAGTCACCCTCGGTCCATTTTGCTGGCGACGCGTGATCCAGGGTCGTTGCAAAGATTGACATGGTCCCATCTCGGTTGTCGATGAACTCAAGCAGTTGTTGCTGCTGCGGGTAGTCGACGCAGGACGCCGACGTGATCTCCCAGAAGCCGCCACCCTTGCCGTTGGGATGCGGGCGGATCGTGTTGATATGTGTGTGGCCATTGACCCACGCCACCATGTTGGGGTACTCGTTCAGCATTGAGATGAACTCTTCGGCGTGAATCAGCCCTTGCCCGCCAAACACCGGCTCCGCCGCGTTCTCGAGCGTGACGCTGTTGTGGTGACTCAGCACGATTGCAAGCTTGTTCTCTTGCTGAGCTTGGGCAAGTCCCGCCTTCAACCAATTGAACTGATCCTCGGGAACCGCACCGTCTGCGCCAGCCGTCTGGTTGCAGGTGTCAAGCCCGAAGACCCGGAACACGCTGTTCAGATCGGCGGTCCAGTACGTCTGTCCGGTGTTGAGGTTGTCCTGGGTGAAGCCATGACCAACAGGTCCGGGCGTAGCGGGGGAGTTGAGGTGAGTGGAAATGAAATCCAACTGCTCAAACAGCTTGCGTTCTCCGTCCGCTGTGACCGTCATAAGACGCGGGTCGATGCCGTGTTGGGTCCACGCATTGTTGGTGAAGCGGTTGAAGACGCTGCCGTCCTGCGCCATTCCGCGTAGGTAGACCTCGGCAAGGACCGGGTACTCAGCGGCCTTGCGATCACCCGTGGCGAGCGAACGCAACCCGGAATCGATGGGGATGACGCCGTTGATGAGGGTGTCGTGGTTGCCGAACACTGCGTACCAGGGCACCGACAGGCCTGGTGAAGTGATTGTCTGGCTGACGGCGGCGTTCAGCAGTCCCGGAATCTTGGGGAATCCGTATGCTCCAAAGGCATCTTTCGAGGGGTCTTCTGGGTGCCAGGCCCAGGTGTTCTCCCAGAGTTGCACACCTTCGTATTCGCCTGCCTTGCCCGAGTTCGGGGTGAAGGTTCCGCCATCGAGGATGCCCATGTACCAGTCGAGCTCAAGTTGCGAGTGCTGATCGGCGCTGTCGCCAGTGTTCACCGCTGCTGTCATCGGCGCACCAGTCAGTGGCGACAAGTTCGCTGCATTCATCGCCTCAGTCATCGAGGCGAGCACGTTCATCTGCATTGTGTCCTGCGGGTGGATAACTCCGGCCCACAAGCTCATGCTCTGGCCGTTCATCACGTCGAGTCGAGCGGGTGATTGAGCATCAATCATGTGAATGTCTGTGTAGTGGCCGAGGTACATCAGCGACCGTCGCGAGTTCGCTCGGGCAGGATCGGCGACCTTGCCGAGCAGGTCGTAGCGGGGAACGTAGGCCTCACCGGGGCCAGTCACCAATTTACGGAACTGGTTGTAAACCGGCGCCCCGATCGTGATCGTTTGCTGCAGCGTCGTTGGGACGTCCGCTGGCTTGAGCGGTGCTGCGAGCACTGCGCCGAGCGCATCGCGCGGCACTGCAAATGCTGCTGCGAGCGCGGCGGTAGACGCCATGAATGCGCGTCTAGTGAGTCCTGCCACCGAATCCTCCAGTTGGTTTTGTCGTAGGCACCTCAGCTGAATGCCCACGAGGAACCTAGTGGTATTCACCGAACTTGCGCGCAAATGCCACACGAATCGCCGAATGGATCTTAGGAACGCAGCGTTGCGCTCCACCATTCGTGCCAGATGGCCGACAAGACGTGGCCGGACGCGGGGTTTGGGGGCGGTTTTGTGGCTCGGTCGGCTCAATCGGAAACATATGCGAAACACCCCGATGGAATTAGCAACGGAAACGAAACGAATTCATCCACAACGTCACCTGTACGAAACCCTCATAGCGACTCCAGGTAACAGCCCCAACGCAATGTTGCACCTGTCAACCCGAAGGGGCTCGAAAGGAGTTCAATATGCCGGAGATTCCGGAAATCAGCGCTGGGGATACCGCGTGGGTACTGGTGTGTACCGCACTCGTACTGCTGATGACCCCAGGTCTTGCGTTCTTCTATGGCGGCATGGTCCGCATGAAGAGCGTTCTCAACATGATGATGATGAGCTTTGGAGCGATGGGCCTCGTGGCCATCCTCTGGGTGCTCTACGGCTACTCGATGGCGTTCGGGAACAGCATCGGTGGCAACGGACTGCTTGGTGATCCGACCGAGTACTTCGGTCTAGCAGGAATCACCGCTGACTCAGTGTCAGGCGCGATCCCAACATTCGTCTTCGTGATGTTCCAGTGCATGTTCGCCATCATCACGGTGGCCCTCATCTCTGGCGCGATCGCAGATCGCACCAAGTTCGGATCGTGGATGATCTTTGCTGCACTCTGGGCGACGATCGTGTACTTCCCGGTTGCTCACTGGGTGTTCGCATTCAGCGACGAAGAGTCCGGCTACGTCGGCGGCTGGATCGCCAACAACCTTGGTGCTCTCGACTTCGCCGGTGGAACTGCGGTTCACATCAATGCTGGTGCCGCTGGTCTGGCGCTTGCACTGGTACTCGGTAAGCGCATCGGGTTCGGCAAGACGCCGTTCCGTCCGCACAACCTGCCGTTCGTCATGCTCGGTGCTGCACTGCTGTGGTTCGGCTGGTTCGGCTTCAACGCCGGTTCGGCTCTGGCAGCTAACGGCACCGCCGCAGTCGCCTTCCTCAACACCGTTGTCTGCACCGCTGCCGCGATGCTCGCATGGTTGCTCGTTGAGAAGATCCGCGACGGACACGCAACGTCGCTTGGTGCCGCGTCTGGCATCGTCGCTGGTCTCGTCGCGATCACCCCGGCCTGTGCCGCTGTGAACATCGTTGGCGCGATTGCAATCGGTGTTGTTGCTGGTGCGCTGTGTGCACTTGCAGTCGGCCTGAAGTACAAGCTCGGCTACGACGACTCACTCGACGTTGTTGGCGTCCACCTCGTTGGTGGTCTCGTCGGAACGCTGATGATTGGTCTGGTCGCAACGGATGCCTACATCGCTGAGTCCGCACTCGGACTGTTCTACGGCGGCGGAGCTGAACTGCTCGGCAAGCAGGCAATCGCAGCGGGCGCAGTCCTGGCCTTCTCCTTCATCCTGACGGCGATCATCGCCTTCGCAATCGAGAAGACCATCGGGTTCCGTTCCTCTGAAGAAGACGAACTCAGTGGTGTTGACCTCGCCAACCACGGTGAGTCGGCATACGAGTTCAACGATGCGGCCTACGGCGGTTCGTTCTCCAAGGGCTCCGGCTCATCGGTGAACGTGACTGCTCCTTCGAAGGAAGGTGCACCAGCATGAAGCTCGTAACCGCAGTGATCAAGCCGTTCAAGCTCGACGATGTCAAGAACGCTCTCGAGGCGTATGGCATCAACGGCCTCACGGTGTCAGAAGCCAGCGGCTACGGCCGTCAAAGGGGGCACACGGAGGTGTACCGGGGGGCTGAGTACACCGTCGACCTAGTGCCCAAGGTGCGAGTCGAAGTTCTCGTTGATGATGATGATGCCGAAAGCGTTGTCGATGTCATCATCAAGAGCGCGCAGACCGGCCGGATCGGAGACGGAAAGGTCTGGATGATCCCAGTCGATTCCGTAGCGAGGGTCCGGACCGGGGAGCGCGGTCACGACGCGCTCTAGATCGCACCTGGTAAACGCAGGTTCGGCTCGCACCGAATCTGCCGCCAGGGCGGGGGCGCCTGCAGCGTGAGCGCAGGCGGCCCCGCCGGGTGACAAGACCCAGGGCCCACCTTCTCCCGACTGGTGGGCCCTGGGTCGAGTCAGTTAAGGGCCCGACAATCCATAATGAACGTGGAGTTCCACGATGCAGGTGCGTTCAGCGAACACCACCTTTGGCCAACACGCACAATTCGCCCGACTCGATCGGAAGGCACGACATGAAACTCATCACCGCGATCGTCAAGCCATTCAAGTTGGAAGATGTTAAGAACGCCGTTGAAGCCGTTGGGCTCGAGGGACTCACGGTCTCCGAGGCAAGTGGTCACGGACGCCAACGCGGACACACGGAGGTCTACCGCGGCGCCGAGTACACCGTTGACTTGGTTCCCAAGGTTCGCATCGAGGTTCTGACTCCTGACGACCAAGCTGACGCGGTCGTAGACGCCATCGTTGGCGCGGCCAACACAGGCCAGATCGGCGATGGAAAAGTCTGGGTCACCACGGTCGACGACGTCGTCCGGGTGCGCACGGGTGAGCGCGGGGAAGAGGCTCTGTAGCCAATGGACTACCCCAGCGCCCGCTCCGAATTGCTGAGTCGGCCAGGTCGACCGACGGCCGCGCGGCGGCGGGCGCTGGTTGGGCTCACCGATGACTGGCTCCTTGAGCTCTACACCAATGCCGGTGCAGACCCTGAGCGCACCGCACTGGTCGCGGTTGGCGGCTACGGCAGGGGCAACCTGGCCCCGGGAAGCGATCTGGATCTGGTGCTCCTCCACGAACCGCGTGCGGACATCGCGGTTGCTGCGGACAAGATTTGGTACCCGATCTGGGACGGCGGAATGCGCCTCGATCACAGTGTTCGCACTGTTCCAGAGGCACGCAGGCTCGCTGGGCAAGACCTCAAGGTTGTACTGGGAATCCTGGATGTTCGTACAATCGCAGGCTCCGCCGAACTGACTGAGACACTCCGCGGAACGGTCCTGCAGGACTGGCGAGCGCTGGCAGCTAGACGGCTGGGCGAACTCCTTGAGGTTGTTGCGAACCGTGCGGAGCGCAGTGGCGACCTTGCACACCTCCTTGAGCCAGATCTCAAAGAGTCCTACGGAGGGTTCCGCGATCAGACGATCTTGCGAGCGATCGCGGCATCTTGGGTGGCAGACATTCCACGCACCATGCTTGAGATGCAATCCGACGTCCTACTCGATGTTCGAGACGCACTTCACCTCGTTACTGGTCGCCACAGCGACAAATTGATGCTGCAAGAACAAGGCGCAGTCGCTGAACTCCTCGAGATGGCTGATGCCGACGAACTCTTGCGCAGCGTGTGCGCTGCTGGGCGTGCGGTTGCCTACGCCAGCGATGAAGCCTGGTACCGGGTTGAACGGGCGACCGCACCCAAGCGGTCGTTCAATCCGGTGCGGCGCCTGCGCTCGACCCGACCGGAGCGCGCGCCGCTCGCCGAAGGTGTTGTTGTCCAGGACGGCGAGGCCGTGCTTGCAGTGGATGCTCGCCCTGATCGCGACCCCGTGCTGATGCTGCGCGCGGCCGCGGCGGCCGCGCAGGCGGGCTTGCGCCTGAGTCCCTACGCCGTCGAACGACTTGCCAACCAAAGTGCACCCCTGCCGCAGCCGTGGCCAGTTGCTGCCCGAGACGCGCTGGTCTCGCTGCTCGGTGCAGGCCGGGCAGCGATCCCGGTTTGGGAAGCGCTTGATCAAGCCGACCTCATCAGCCGACTGATCCCGGAGTGGAAGGTGGTGCGCAGCGCGCCGCAGCGCAATCCGGTTCATCGGTTCACCGTCGACCGACACCTCGTCGAAACAGCAGTCAATGCCTCTGGGCTGACGCGCGAGGTGTCGCGGCCAGACCTGTTGTTGGTCGGCGCGCTCTTGCACGACATCGGAAAGGGCCAGCCCGGTGACCACACGGACGTCGGTGTTCGGATCGTTGGTGAGCTCGGACCGCGACTGGGATTTGACGAAGCAGACAGCGCAGTGCTCGTCGACCTCGTTCGGTACCACTTGCTGCTTCCTGACACCGCAACGCGTCGAGACCTCGAAGACCCGGTGACGGTTGCGACCGTTGCCGCTGCGGTCAAGACGCCATTAGTACTTGAACTCCTCGATTGCCTCACCCGTGCGGACGCTGCCGCGACGGGACCAGCCGCGTGGAGCAGGTGGAAGGCGAACCTCATCAGCGAACTCGTTGCCCGAACGCGAGCCCAACTTGCGGGTATTTCGATGCCGGAACGACCAGCGTTGACCGAAGCGCAGCGCGAGCTGGCACATGGCACGGGTGTAGCCGTCCTGATCGAACCAGGCGACGGCGCGTGGTGGGTCACTGTCGCCGCCGACGATCGCGTTGGACTTCTCGGTCTCGTTGCGGGCGTCTTGGCCGTGAACCGCCTCGCGGTGCGGTCGGCGCGGACGGAAACGCTGGGTGCCCGAGCGGTGACGGTGTGGTCGGTTCAGCCGGAGTTTGGTGAGCCGCCCTCGCCTGCGTTGCTCCGGGAAGACATGCGACAGGCGTTCGCGGGCGGACTCGACATCGAGTCCAAGCTGAAGGCGCGGGCAAAGGCTTACCGGCGGGCAAGCACAATCGCACCGCCGGCGGCACAATTCAAAGTGGTGCCTGACGCTTCTGATCGCGCAACCGTGGTCGAGGTCCGAGCGCACGATGCGCCGGGCCTCCTGCACACGATTGCCAAGGCGATTTCGTCCGTCGGGTTCTCAATCGAAGCGGCGCAGGTGGCAACCCTTGGGTCAGACGTGGTCGACGTCTTCTATCTCTCATCAGACGGCGATCGGCTTGACGCGGCGCAAGCAGCATCGGTTCGTTCCGTGGTGCTCGACGCGCTCGCAACTTCCGACGGGTAACCTTGCGCCGTGTTCAATGCCCTGTCTGACCGCCTGTCCGCGACGTTCAAGAACCTCCGCGGCAAGGGCCGCCTCTCGGAGGCCGACGTCGATGCCGCCGTGCGCGAGATTCGCACGGCGCTCTTGGAAGCCGACGTTTCGCTGCCGGTAGTCCGAGGTTTCTGCGCTCGCGTGAAAGAACGCGCGCTTGGCTCCGAAGTTAGTGGGGCGCTCAATCCTGCTCAGCAGGTCGTCAAGATCGTTCATGAGGAACTCGTCGCCGTTCTCGGCGGCGAGACCCGCCGCCTCCGCTTCGCTAAGCACCCACCGACGGTCATCATGCTTGTCGGTTTGCAGGGCGCGGGTAAAACGACGCTAGCTGGAAAGCTGGCGAAGTGGCTTGACGGGCAAGATCACCGCACGCTCTTGGTCGCCGCGGACTTGCAGCGCCCCAACGCCGTTGATCAGTTGAGTGTCGTCGCTCAACGCGCTGGCGTAGGTGTATACGCACCTCAGCCCGGCAACGGCGTCGGAGATCCGGTTACGGTCGCGCGCGACAGCCTCGTGTACGCCAAGGACAACGCGTACGACGTAGTGATCGTCGACACCGCCGGTCGACTCGCGATCGATGAAGAGCTGATGGCCCAAGCTCGCGGTATCCGCGACGCGGTTGAGCCCAACGAGGTTCTGTTCGTCGTTGACGCGATGATCGGGCAGGACGCCGTCAACACCGCGCTGTCGTTCGAGGAAGGCGTCGGATTCGACGGCGTCGTCCTTACCAAGCTTGATGGCGACGCTCGTGGTGGCGCAGCTTTGTCGGTCCGTGAGGTCACCGGCCGACCGGTGATGTTCGCGTCGACGGGGGAGAAGCTCGACGAGTTCGAGCAGTTCCACCCTGACCGGATGGCGTCGCGAATCCTCGACATGGGCGACATGCTTACCCTGATCGAGACGGCAGAGAAGGCATTCGACGAGAAGCAAGCTGCTGAGATTGCTCGCAAGTTCGAGGCCGGCGACGACTTCACGCTTGACGACTTCCTGCAGCAAATGCAGGCCATGAAGAAGATGGGTTCGCTCACCAAGCTCATGGGCATGATGCCTGGAATGGGTGAGGTCAAAAAGCAGCTCGAGCAAGTGGATGACCGCGACATCGACCGCATTGCGGCGATTATCCAATCGATGACTCCGCAGGAGCGCACCAACTCAAAGATCATCGATGGTTCACGACGTGCCCGGATTGCTAAGGGGTCGGGCGTGCAGGTCAGTGAAGTCAACAACCTCCTGACTCGCTTCGTTGAAGCCCAAAAGATGATGAAGCAAGTTGGGCGCGGCGGCGGGATGCCTGGCATCCCAGGTATGCCAGGCATGGGTGGAAGTAAGAAGTCTCGTGGCAAGCAAGCCAGCGGCGGCAAGAAGAGTAAGAAGGGACGCAGCGGCAACCCAGCCAAGCGTGCGGCCCAAGAGGCGGCGGCGGCCAATCCGCCAGCTGCCGCTCCGGGTTCGGGGCTATTTGGGGCCGGTGCGGGCGCGGGCGTAGCACCGCCATCGCTCGATGACCTGCCGTCGGAGTTCCAACAACTCGTCGCCGATACTGACAAGAAGTAGCTCCTCGGCCCGACCGCGCAACCGGATGATTCCGTCGATTGGGTCTCAAACGTGCGGCTGAGTGCCCTGCGGGTTGACACCTCTGGCAGAATAGGGAGGTCGAACCGAGACTTGTGGCCCTCTCACCACAAAGATCTCGGATCCCGTCAAAGTTCTGTACACGACCCCACTCGTGTCGAGCAGCGCTAAGACAAACCAAAACGCAGGAGAACTAAGAACTCGTGGCCGCAAAAATCAAGCTCAAGCGCCTAGGCAAGATTCGTAACCCGCAGTACCGCATCGTTGTTGCTGACGCACGCAACAAGCGCGACGGTCGGGCCATCGAAGAACTAGGCCTCTACCACCCCAAAGAAGAGCCTTCCTTCATCAAGGTCGACTCCGAACGTGTCCAGTACTGGCTTTCGGTCGGCGCACAGCCAACCGACGCAGTGCGTGCGATCCTGCGAGTCACGGGTGACTGGCAGAAGTTCAAGGGTGAGCCGGGCGCCGAAGGCACCCTGCGGACCAAGGAGCCCAAGGCCGACAAGCTGAGCGTGTTCGCGGCAGCAGTCGAAGACGGCGAAAAGGCGAAGAAGGAGCCAGCGCCGAAGCCGAAGAAGGCAGAACCAGTCGCCGAAGAAGCGAAGGCAGAGGAAGCTCCCGCCGAGGCACCCGCGGCTGAAGAAGCTGCCACTGAAGCTCCCGCAGAAGAAGCGAAGAGCGAAGAGGCCCCAGCTGCCGATGCAGAGAGCACCCCAGCCTCCGAGGAGGCATAGTGCTCGTCGATGCGCTCGAACACCTTGTTCGCGGCATCGTGGCGAACCCCGACGATGTCGACGTGAGTACCCGTCGTGGTCGCAATCGCGGTACGACCCTCGACGTTCGGGTTCACCCCGACGACATGGGTCGCGTGATTGGTCGCGCGGGGCGGACCGCCACGGCACTGCGCACCGTTGTTGGCGCGCTGAGCAAGAACGGCCCAGTGCGTATCGATTTCGTGGATGTCGACGGGCGCTAGCACGATGCCCGAGCGGATCGTGGTCGGGCGTATTGGCCCGGCGCACGGTATCGGCGGTGACGTCTACGTCAGACCGCTGACTGATGTTCCTGAAGTGCGATTTGCCGACGGAGTGGTCCTTGCCGCTGGTCCGCCAGTCTCTGCTGAGCTGACGGTCGAGTTCACCAAGGACCATTCCGGTCGGCTCTTGGTGCACTTCGTGGGAATCGACTCGCGGAACGCCGCGGAGGCGTTGCGCAACGCGGAGCTTGAAGCACTCGTTGATCTCGATGAAGTGCCTCCTGAGGAAGACGAGTACTTCGATCGACAGTTGATCGGCTTAGCCGCCAAAGACATGGCGGGTGCCCTCATCGGCAAGGTCAGCGATGTGATTCACCTCCCAGGGCAAGATCTCCTCGCGGTTGCGCTTGATTCTGGGGGAGAGCGGCTCGTGCCATTCGTTTCCCAAATCGTTCCCACGGTTGACCTCGCGGGAGGCTTCGTAGAAATTGATGCACCCGATGGTCTGCTCAACGACCCGGATGATGAGGCCCCTGAAGGTGGCGCCGCTCCGGACGTTCAGAGCTAGTCGGGAGATCGGGAACACGCGTGCGCATCGACATCATCACGATCTTTCCGCAGTACCTCGAACCGCTGCGACTGTCTGTCATTGGCAAGGCGATCGAACGGGGAACCGTAGACCTCAACGTTCATGACTTGCGGGACTTCACTCACGACCGGCACCGAACCGTTGACGATACGCCGTTTGGCGGTGGTCCCGGGATGGTGATGAAGCCAGAACCGTGGGGTGAAGCGCTCGATGCAGCGCTCAGCAATCGGCAAGCCGACCAGCGGCCAACACTGGTGTTGCCAACTCCTAGCGGTCAGCGATTTGACCAGCCGATGGCGGCGGGCCTCGCAGCGACCGACTGGTTGATCTTTGCGTGTGGTCGCTACGAAGGCATCGATGCGCGTGTGGTGGAGCATTTTCGCGAGCAAGTCGACGTCCGTGAACTGTCAATCGGAGATTACGTGTTGGCCGGTGGCGAAGCTGCTGTCCTGGTCATGGCCGAGGCGACCATCAGATTGCTTCCCGGTGTGCTCGGCAACGCGGACAGTGCCCCGGATGACAGTTTCTCGCCGACGCGCGAGGGTGCGCCTTTGGAAGGTCCGATCTACACCAAGCCACAGGTGTGGCGCGGACTTGAGGTTCCAGCGGTGCTGCGGTCTGGCGACCATGGCGCAGTCGCAGATTGGCGGCGAGCCCAATCCGTGCAACGGACGAGCGAACAACGTCCAGATCTCGCCCAGGATGACCTAGGTTAGGTCACGGCGTCGCTGGTATGGCACACTTGCACAGCGCTTCAGACCGCTTCGTGACCTGCCACAGGGGGTAGCGAGCATACGTTTCACAGGGTCTTGGGAGCGTAACCCAAACAACAGCACCACCCAATCAGCACAACGGCGACCTGTGGCGGGCGTACGTGCAGGAGAAATATGAACACCCTTGATGCAATTGATTCGGCTTCACTGCGCGACGACGTCCCTGACTTCCGTCCCGGTGATTCGCTGAAGGTCCACGTGAAGGTCGTCGAAGGCAGCCGTTCACGGGTCCAGGTTTTCGCTGGCGTCGTAATCCGACGTCAGGGTGGTGGCATTCGCGAGACCTTCACGGTTCGCAAGGTCAGCTTCGGTACCGGCGTTGAGAGAACGTTCCCGGTTCACTCCCCGATCATCGAATCGATCGAAGTTGTTTCCCGCGGAGACGTTCGCCGCGCGAAGCTCTACTACCTGCGCGATCTGCGCGGTAAGGCCGCCAAGATTCGCGAGAAGCGCGAAATCGCCAAGTAGGCCAATGGCGGCGCCAATTCGTGGCGCCGAGGTGGGATTACAAAACCCGGGGTAGGCTGCGCGGCGATGGCTCCCACAACACGCGCGTCCCAGGTGCCGAGCCATACAAGTACGTCCACCCACGACGCTGTGGTCGGTGGGTCGGATGAACTCGACACAAAGCGACAGCGCCATTGGGGCATCGATGCTGCGGTCCTGCTTCTGTGTGTCTTGATCGGCGCGTTCGGCACCAAGGCCTTCATTGCGCAAGTGTTCTCGATCCCGTCTGGTTCGATGCAGTCCACCGTGGTCCCAGGCGAGCGGGTGATTGCCGAGAAGGTCAGCTACCGCACTCGGGCGATCGGACGAGGCGACGTGGTGGTTTTTGATGGCACGGGTATCTATGCCCCGCCAGTGCCAGGCGCCTATATGTTCGTCAAGCGGGTTATCGGTCTGCCGGGCGAACGGGTCGCATGTTGTGATGCTTCGGGCAAGCTGACCGTCAACGGTCAGGCGCTTGATGAATCCGAGTACCTGTACAACGGCGACACGGCGAGCACGTTCGGCTTCGACGTGATTGTGCCGACGGGCAAGCTCTGGCTGATGGGGGACCACCGGTCCGATTCGGCAGATTCTCGGGCGTACCTTGGCGCGCCCGGGGGCGGATTTGTTCCCGAGGAACGGGTAGTCGGTCGCGCCACCGCAGTTGTTTGGCCGATATCGTCCGCACGGTTGATTGATTTGCCGACGTATCGGAGTTGACGTGAGTTCGAGCGATTCTGCCGCTGACCAAAGCAGCGCACCAGACCAGGACGAAGAGTCCGGTGGTGCGCTGCGATTCGTCCGTGAAGTGGCAATCGTCTTGGTGTGTGCGCTGCTGCTCTCGGTCGTAGTTCGGACCTTCTTTGTGCAGGCGTTCTACGTTCCGAGCGCTTCGATGGAAAACACTCTGTTGATCAACGATCGGATCCTTGCCTCGAAGATCAGCACCCGGATTTCCGGCGTCAATCGCGGTGAGGTTGTGGTCTTCAAAGACCCCGGGGGATGGTTGCCACCATCGACGTCGACCGCGGGTCCCGTAGCGAAGGCCATGGAGTTCATTGGCCTGCTGCCTTCGAGCGCGGGCGATGACCTCGTCAAGCGTGTCATCGGTGTTGGCGGCGATTCGGTCATGTGTTGTGACACTCAAGGTCAGATCGTGCTCAACGGCGTGGGGCTCGTTGAGCCGTACATCAAGCCCGGTGCTGGTACAGAGCAAGTGCAGTTCGACATTGTTGTTCCAGCAGATTCGGTTTTTGTCATGGGCGACAACCGCGGTTCCTCGGCTGACTCGCGCTATCACCTTGAGCAGAACGACGGTGCGGTCCCCGTCGAAAATGTAGTCGGGCGGGTCGTCCTCAAGGTGTGGCCATTCAGTCAGTTCGGCACGGTCCCGATTCCGCCAGTGCCGTTCGACAATCCGGCGCTGAATAACCAATCCGGAGCAACGCCAACGCCTACGGCGACGAAGCGGTAGATCGTGGCACGACTACCGCAGCGAGCGGTCCGCCGACGGGTAACCGGAGGCGATCAGTCACTCTTTCGATACGAGCGGGCGCTGCAGCGTTCTGGGTTTTTGGCGATCGCGGGGGTCGACGAGGCGGGTCGGGGTGCGTGCGCCGGGCCACTCGTGGTCGGTGCGGCGGTGCTAGATGTGACGTCGCGAAAGGTGGCGAACAGTCTCGCTGAACTTGGCGATTCCAAACAGCTGACAGCTGCCACTCGCGACCGCGTCTACGACCGAATCACCACGCATGCGCTGGCTTGGTCGACGGTTGTGGTTCCTGCCGAGGAGGTCGACAGAATCGGACTTCACGTCGCGAATATCGAGGGAATGCGTCGCGCACTCGCGAGGCTCAACACCGATTTCGACTATGTCCTCAGTGATGGGTTTGCAGTACCTGGCTTGGCGACCCCGAATCTCGGGGTCTGGAAGGGTGATCAAGTCTGCGGTTGTGTGGCGGCGGCCGGGGTTCTGGCTAAAGTCACGCGAGACCGGATCATGATCGACCTCGATACGCGGTGGCCGCAGTACGGATTCGGCATCCACAAGGGATACGTTACGTCGATGCACCGGGACGCACTGGCTCAGTTTGGACCCTCGCCTGTGCATCGGCAGTCGTTTGCGCCGGTGCGTAAGGCGGCGCAACTTCACGGCGAGCTTGCCAGCTCAGGTGGCGAGTCAACGCCCAGGTTTGAGAAGGACTTCGTTCGGGAGGGCGTTGCATGAGCACGGAAGATCTTGAACGGTACGAGACCGAGGTCGAACTCGCGCTTTACCGCGAGTACCGCGATGTCGTGGGTCTCTTCGCCCACGTGGTCGAGACCGAGCGTCGCTTCTACCTCACCAACAATGTCGACGTTGCCGTCCGCTCCACAGATGGCGGCGAGGTCTACTTCGAGGTCAACATCTCCGACGCGTGGGTGTGGGACATGTACCGGCAGGCTCGCTTCGTAAAGAAGGTGCGGGTGCTGACGTTCAAGGACGTCAACATCGAAGACCTCGCGAAGCCGGATATGCCCGTTCCCGAAACTCCTGGTAACTAACTTCTCCACAGGTCCTGCGGTGCGAGCACTGTCCACAGTTGCTCGCGACGGTCGGACCTGAGCGCCTCCTCTTCGTCAATGCTGACGGGCAGGAGGTGGGATCGTGGCGCGGAAAACAAGTTCTGCACCGCGACTTCGGGAGAAGTCGCTTGGTCGCTATGGGGAAGACGTCGCAGCCCGGTATCTGCAGGAGTCGGGCTTGGTGTTGATCGATCGTAATTGGCGGGGCCCTAGCGGCGAGTTAGACCTCATCGCGCTCGACGGCGGAATTCTCGTCGTGTGCGAGGTTAAGACTCGAACCTCAGATGCATTCGGCGGGCCACTGGCTGCCGTCGACACGAGGAAGCTCGCTCGATTGCGGGTACTGGCAGCCCAGTGGATAGCCGAACACCCGATCGGCGTCGATGGCATGCGGATCGACGTTGTGGGTGTGTGGCGCAACCCGCGCGGACCAGCGAAGATTCAGCACATTATTGGGGTTCAGTGATGGGGCTGGCTCACACGTATTCAGCGGTGCTCGTCGGTGTGCAGGCGCACATCATTCAGGTTCAGGCAGATGTTGGGCAGGGCCTGCCCGGGCTCGCCCTCGTCGGCCTTCCTGACTCCGCCCTGAATGAAGCGCGAGACCGGGTGCGGGCGGCAGTGGTGAACAGCGGATTAAAGTGGCCGGACAAGAAAGTGACGGTGAGCCTGAGTCCGGCCTGGCTGCCTAAACGCGGATCTGGACTGGATGTGGCGATCGCCATCGCGATCCTCGCGGCTCACGGACAACTACCGGTCGCAGAGGTATCGCGGATCCTCGCATTGGGAGAACTTGGGCTTGATGGGTCAATTCGACCGGCAGCGGGAGCACTGGCGACCGCGCTTGCGCTGAGGCGCTCCGCCAGCCACTCGCCGGACACAATCGCTGCCGGTCCATCGGATGGTCGCACTCTGCGGGCAGTTCCTGGGCTTTCAGTCATCGACGTCCCCACCCTTGCCGCACTGGTCGCTCGCCTCACGGGTGAACAGGAGCCCGATCCGGTCGGCGACAGGGAGATGCCGACGTTGCCGGCAACGTTGGCATCCGTTGACGAGGACACCGGTCGCGACATGTCAGAGGTCCGGGGACAACTCGAGGCGAAGCGAGCGCTCGAGATCGCTGCTGCCGGCGGCCATCACGTGGCGTTGCTCGGTCGTGCGGGGGTGGGCAAAACGCTATTGGCGGAACGGTTCCCGACGCTACTTCCGGACCTCGATGATGAGCGTGCCCTTGAGGTCACGGCAATCCACCAATTGACTGGTCGTGGCGGCAACGTCACGGATGGTCTGTTGCGGCGCCCACCCTGGTTTGCACCGCACCACACGGCGTCACGGGCAGCGATGGTGGGAGGCGGGTCCGATTCAAAGCCATCAATCGGACTGGTCTCCTCTGCTCACCACGGGGTGCTCTTTCTGGATGAAGCCGCTGAATTCGAACCTGGAGTGCTGGACGCGCTTCGCGAGCCGTTGGAATCCGGTGCCGTCAGCATCGCGAGAGCCGGGTTCCACCTTTCATTGCCCGCCCAGTTCCAGTTGGTCATCGCGACAAATCCTTGTCCGTGCGGCAATGCGCTCGATACCCATACGGGTGCGCAGTGCCGGTGCACCCCGGCTCAGCGCCGCAAGTACCTCGCTCGACTGTCAGGCCCGCTTTTGGATCGGGTCGACGTTCGTGTTGTCCTGCGTCGGCCATCAATCGCGAGCCTGCGCGACGACTCCAGTCCGGAGGAGTCTGCTGTGATAGCGACCCGCGTGGCTCTCGTCCGGGAAGCGATTCGGCACCGTCTTGCCGACACACCGTGGACATCGATGGTCGAGGTGTCCGCCAAGGAGTTGATGCAGCGTTGGCCACTTGACGTCTCCGCGGCGAATGCGTTGGAACTGGCCTGCCGCGACGACAGCCTGCGTGGCCGGGATCGAGTCATTCGCGTTTCATGGACGATCGCGGCCTTGGCGGACAGGCCTAGCCCAAACACCGGTGATGTGGAAGAAGCGGTTGCACTGCGCGCCTCCGAAGATCAATGGGTGGCCTGAGATGTTGTCCAATGATGAGCAGCTCGCGCGCCTTGCCTTGTCTTCAGCATTTGAGCCTGGCGACGAATCGATCGGTGCCCTCGTTGCAGAGTTCGGCCCGGCCGAACTGATCGATCGCCTTCGGACGGAACCGAATGAACCCGATCTCGGCCGCTTTGGGCGCCGATGGCAGTCACACAACTGGCTGCAGGACGCGGCCATTGAATTGGAACGTGCATTGGACGACGGGATTGAGATTATCTCTCCCGGAACTCCAGATTGGCCGACGCAGCTTGACGACCTCCACGAACGTGCCCCGCTCGTGCTGCGAAAGAAGGGGCCGTTGGGTCTTCGTCAGGCAGCGTCGCGCAGTGTTGCGGTGGTTGGCGCGCGGGCAGCGACGCAGTATGGCGTCTGGGTCGCCGAAGAAATGTGTGCACAGCTAGCAAGTGCAGGCTGGTGCGTCATCTCCGGCGGTGCCATGGGGATCGACGCGGCAAGTCATAGGGGAGCGCTTGCACTCAATGGCCCCACAATCGCGGTCAGCGCGGCGGGGGCGAACCTGGCCGTGCCAGCATCGAACCACTCGCTCTTCGCTCGGCTCTTTGCCGAGGGCGCGGTCATCAGTGAGGTGCCGATAGGTGCCAATCCGAACCGCCGCCGATTCCTTGTCCGCAACAGGGTGATCGCTGCACTCGCCCCAGTGGTTGTCGTCGTCGAAGCAGCGTTGCGTTCCGGTGCGCTGTCGACCATGCGCGAGGCCGATGCGATGGGGAGAATGCTGTGTGCAGTGCCGGGGCCGACGACGTCTGCCCTTTCGGCTGGGTGCAATGAACTCATTCGCAGCGGAGGAGCGACGCTGGTGCGCAACGCAGATGACGTTGTCGCTGAGGTACTACGGGTTTCGGATGATCCTGGCAGCCTCGCTCAGAACGCGGCAACGATCAACCTGTTCGAACAGCGGGTGATCGACTTGTGCACTCCTCGCTCGATGTCAGTGGAGAACATCGCCCAAGGAGTAGGGGTGAGCGTTGAGGCATGCACTGCCACCCTGCATCTACTCGAGCGGAGCGGGTTCGTGATGCGAACCGTCAAAGGTTGGCGTGCGACGAGTGTTGGCCCACGGTGATCATGTTCGGTCCGTACACAGCGATGTGGCGCATCGAGCCCCTGCGGATGGTCGTTGGGCAGGCCTGAGTTGACTGGGCCGATCGGGCCGGGCACGGTGGAGGGGTGGCCAAGACGGAGCGACCGAGACCGGCAACAGGTGGCGTCGGTGTTGTGCTGCCGCCTGCCTGGCTCGCTGCGATCGATGAGTTCTGTGAACACTTGCGATATGAATCTCGTCGTAGTGAACACACCGTTCGTGCATACCGGACTGACATTGCCGGGTTAGCCGCGCACGCCAATCGGTACGGCGTGGCAACACCTGCGGAGCTAACGCTGGAGACCCTGCGTTCCTGGCTCGCCGCGCAAGCGTCCCGCAGTGTTGCCCGCGCAACGTTGGCCCGACGCGCAGCGGCAGTCCGCACCTTCACCGCGTGGCTCATGGCGGTGGGCATCGCATCGGTCGATCCTGGTCAGCGTCTCGCCTCACCCAAAGTTCCTCGGGAACTGCCAACGGTGCTTCGGCAGGAACAAGTAGAGGCGGTGCTGAACCGTTCCACGCAGTCACGTTCCGAACGCGCTCACGACCCAGCGATGCTTGCACGCGATTCGTCCGCATCGCCCCGCGCGGAATCGCATAGTCCAGAGCGGCCGGTTGAACTCGCAACTCGACTGCGTGACGTCGCGATCCTGGAGTTGCTCTACGCGACGGCCGTGCGGGTTAGCGAGCTGTGCGGGCTAGATCGGTGCGACATCGACTTCGAGCGGCGGACCATTCGCGTACTCGGAAAGGGCAACAAGGAGCGAGTTGTGCCGTTCGGTGGTCCTGCCCAAACCAGCGTTGAATCGTGGCTGAGGTACGGCTATCCCATCTTGGCGACAGCGGAGAGTGACGATGCATTATTTCTTGGAATCCGTGGTCGACGCCTTGATCAACGAGCAGCGCGCAACGCCGTAAACGTTGCTACACAGGGCCTAGAGGGGGTCCCCAAGATCGCTCCGCATGGATTGCGACACACCGCCGCAACCCATGTCTTGGAGGGTGGGGCGGATTTGCGAACCGTCCAAGAGCTGCTTGGTCACGCTACGCTCGCAACCACACAGCTCTATACACACGTATCACTTGAGCGTCTGAGGTCGGTCTATGAACAAGCGCACCCGCGCGCATGACCCAGCGGAACAGTCTCCGCTGGCGAGTGTGTCGAGCGTGCGCGACGACGTGGCGGTAGAAGCGGACACGTCGTCGACGCTGCCAGACCAACGTGGGCTTGCCGGGAACATCGACGATGGCCCGACCGAGGCCGAAACCCAGGCGATCAACGAAGAGTCCGCGGCCGCACTCGCCCAACTGTGGCGCGACTACAAGACCCGCGCGCAGCCCGAACTGCGCGACCAGTTGATCCTTCACTACTCGCCCTTGGTCAAGTACGTCGCGGGACGCGTCGGGGTCGGACTGCCGAGCAATATTGATCAGTCAGATCTTGTTTCCTATGGGATCTTCGGTCTCATCGATGCGATCGAAAAGTTCGACCTCGAGCGGGCGATCAAATTCGAGACGTATGCGATCAGTCGGATTCGAGGCGCCATCATCGATGAGCTTCGGAGTATTGACTGGATTCCGCGGTCGGTTCGATCCAAGGCCCGCGATGTGGAACGTGCGTACTCGACGCTCGAAGCCAAACTTCAACGCAGCCCGAGCGAGCCAGAGGTCGCAGCCGAGCTGGGCGTGCCGGTCGAAAGCCTACGAAAGATCTTCAGTCAGGTCTCGTTCGTGAACGTTGTCGCGCTTGACGAACTCCTCCACTCCGGCGGCGAACGAGGAGACAAGACCACACTCGGTGATTCGCTGGCGGACCCACGCGCTGACGACCCAGTCTCACTCTTCGAGAACGAAGAAACCCGCTACATCCTCGCTGATTCCGTCGCCGCGCTTCCTGAGCGCGAGAAGATCGTCGTAACGCTCTACTACTACGAAGGTCTCACCCTCAACGAAATCGGTCAGGTGCTCGGAGTCACTGAGAGTCGCGCGTGCCAGTTGCACACCAAAGCTGTGCTGCAGTTGCGCGCGAAGATGTCAGACGTCGCCGACGTCGGCTGACCTAGCGTCGACTCTTTTTCACTCGCCACGTCACCAACCCCGCGCCGAGCAGGCTGCCAGCGATTACACCTGCGCCGGCGAGAGCGCTCGGGCCACCAGATGCCGTTTCCGTTGGACCCGCTTGTCGATCCTCAGACCCCGTTGGTAGTGCACCCCGCGCCTCGCCATCGTCGACGGGAGGAGAGGCGGCGGATCGTGGTTGTTGGGGTCGCAGGGCTTGCCTCGCCTGTGGGGCAGACTCTTCGGATCGCGATTCCTGTCTGACGGAGCGTTGTCCGCTTCCCCGACCGAGTGACTTCAATACTGGTGGTTCCCAGCTGAGCAAGAGCAGCGGGTCGAGGTACTCATCACCGCGCAGTAGGCCCCAGTGAACGCAGGTGACGCTGCAGTGACCGCCGACTCCTACGGTGCCAATCACGT
Organism: Actinomycetota bacterium; assembly: GCA_963169255.1. Classification (GTDB taxonomy): domain Bacteria; phylum Actinomycetota; class Actinomycetes; order S36-B12; family UBA10799; genus UBA10799. Next base: position 2,044 of record CAUJEJ010000088.1, on the reverse strand, counting down.
CGCCACGTGCCACGTGTTGTCCGTACCCGACGGTTGCATCTACAGGCTCGTAAGTCGTGCGAAGCTCGCCGTGAGTGACCGTGACTACACCTCGTCCGGCGAGTTGTCCAGCAAAGGTGATGGTGCCCGCACCCGCAGCGCGGACGGGCGCGCCAACCGAGGCCGCGAGGTCAACACCTCGGTGCCCGGCCAACCACGGCTTCGACGGCGGATCGAACGCCTCTATCACCTGGGGCGATGAGCTAGACCCGATTGGCGCCGTCCAATCCTGCGATGGCTCCGCCGCTGCTGCGCCGGCAGTCATCAGTGCCAGCGCAGTGGTGGTGCAGAGACCGACAAGCGCCGCACCTGTGCTTACTCTCCTTTGTGCTCCCGGTTTCATCTGTTGAGCGTCGCCGATTACGCAGGCGCGCCGATTGGTTGAACCGGCGGAATGTGGAAAAGAGAGCAGTGGTGGTGCCTGTGGATTGCGACTTCGCGTAGACTCTCGCGCGCACGAACTTGTTTCGTGACATCACATCTCGAATCTGCCTCGTTGGCAGCGATCGAATCCGTGGTCCTTGGCTTGCCAGGGCGGTACTCGTGGTCGGGAGAGGAGCCTCGCCAACCGGTGGGGCATCAAACCAAATAGCTGTGCCCAGTACCGCGCGGGCTTGCTCCGCGCGTTAGGTGTGCAGCGCAGAAGGGAAGACCAATGGCCGTCGTAACGATGCGCCAGCTCATGGAGTCAGGTGTGCACTTTGGCCACCAGACCCGCCGCTGGAATCCGAAAATGAAGCGCTTCATCATGACCGAGCGCAACGGGATCTACATTGTTGATCTCAACCAGTCACTGACGTTCCTTGATCGCGCCTACGAATTCGTCCGCGAGACCGTCGCGCACGGCGGAACGATCCTGTTTGTTGGCACCAAGAAGCAGGCGCAAGAGGCAATCGAAGAGCAGGCCAAGCGAGTTGGTATGCCGTTCGTGAACCAGCGCTGGCTTGGTGGAATGCTCACCAACTTCCAGACGGTTCACAAGAGGCTTCAGCGCCTCAAGGAACTCGAAGAGATGGACCTTGATGACGTCGCCAGCTCTGGTGGACGTACCAAGAAGGAACTCCTCATGATGCGTCGTGAGAAGGAGAAGCTCTCGCGCACCCTCGGTGGTATTCGCGATATGGGCCGCATTCCGAGTGCAGTCTGGATCGTCGACACCAACAAGGAAGCCCTCGCCGTTGGCGAAGCGCGCAAGCTGAACATCCCCGTTATCGCGATCCTCGACACCAACTGCGATCCCGACGTTGTTGATTACCCGGTTCCGGGCAACGATGATGCGATTCGTGCAGTCGGCCTGTTGACGCGTGTTATGGCAGATGCCGCTGCCGAGGGCCTGATGGCTCGCGCTGGTGCCGCCGCTGCCGCAACTGAAGGTGAAGCTGTTGCCGAACCGATGCCTGAGTGGGAACGCGAAGTTCTCGAAAAGGGCAATGCAGCCGCACAAGAAGCCGTTGTTGAAGAGAAGCTTGCCGAGACTGCAGCGGTAGCGATCGACGAGGCCGTCGCAGAGGTCAAGGCTGAAGAAGCCGCGACTGAGGCACCCGCAACTGAGGGCGAGGTCAAGTAGTAATGGCTGTAGCAGCTGCAGATGTAAAGAAGCTCCGCGAGCTCACGGGCGCGGGAATGATGGACTGTAAGCGAGCCTTGGAAGAGGCTGACGGCGAGTTCGATAAGGCCGTTGAGCTCTTGCGCATCAAGGGAGCCAAGGATGTTGGCAAGCGCGAAGCTCGCACGGCGTCCAACGGCTTGGTTGTTGCTCACCTCGAAGGCTCTGGACACGGCGTGCTCCTTGAGCTGAACTGTGAGACTGACTTCGTTGCCAAGACCGAGGGCTTCCAGTCGCTGGCAGCCGACGTGTCGAGCTTCGTTGCGACCAACAAGCCCGGCGACGTTGCCGAGCTCATGGCGGCAGAGCTTGAAGCCGGCAAGTCCATCCAGGAATTGCTGAACGAAGCGAACGTCACGATGGGCGAGAAGATCGAGGTCCGTCGGTTCGCGCGTTTCG
>CAUJEJ010000087.1 GCA_963169255.1 Actinomycetota bacterium | reverse complement strand
GCTCCTTGTTTGTGGTTGTTGTGGTGGTTTTTACCCCAAACAACACCCCAACAACCTCACACTCAACGGTTCGTCATTATTGGGGTCGAGGGGCTTAAGGTTAGGTGGGTCTGGAAGAACGTGACCTCTAGGCGCAGGAGGTTCTCGGCGATCTCCTCCTGGGGCGTCATGTGAGTGACGTTGGCTAGCGGGACGAATGTGTGCGGACGTCCGGCAGCAGTGAGGGCCGACGAGAGTTGCAGCGAGTGAGCGACCACGACGTTGTCATCTGCGAACCCATGGATGATCATCAGTGGGCGTTCCAGTCCGGCCGCCAGCGGCAGCAAGGAACTTGCGTCGTAGTTCGCCGCAGCTGATTCGGGATCGCCTAGGTAGCGCTCGGTGTAGGCACTGTCGTAAAGGCGCCACTCGGTGACCGGCGCCCCAGCAACAGCGGCATGGAAGACATCCGGACGCCGCAGCACCGCAAGCGCCGCGAGGTACCCGCCAAAAGACCAACCGGTGATCCCGACGCGATCGGCGTCAATGTCGTCAGGCCATCGCTGAGCTACTCCAGCAAGTGCATCCACCTGATCTTGCAGCGGCATTGACGCGAGATCGCCGCTGATTGCCCGCTCCCACGCCGGGCCCCGCCCGGGGCTGCCGCGTCCATCGGTCACGATCACGGCGAACCCTTGGTTCGCAATCCATTGTGCTTCCGCGAATGCCCGACCGACTTCGATCACGCGCTGCGCATGGGGGCCGCCGTAGGGATTCATGATCACCGGGAGTCGCGCACTGCCCGGGATGTGATCTTGCGGCCACAACACAACCGTGTTCAACGCGCGCTCGCCGACGGCCACGAGTTCAGGCGAGACATCAATTGGGGGCGACATGGCATGCGATTCGAGAGTGGCGATGAGGGACTGCCCGCCGTCGAGCGGGTTCCAGGTTGAGAACTGCCGTGACCAGTCGCGTGCGTCCACATCCGTGTGAGCCGTGTACAGCGTGCCCGCACGGTAGTCGCCCACAGTCCAGCCTTCGTCTGCGGCAAGCGGATGCACACGCCCATCGCGCCCGACCAGTACCAGTGAACTGGCGGTGGCACGCGGAGCGATGGCGAGCAGCAGTCCGTCTTCACTGCTACGAACGACTGCCGTGACTTGTTGATCTGCCGCCAGTTCGACAGCAACCCCATCGATCGCGACGGTCTCAACATCGCCGGACTGATGGGTTGACACCAGTTGGCTATCAGCGGTCCATGTTGGTGTCCCTGGAATCTCCGATACCCATGCGGTGTCTTCGTCATGGCTAATGACACTCGTGGAACCGTCCGTTGGATCGATCGACAGGACAATCGAGTGGCGCTGGGGCCGGTCGAAGAGTGTGACCAGCGGCGGTCCGAAGCCGTTCCACCGCACCGAAACGAGGTACTCCCAGCGCTCCTGATCCCACACGATCTCAGTCCGCTCGCCAACGAGCGGAACGAGCCAAAGTCGAACGCGTGGATTCGCCCCGCCGACGGCCGGGTAGCGCACAGTGCGGGGTGTCTCGCCGGGATTGCTGGGGTTAGCGATGTGCCACTCGTCGACGGCTGATTCATCAACTTCCTCGACCAGTAGCGCAGCTCCGTCCGGTGCCCACCAGAAGCCGCGGACGCGATCGAATTCTTCGGCAGCAAGGAAATTTGCCAGCCCCCAGGTCTGTAGCGGATGCGTCGCCTCCAGCAGGCACCGCTCGTCCGCTCCATCGCGCGCGGCGACGTACAGCGACCCTTCACAAACCCATGCGATCCGCTCACCAGTCGGATCGATCCTCGGGTCGATCGCGGGTCGGGCAAGGTCTAGAAGTCGGGCCGGTTGCCCATCGGCTGCCAGCGGTGCGACTCCAACGGACCCGGAGAGCGCGAACACCGCCGTGGTGAATGTGTCATCAGTGTTGAACGACACGATCCCTGCGCCCGACTCGCGTAGTCGTTCACGGCGAGCCCGTTCCGCGGGCGACAATTCCTCATCGGTCGTCAGCAGCGCACCCGGATCGGCAGCAATCGTCGGGTGAAAGTCTCTGGCAATGTCCGCCACCAATAGCCGCTTGACCGGGTCCGTTGGGCCAGTCGATTGCAGGAACGCCACCTGCGCTCCGTCGGGCGACAGCGTCACGTCAGAGGGAGCGCCGAGGGAGAAACGACGGGTGCGTGCTTGCAGCAGAGGAAACGATTCGGTCACACGCGAATAGTGCCGCACACAGTTGGTGGTTACCCTCCATGCATGAGCATTCAGTCTGATCGCCGCATTTTGCTTGTTCACGCCCACCCTGATGACGAGACCATCGGTTCTGGCGTCACGATGGCCAAGTACGTCAAGGACGGCGCCCACGTCGCGTTGGTTACCTGCACCCTTGGTGAAGAGGGCGAGGTTTTGGTTGCGGACCTCGCACACCTGGGGGTCAATGGGGAGGACCGGCTAGGCGATCACCGCATCAACGAACTCGGCGACGCGATGAAGCACCTCGGAGTCACGGATTGGCAGCTCCTCGGTGAGCCTGGCAAGTACCGCGATAGCGGAATGATGGGGGAGTCAAGCAACAACCGTGAGGGTTGTTTCTGGCAGACGGACCTCCTCAAGGCGGCAGAAGACCTCGTGCCGGTGATCCGCGAGCAGCGCCCCCACGTCCTCATTACGTATGACGACTTCGGTGGTTACGGCCACCCGGACCACATCCAGGCGCACCGCACTGCGATGTATGCGAGTCAGTTGGCTGCGGCCCCAACCTTCCGGCCTGACCTCGGCCAAGCGTGGGATGTCCCGAAGATCTACTGGACCGCGATCTCGAAGTCGATGATTCGAGCCGGGATCGAGGCGCTACGTGCCAGTGGTGACACGAGCGAGATGGCGATGATGGATCCCGACGAAATCCAGTTCGGCGTTGACGACGCACTCGTGACGACAAAGATCGACGGACGCGAGTTTCTTCCGCAGAAGATCGCCGCGATGCGTGCCTTCCCGACGCAGATCAATATGGAGTCTGGGTTCTTCTCGTTCGCTGAGTTGCCCGATAGCCCGATGGGAATCGAACACTTCCGCCTCATCAAGGGCCGACTCGGCGAAGTTGACGATTCTGGCCACGAAACGGATCTCTTCGCGGGGCTAACGACCCGCTGATGCCGCAGCTGCCGCTGACCGACGAGTCGTTCCGGGAGGTCGCCTCTCGATACGCCACAGGAGTCGTTGTCGTCACCACGACCGCCGACGGCTTCGACCACGCCATGACCGCTACCTCGTTTGCGACGGTCTCGCTGGACCCGATGCTCGCGTTGGTCTGTGTTGAGCAGGAGACTCGCTTCCACGATGCGCTGTGCGGCAGTGGTGGCCCAGATTCCGGTGGCAACACCTGGGGCGTGAGCGTGCTCACTGAGCAAGCGGTCCCGGCTGCGAGTTGGTTTGCCACCAAAGGCAGGCCATTGCACGGACAGTTCGACCGATTTCCGCACTATCGAGGTCCGCAGACGGGCACGATCCTGCTAGAAGATTCAATCGCCACGATGGAGCTGCGCACCACCGGGCTGATCCCGAGCGGCGATCACACCATCGCTCTCGGGGAGGTGCTGTCGCTGTCGGTTTCCGAGGAGCTCGTGCAGCGAACACCTGCCGAAGACTCGGGCTGGCCGTTGACGTATTGGGCGCGCCGCTACCGCAATTTGTCCCGTTAACGGGCATACGATGGAGCTCGCTGAACCTTCCCCCAGCGAATCCGTAGACAGCTAGTCCGAGTGTTCTTAGACGAACGCACGTGCGGGCTGCCGCCATTAGGTCGTCGTTTGCTGCGCTGGCCTGTTTCGACTGGAGCCGATTCGTGTCGAGCCTGACCTCGCCGGATGATGTGATGAGCTCTGCTGACGATCCGCGTAACCGCCGTCGGCCAGAGGTCACGTCTACCCAGCGAGTTGTTCGACTCACGGTCCTTGCACTGTTCTGGCTCGCCGCGGTCATGATCACAATGGTGGCGCTGGGAAGCTCGAAGATTCCATCCGGCACGACGGTCAACGGGATCGAAGTAGGCGGACTTGATCGCCAAAGTGCGATCAACAAACTTACCGCTGCACTGTCACAGCAAGCGGACTTACCTGTTGCTCTGAAGATTTCGGAGACGTCTACGCGGGTACCGGCCGAGGCGCTGGGCATCGCGCCGAACTATGAGGCAACCGTCGATTCGGTAATGACCACGCGGTGGAATCCGTTCGACATGTGGCGGGGCACACGAGGTGGGGGAACTGGTCAACTCGTGGTCGCTGTTGACGAGCCCACGCTCACGGCGAAGCTTGATGCGCTTGCACAGCAGTACCGACAAGATCCACGCGAACCCGAAATTACGTACTCAGGCACCACCCCTGAATTGAGCGAACCCGTCGTGGGCGAGGTGCTCGACAAGGTGACAGCACCCGCCGTGCTCCTGAGTCAGTATCTGCGTGCGGATGGCGCGATTGAGCTTCCGATGGTTGAACAACAGCCCGAGGTTTCGCTTGAAGCAGCGCGCGGTGCACTTGAAGGAATTGCCAAGACGGCAGTCAGTGCGCCCGTGACTGTCAAGGTTGGCGATGTCTCGGCAGAGGCGTCGCCAACTGCGATTGCGTCAGCACTGACATTCCAAGTCAAGGATGGGCAACTTCGGCCGGTCATTGATGGTGCGGAACTGCACGCAGCCATGGGTCCGGCGCTCGCGAAGGTCGATACCCGCGCCAAGGACGCAACGTGGGACGTGAGCAGTGGTAAACCGGAGCTGGTTCCTGCGGAGCT
>CAUJEJ010000086.1:7500-95266 GCA_963169255.1 Actinomycetota bacterium | reverse complement strand
TTCATGCTCTCGCCCGCAAATGTGAATGTAGATGCAGATGAAGCACGCGCACAGCTGCAGAAGCAAGGTCTCGCGGGCCGTAGCTAGTCCAGTCGCCACTAGCCGAGTTCTTCTTCATTGAGACTCGGCTAGTCGCGGCTGCGGGTTTCTTCGAGCGGTGCTGATTCAGGCAACGCGGTATTGACACAGGTATGAGGGGCAAATCGTGACGGGTCTTGGCGAGATCGTCGCCACCATCCTTTGGCTATATTTCGTCATTCTGTTGGCGCGGTTTGTCATCGATCTGGTGCAAATGCTGTCGCGTGAGTGGGTTCCGAAGGGAATCGTGCTCGTGCTGTGCGAGGTCGTCTTCACCCTCACAGATCCGCCGCTTAAGCTGCTGCGCAAGCTCATCCCACCGATCAAGCTCGGTGGCGTTCAGCTCGACCTTTCGTTTCTGGTGCTGATCATCCTGCTGCAGATTGCAATCCAGCTCGCCATAACGTTCCTGTAGGGATCACGTTCGGGCAAGAGAATTGCCATCCAGATTAGGCGCAGAAGAGGCGTCTCCTATGCGAGCGTGATTCTCGCGAGGGCTTGGCCATTGGCGACCGGTGAGACGTCGTCGGCGGACTCATCGATCTCGGCTGCCATCACGAACGACGTCGCGAGGACTTCGTCAGCAATCTCCTGCGCGTGAGTGCTGATCGCCTCAGCGGCCTCCCCGGCGGCTGACCATTCGATCGTGATCCGGTCGGTCACCTCAAATCCACGCTGCTTTCGTGCTTCCTGGATGTCGCGAATCACGTCGCGTGCTAAGCCAATGCGGCGGAGCTCGTCGTCCAAGGTGAGGTCGAGGGCGATTGTCTCTCCGCTATCGGTGGCGACCGCCCAGCCTTCTCGGGGAGTCTCGGTGATGACGACGTCAGCCAGCAAAATCTCGACAGGTTCACCATCGACGGCTAGCTGGTACGCGCCCGCACCACGCAGCGCATTAACCACCTCAGCTGCGGGTGCGCCGCTGATTGCGTTCGCGATCGTCGGAGTCGCCTTCGCGAAGCGTTTGCCGAGTTCCCGGAAGTTTGCCTTGACCGAAACTTCAACGAGGTCGGCGTCTTCGGAGTCGAGGCCGACAGCACCCAGGACATTCAGTTCGTCGGTGATTTCCCGCAGAAGATCGGCGGGAAGCGCTGACCACCCGTCGGCCGCAACCAGCGCTCGTCGAAGCGGTTGGCGAGTCTTGACCTTCGATTCAGCGCGCGCAGCGCGACCCAGTTCCACAAGACGTCGAACGAGTTCAACGTTCGTCGCGAGCTGAGCATCCACCAGCGTGAGATCAGCTTGGGGCCAGCTGGCCAGATGCACCGAGATCGGTTCCTCTGGCTGGTCTGCAAAGAGGTCGGTCCACACTCGATCGGTAATGAATGGCGTGAACGGTGCCATGAGTAGAGTTGCGGTTCGCAGGCAGCTATGCAGCGTTGCTAGTGCTGCCAGATCGCCATCCCAGAAGCGCCGGCGAGACCGCCGGACGTACCAATTCGACAAGTCGTCAATGAAGTTCGACAGCAACCGACCTGCAAGCTGGGTGTCAAAGTCCTCAAGTGCGGCGTGCACCTTGGCGATGAGTTCATTGGCTGCGGACAACGCCCATCGATCGAGGGAACCCCGTTCTGCTGCGGCTGGGATTCGGGGATCAGTTGGGTCGAACTCCGCAATGCGTCCGTAGAGAGACAAGAACGACGCGGTATTCCAATACGTGAGAAGCGTTTTGCGAACGACCTCGTTGATTGACTCATCACTGACTCGACGCGATGACCAGGCAGATCCAGCTGCGAGCATGAACCACCGCACGCCGTCTGCACCGTGACGATCCATCAATCCCATGGGTTCAATCACGTTGCCCACGTGCTTGCTCATCTTGCGACCTTCGGCATCAAGGATGTGGCCGAGGCACAGCACGTTGCGGTAGGAGGACTGGTTGAACACCAATTCGCCGACGGCCATCAGGGTGTAGAACCAGCCGCGGGTTTGATCGATCGCCTCGCAGATGAAGTCCGCCGGGTAGCGCTGGTCAAAGATCTCAGCGTTCTTGTGCGGGTACCCCCACTGAGCAAACGGCATCGCACCCGAGTCGTACCAGACGTCGATGACTTCGGGGACACGTTCAGCATTGGCGCCGCAGTGCGGGCACGGCAACGTGATGTCGTCGACGAAGGGACGGTGCGGGTCGAGCGTCGACAGTTCTTGCCCAGCGAGTTTGCCAAGTTCTTCAAGCGAGCCAACGCACGTCGTGTGATCGTTTTCGCAACGCCAGATCGGCAGGGGAGTACCCCAGTAGCGATTTCGGGATAGTGCCCAGTCGACGTTGTTGTGGAGCCAATCGCCAAACCTGCCCCACTTGATCGTCTCTGGGTACCAGGTCGTTGCTTCGTTTGCCGCCAGCAACCGTTCCTTGATCTTGGTCGTGCGGATGTACCACGACGGTTGCGCGTAGTACATCAACGGCGTGTGGCAACGCCAGCAGTGTGGGTAGGAGTGGTTGTAGTCGCGTCGACGGAACAGCAGACCGCCGGCCAAGAGGTCGGCGACCAAGTCCTCGTCGGCAGCCTTGAAGAACTGCCCGCCAACGAGTGCGACGTCGGGATCGAAGGTGCCATCGGCTCGGATCGGGTTGACCACTGGCAAGCCGTATTCGCGGCATACCGCGAGGTCATCGGCGCCGAATGCTGGTGCGAGGTGAACCAAGCCAGTGCCGTCTTCGGTTGTGACGTACTCCCCGAGGGTCACGAAGTGCGCGTCGGGGATATCAACGAGATCGAATGGTCGGGCATATGGCAGACGTTCGAGGTCAGTGCCGGGCAAGTCGGCACGGACTGTCCCGGCATCACCAAATACTTGTTCGACGAGAGCAGCGGCAACGATGTAGAAGGCGCCCTCGAACTCAACGATGTTGTACGTCGCGTCGGGCTTGGCTGCTACCGCTGTGTTGGAAACCAACGTCCACGGCGTCGTTGTCCAGACCAACAGCGATAAGCCCGGGTACAACTGCGCAAGCTCGCCGCCAGTGAGCGGGAATCGCACATAGACGGAAGGGTCGGTGATGTCCTCGTAACCCTGCGCCACCTCATGGTCGGAAAGTCCGGTTCCGCACCGTGGGCAATAGGGCGAGACCCGGTGGTCTTGGCCAAGGAGGCCCGCATCGTGGATCTGTTTGATCGACCACCAGACGCTCTGGATGTACTCCGGGTCCATGGTCCAGTAGGCGTCGTCCATGTCGACCCAGTAGCCCATGCGGTCGGTGAGTTCAGCGAACTTTCCGACGTTGCCCAGCACGGATTCCCGGCAGCGTTCGTTGAACTCGGCAATCCCGAATTCCTCGATATCGCGCTTTCCGGTGAATCCAAGCTCCTTTTCGACCGCTAGCTCGACTGGTAGCCCGTGGCAATCCCAACCGGCCTTTCGGGGCACAAAGTAGCCCTGCATGGTCTTGAAGCGAGGGAAGATGTCCTTGAACACACGTGCCTCAATGTGGTGTGTGCCAGGAATGCCGTTCGCCGTGGGGGGCCCTTCGTAGAACACCCACGTTGGTCCGTTCGCGGTTTGGGCCAGACTTCGGTTGAAGATGTCCTCGCGACTCCAGAAATCCAGAACTTCGCGTTCCATGCCGGGAAGGTCCACTCGTGGGGACATTGCGCGATACACGCGGGATAGGTTACGCCAGCGAGGCATCGGGCGGTGGGTCGCAGCATCCAAGTTCTGGTTATCAGCGTGCGCCGTGCACCCATCACCCTCTAGTGTGATCTCTCGACGTGCCACCCGACGATGCAATGAATAAGGGGTTCAAATGCCGCAGCGTGGAGTACTGGCCAACGAGAAGCCGTGGACCAAGAAGGAACTGGCCGAGGTCAAGGCCGAGCTCCTTGTGGACCGTGAGCGCCTCGCGGCCGAGTTAGCAGCCACGGAATCGGGTATCGCTGACCTCGTCCGTGACTCCGGCGATGGCGCTGGCGACGACGTTGCCGATGCGGGTTCGAAGACGTTCGAGCGGGAACAAGAGATGTCGATCGCCGACAACGCACGCAACCTCTTGCTCCAGACTGACAAAGCACTCGCGCTCATCGAGGCTGGAACTTATGGTGCGTGCGAATCGTGTGGCGGCCCGATTGGGAAGGCGCGACTCCAAGCGTTCCCGCGGGCAACTCTGTGCCTGCAATGCAAGCAGGCGGAAGAGCGAAGCTAGTTCGCTCACAACCGGACTAGCCCGGCAAAGTAGCCTGCTCTCGTGTCCCTTGAGCCTGAGCCAGCGCCTGACCTGGTGACCGCTGAACCTGTCGCGTCGCAGCGTCGCTCACTCCTTGGGATGACGCTGCTCGTTGCCGCGGTTGTCATCGCTATCGATCAGTTGACGAAGCTATTGGCGGTCGCGTACCTCGAGGGACAGCCCTCAGTGGAAGTGCTCGGCCCGCTTCTGAAGTTCACCTTCGTCCGGAACCCCGGTGCTGCGTTCTCACTCGGTGGTGGCTACACCATCATCTTTAGTGTTCTCGCCGCAGTCGTCGCCGTGGTCATCGTCGTGACGTCACGCACGCTCGGGTCCAAGGCTTGGGCGATTGCGCTCGGCGGATTGCTCGGGGGAGCGCTTGGAAACCTACTCGACAGGTTGTTGCGCGAGCCTGGTTTTGGCCGGGGGCACGTTGTCGACTTCTTTCAGGTGCCATATTTCGCAATCTTCAACGTTGCCGACATCGCTGTCTGTTGCTCAGCCGCACTCATCGTGATTCTGACAATCCGAGGCGTTCCATTGCGTGGTGCCGCATCGTGACTGATTCACCTACGACCGAGGTCTTTGAAGTCCCGGACTCCTTAGATGGCGAACGCGCCGACGTCGGAGTATCACGGCTCCGCGGCGTTTCGAGGAACCAGGCAGCGAACCTCATCTCTGATGGGGCGGTCAAGGTCAGCGGCAAGCGGGTCTCGCGTGCTGACAAACTGGTGGCTGGTAAACGACTCACTATCGAGGTCTTGGTCGCCGACGAGACGCTGACAGATGAGCCCGTCGTGGAGTTGCCTATCGTCTTTCAAGACGATGACATTGTGGTGGTCGACAAGCCGGTTGGAGTCGCGGCGCATCCGAGTCCTGGTTGGACTGGACCGACCGTAACCAACGGGCTTCGCGCCGCTGGCGTCTCCGTCGCCGAGACCGGTCCCGCTGAACGGGAAGGAATCGTTCACCGGCTCGACGTCGGTACAAGCGGGCTGATGGTGGTCGCACGCACACCGCAGGCCTACACACGTTTGAAGGCACAGTTCAAGGATCGAGAAGTCTCGAAGACGTACCACACGCTTGTCCAAGGCCATCCCGATCCGAGTAGCGGGACCATTGATGCGCCAATTGGTCGCCACCCACACCACGACTATCGGTTTGCTGTCCTGAACGAGGGCAAGCCCAGCGTGACTCACTACCGAACACTCGAGGCATACAGCTACGGATCATTACTGGAAGTTGACCTCGAGACTGGGCGTACCCACCAGATCAGAGTCCATATGTCCGCCATGAATCACCCGTGTTGTGGTGACCTCACGTATGGCGCCGACCCCACCCTGGCAAAGCGCCTCGGGCTCGAGCGTCAGTGGCTGCACGCCGTTGCATTGACGATCACCCACCCTCGCACCGGTGAGCGAATTTCGTTTGAATCGCCGTATCCGCCAGATCTTGCCCACGCGCTCGCAGTGCTCAGTGCGTAAGTAGGATCAGCAGGTGACTACAGCGGCCTCGGCTATCTCCGGTGCCGCGAACGAACCTCCAGGCGGATACCTAGCCACCTTCAACTTGGCAGGCATTTCACAAGATCCGCTGGACGACGAACTCGCGACTCGCAACCGCCTCCTGGTCGCAGCTGTGAAGCTCTTCGCGGACCGAGGTTACGAGTCCTCGTCGATGCGTGAGCTCGCTGCCGAAGTTGGGGTGAAGGCGCCGGCCATTTACAACCATTTCGAATCGAAGGCAGACGTGCTCGCGACTGCTGTCGACTATGCGCTCAGTGATTTCCTCACAAGTGTGCTCGGCGGACTTGAAGAATATGAGGAGTCACAGCGGTTGTTCGAGCTCCTGCGTCGCCACGCACGGTACAAGACAAACGATGTGGCTCTTGCCCGAGCGCAAGACAAGCTCGTTGATGCGGACTTTATGCGAAGAGTTCTGCCCGCGGACACGTACGACCGTCACCTTGCTGCCCTCGCGGGCTACCGGGCGATCGTTCGTGACCTGACAATTGCAGCGGCACCGCAGGCCGAACATGATCCCTGCGTCAACGTGCCGGTTTTGGTCTCTGCGCTCATCGAAATGGTGGATCAGGTGAGTTCCTGGTTCCGGCCAGACGGATCGCTCACCGGAGACGAGATCGCGGACCAGTGTGTGGTGCTCGCTCGACGAATGGTCGTCAGTTAGTTCCGAGACTTCGGTCGGCCTTGGGACCTTAGGCACTAGGTGCTAACCGGCAAGATCCGCTAAGTTGTGCCGACCCTGTGGCTACCGCGGCCTCGGGACTTAGGTGGGGACTGGGATGCGCCGCTGGCTGCCATTGATCGCGTTGGCGATCGCTCAATTTGTGATGGTGCTCGACCAATCCGTCATGAACGTTTCGATCACGCAGTTGGTAAGCGACTTCGATACGAGCGTCACCACTATTCAGGCCGTGATTACGCTCTATTGCCTCGTAATGGCGATGCTGATGCTTACGGGCGGCAAGATCGGCGACATCATTGGCCGCCGCAGGGCATTCACGATCGGTTTGGTGATCTACGCGGTTGGTTCGGCGATCACCGCCGTCGCACCGACGGTTGCTGTGCTCACTTTGGGCTGGTCGATCCTTGAGGGGATCGGGGCCGCATTGGTGTTGCCTGCACTTGCTGCGCTCATCGCCGGCAACTTCGAGGGTAAACAGCGGTTGACGGCGTATGCCGTTATCGGTGGTGTGGCGGGCGCGGGAATCGCCGTCGGCCCGATTGTCGGGGGTTGGGCCACAACTGAGCTCTCGTGGCGCGTGGTCTTCGTTGGCGAAGTCGTGCTCGTGGCGCTGATTCTGGCGATGACGCCTTTCGTCCGTGATGCTGCCCGCTCAGACAAGCGACCCAGTCTCGACATCGTCGGGAGTGTGTTGTCTGCCATGGGCCTTGGATTGATCGTGCTCGGGGTCCTGCAAGCGAGTTCGTGGGGGTGGATCTCGCCAAGGAACTCCCCGATTGAGCCCTTCGGATTCTCATTGACGCCGTTCGTGATTGGGCTCGGAGCCTGCGTGGTATGGCTGTTTGTCCGTTGGCAACGGCTGCGCGAGCAACACGACCGCGACCCACTCGTGCATCTCGATCTCCTGAAGATCCTTCCGCTACGGGCAGGGCTGATGGGACTGTTGAGCCAGAATCTCATCCTCATGGGAGTCTTCTTCACGATTCCGCTGTATCTCCAACTTGTCCTGGGCCTTGACGCCCTTGAGACCGGAATCAAGATGCTCCCGGTCTCGGTTGCGATGTTCCTGGCGGCAGCGGTTGGAGCGCGACTGTCGAGTCGGTTCTCGATCCGCGGCATCGTTCGAACAGGGCTCAGCGCCACGTTCGTGGGAGTGCTTGGCCTATTGGCGAACATCGATCCGACTCTCGCCGACGCTTTCTTTGCGGCGTCGATGGCCGTCCTCGGGGTTGGGATGGGCCTGATCGCTTCGCAGCTCGGCAACGTTGTTCAATCGTCCGTGGGAGCCTCCGGCCGCGGCGAAGCGGGTGGGTTGCAGTTCACTGGTCAACAGCTTGGCTCGTCGTTGGGCGTTGCACTGGTGGGTGCAATCGTGCTCAGCGGATTGACTAGCGGATTCGCGTCAAATATCGAGGAGGATCCGCGGATCAGTACCGAGGTCGCAGCCCAAGTCGGCGTTTCTATTGAGGCGGGAATCGACTTTGTCTCAGCGGATCAAGTGGCGGCAGCCACGCAGGCTGCGGGACTCGATCAGGCCACATCGGAAGCCGTCGTCCAGGACTATGAAGCTGCCCAACTGCAGGCACTCAAAACGGGACTTCTTTTTGCGGCGTTCTTGGCGCTGGGATCGCTAGCAACTACGCGTGGCTTGCCCAACAAAGTGCCGTCGACTTCGGCCCAAACCGAGGGGGCGGCAAGTGCGGGCTAGAACCCGAGCTCGCGCCCAATGAGTTCCTTCATGATTTCGTTGCTGCCCGCCCAGATTTTGGTGACGCGTGCATCTTGCCAGGCACGTGCGATCCGGTACTCGTTCATGTAGCCGTATCCACCGAAGATCTGCAGGCACGCGTCAATGACATCGTTCTGGACCTGCGAGGTCCACCACTTTGCCTTCGCGGCGTCGGTCGAGGTGAATTCACCCTTCATCTTTGCCTGCACGCACTCATCCATGAAGGACTGAGTGACATCGAGCTTGGTCGCTTGCTCGGCAAGGATGAACTTCAGGTGCTGGAACGATCCGATGGGCTTGCCGAATGCTTCGCGTTCCTTGGCGTACTCGACCGTTTCGAGGAACGCCTGCTTCGCGTGGGCCAAGTTGCTGATTGCGCAGCCGATACGTTCTTGGGGAAGCCGTTCCATCATGTAGATAAAGCCGGAATCGACCTCACCGAGCAAGTTCTCGGCAGGGACTCGAACGTTGTTGAAGAACAGTTCCGCGGTGTCGGACTCGTGTTGTCCGGTCTTCTCCAGCTTGCGGCCACGCTCGAAGCCCGCCATGCCTTCCTCTACGACGAACAACGAGATGCCGCGGGCACCCTTTTCAGGGCTGGTACGAGCCGCGACGATGATGATCTCGCCGGTGTACCCGTTCGTGATGAACGTCTTCGACCCGTTGATAATCCAGTCGTCGCCGTCGGGCACTGCAGTGGTCTTGAGGGCAGCAAGATCGGTGCCGCCGCCGGCCTCGGTCATGCCGATACCCGCAACCTTCTCGCCCGCGCAGAAGTCCGGCAGCAGTCGAGTCTTGAGCTCGGTCGTGCCGAGATCCACCAGGTACGGCGCACAAATGTCGAAGTGAATTTGCATCGATGAATTGAGGCCCATGCTGACCTTTGCCAGTTCCTCGGCGAATACCGTGTTGAAGCGGTAGTCATCAGCCTGGCTGCCACCGAACTCCTCGGGAACTTCGAGTCCGAGGAAGCCTTGCTCGCCCGCTTGGCGCCACACATCGCGATCGAACACGCGCTGTTCGATCGCCTTTTCCAGGTTCGGAGCGGCGCTACGTTCGCAGAACGTGGCGACGGCGGAGCGGAACTCTTCATGTTCTGGTTCAAAGATTGTGCGCTGCATATTGCCCATGGTACGGGTGGGTGAACGGCTGTTAACCGACCCCCATAGTGATTCGGCGCCAACCGCGGAGGTGAGATTGGCGAGGCTGCCCACCGATGTCAGCGATCAGAGTTAGGCTGCCGTGGTGACGAGTCGAGACCAGTTTGTGCACCTGCATGTGCACACCGAGTACTCAATGCTCGATGGTGCGGCCCGCCTCGACGACCTCTTTGAAGAGGCCGTTCGGTTGGAGATGCCAGCACTGGCAATCACCGATCACGGCAACCTCTATGGCGCCTACGATTTTTGGAAGCGCGGCAAGAACTCCGGCGTAAAGCCCATCATTGGCATGGAGGGCTACTACGCCCCACAAGGTCGATTCGAGCAGTCCCCATTCGACTTTGGCGCCGGGTTTGACGAAGGCACCAACGAGGCTGGTGAATCGAGCGCTCGCGGGCGCCACGCATACACCCACATGACGGTCCTCGCTGAGACGACGCAGGGAATGCACAACCTGTTCCGGTTGTCCTCGTTGGCAAGCTTGGAGGGCTACTACCGCCACCCGCGGTTCGACCGCGAACTGCTGCAAACGTATGGCGCGGGCATCATCGCCACGACGGGTTGCCCCTCCGGAGAGGTCAACCGTTGGTTGCAGGCGGGCAAGTACGACAAAGCGCTAGAGACTGCAGCCGACTACCAGGACATCCTCGGCAAAGGGAACCTCTACTGCGAGTTGATGGACCACGGGATTCCCATCGAGCGCTCATACCGCGAGAACCTGCTCAAGATCGCTAAGACGCTTGGCCTGCCGCTGCTGGCGACGAACGATTTGCACTACGTCCGCCAGGCCGACGCCGCAGCGCACGACGCATTCCTCTGTGTCGGAACGCGCTCGATGATGGATGACCCAAAGCGCTTCAAATTCACCGGTGATCAGTTCTACCTGAAGTCATCAGCCGAGATGCGCTCGCTGTGGGCCGAGTTACCTGATGCGTGCGACAACACGCTCGAGATCGCCGAGCGCTGCAACGTTGAGTTTAACGAGGGCGCGAACCTCATGCCCCAATTCACCGTGCCGGATGGTGAATCAGAGGACTCCTGGTTGGTGAAGGAGGTCGAGCGCGGGCTCGTCGACCGGTTCAAGGGCCAACCTGTCCCGGACACTCATCGTAAGCAGGCCGAGTACGAAGTCTCCGTGATGTGCCAGATGGGCTTCCCCGGCTACTTCCTCGTCACAGCAGACCTCGTGCGCTATGCCAAACAAGAGGGCATCCGGGTCGGTCCCGGCCGCGGTTCGGCGGCCGGTTCGATCGTCGCGTGGGCGATGGGCATCACCGAACTCGACCCGATCAAGCATGGCCTGCTGTTCGAGCGCTTTCTGAATCCCGAGCGAGTGTCGATGCCCGATATCGACATGGACTTTGACGAACGTCGCCGTGGCGACATGATTCGCTACGCGACGCAGAAGTACGGCTCTGAAAGGGTCGCGCAGATCGTGACCTACGGGTCCATTAAGGCGAAGGCGGCAATCAAGGACTCGGCGCGTGTGCTCGGTATGCCCTACGCCGTGGGCGACAAGATCACCAAGGCGATGCCGCCAGCCGTAATGGGCAAGGACGTGCCGCTGGCGGGGATCTTTGATCCCAAGCACCCCAGGTATTCCGAGGCGGGGGAGTTTCGCGATCTGTATCAGTCCGACCCGGACGTGGCAAAGGTCGTTGACACAGCCAAGGGTCTTGAGGGCCTGAAGCGCCAACCTGGTGTTCACGCCGCTGGTGTGATTTTGAGTCGTGAACCACTGATCGACGTCATTCCGATTTGGAAGCGTCAACAGGACGGTTCGATCATCACTCAGTTCGATATGGGTGTATGCGAGACCCTCGGGCTTTTGAAGATGGACTTCCTTGGTCTGCGCAACCTTACGGTTATTGATGACTGTGTGAACGCGATTGAGGCCAATACTGGCACGAAGATCATTCCGGAAGACCTTCCGCTCGATGACGAACCGACGTACCAACTGCTCAGTCGCGGCGACACCCTCGGGGTCTTCCAACTCGACGGTGGGCCAATGCGTGCACTGCTGCGCTCGATGGCGCCAACGGGATTTGACGACATCTCTGCTGTCATCGCGCTCTACCGCCCGGGTCCGATGGGCGTCAACGCACACAACGACTACGCAGATCGCAAGAACGGGCGCCAAGAGGTCATCCCGATCCACCCGGAACTTGAAGAGGCCCTCTCTGAAGTCCTTGGTGATACCTATGGCTTGATCGTCTACCAGGAACAGGTCATGACGATCGCCCAACAACTCGCCGGATACAGCCTGGGTGCTGCCGACCTTCTCCGTCGCGCCATGGGTAAGAAGAAGAAGGAGATCCTGGACAAGGAGTACATCCCCTTCCGCGACGGGATGACCAAGAACGGGTTCACCGAGGACGCGATCGCTCAACTGTGGAAGACGCTCGTCCCGTTTGCTGACTATGCGTTTAACCGGGCCCACTCTGCTGGATACGGACTCGTCTCCTATTGGACCGCGTATTTCAAGGCGAACTATCCAGCCGAGTACATGGCTGCGCTGCTCACGAGTGTCAAGGACGACAAAGACAAGAGCGCGATCTACCTCAATGAGTGTCGGCGGATGGGCATCAAGGTCCTGCCGCCAGATGTCAACGAGTCCGACGCGAACTTCACCGCAACAGGCACTGATATCCGCTTCGGACTGTCCGCGATTCGCAACGTCGGTGGCAACGTCGTTGACTCGATCATCGCGTCGCGGTTTGCAAAGGGCCGCTTCGTCGACTTCAGCGATTTCCTCCGCAAGATCGACAGTTCAGCGTGCAACAAGCGTGTGGTCGAGTCACTGGTCAAGGCCGGAGCGTTCGATTCGCTCGGCCACACTCGCCGTGGGCTCGCGCAGATACACGCGGAGGCCGTCGACGCAATCGTCGAGACGAAGCGCGCTGAATCAATCGGCCAATACGACCTATTCGGCGGTGCCGAAGCGGCTGAATCGGGCCAAAGTTCCGCCTTCGGTCTCGACATGACGATCCCAGTCGGGGAGTGGGAGAAGTCGACGCTGCTCGCGAACGAACGCGAAATGTTGGGACTCTACGTTTCCGATCATCCGCTCAACGGAGTCGAACACACACTGCGCAACGCGACTGATTGTTCGATCGCTCTGCTTCATAGTGACGACATGACTGACGGCAAGGTCGTGACCGTTGGTGGATTGGTCACCGGAGTAGCGCGCAAGGTTACGAAACGTGGCGATACCTGGGCGATCGTGAGTCTGGAAGACCTCGATGCTGGGGTCGAAATTATGGTCTTCCCCAAGGCGTATTCACTTATGGGCCCCTACTGCTCGCAGGACGCCGTCCTGCTCGTGCGAGGCCGTGTTGACCGCAGCGATGAAAACGAGATGAAGTTCATCGCCATGGACATCACGATTCCGGACTTGACGTCATCGCACGATGGTCCCGTCGTGCTCAGTGTTCCCGCGGTTCGAATCGTGGAGCCTGTGGTCGCGCGATTGAACGAGATCCTCCTCACGCATCCTGGAACGACCGAGGTCAGACTTGAAGTCAAGCACGGGTCACGGACGACCGTGATGCGACTCGATGACTCCAAGCGCGTGACCGTGAGCCCATCATTGTTCGCTGACCTCAAGGAACTGCTGGGCCCGTCATGCCTGTCGGGGGCGGCAGCTGTCGACCTCAATGCGCCATGACGTCCGACGACGCGCCTCACTCGTTGAAAACGCGACTCCGCTTCGTCGCTTGGGTTCTCTTGGGTTGTGCCGTGCTCGGCGGAATCGTGGGTGTCGTTTGGGGCCTGATCGCGCCGCGGACGCAGTTGACAGTCCGCGAAGGCGAGTTGTTCTACGCCAGTGTGAGGGAAGACGCCGTTGGCGGCGTGCTCTCGCTGGCATGTCTACTCCTTGCCTGCGCAGTGGCAACGGCCGTGTTTGTGTTGGCGCGCCGGACGCAGATAACTGAGGTGCTGTTGGTTGGGGTGGCTGCCGCCGGTTTTGTTGGATCCGTCTTGGCCTGGAGAGTCGGGCTTTTGGTCGCAAACGGCGTTGACGGTATTGGGGAGTTGAGTGCGCAGGGTCGCCCCGAGGGCGTCACGTTTTCTGCGCCGCTGCAGATGGACGCCCCTGGCGTGCTTGGGATTTGGTCCTTCGTGTCGGTATTTGTGCTTGCGTTCGTGGTGTGGCTACGAGCGCGGCGGTCTAGGCGACGGCTTCACGCCATCATCGATCAAGCTAATGCGATCCAATCCACGGCGTTGAAGGGTTTGTGACTCGTCTGAGGTAGACCTACAGGCGGCGAGCGATCGGAGCGGTGCGTGCGTTGGTCAGAGTCAAGAGGTCGGCGGGCGCCAGTTCAATGGTGAAACCCTCCTCTCCGGCACTGACATAGATGGTTTTGAAGTCGAGTGCGCAGACATCTATGAGCACCGGCAGGTCAGACTTCGTTCCGAGCGGACTAACCGCATTCGCGGGGAACCCAGTCGTCTCAGCAGCAAGTTCGGAGTCTGCAATGGTCGCGGATTCCCCACCAACTGCTGCCGCAACTAATGGACCGTCGAGGACGCAGTCAACGGGTACGAGCGCCGCGAGCGGTTCGTCGTCGACAACGGTAACGACCGTGCGAAAGACCCGTTCGGGATGGTCAAACGCATCCGGGTGCAGCCCCTGCTGTTCCTGCGTTGCTGCTTCGGATTGTTCGTATTGATGGATTGCGTATGGCACGTTCGCTTGGTACAAGACCTTGGTGGCGTTCGTGTGGACCGCAACACTCTTCTTGGCCATGCGCACACGTTAGCCGCGAATGCCATCGCAACCTGTGACCAGGCCGCCGTACGATGTACCGGTGATGCAAACTCTGGACCTACGGTCGGAATCGGGCGACGTGAGGCGGTTCATTCCTCGCGCGCAAATCGACGTGGCGTCTGCAGAGGCGGCCGTTGGCGGTGTCATCGAGCGCGTCAGGTCCGGTGGTGAGCAGGCGGTACTTGAGATCGGCGAGCAGTTCGACAAGGTTCGTCCGCCATCACTTCGCGTGCCCGAGTCAGTTATAGACGCCGCGCTAGCGCACCTGGACCCAGCCGTCATCGAGAGCCTCGAAGAAGCGATTCGCCGTGTGCGCGCGGTACACGGCGACCAGTTGCCTGAACCGCACACTACGACTGTCGCGCCGGGTGCCAACGTCAGCCAGCGTTGGGTTCCTGTTGATCGCGTCGGTCTGTACGTGCCCGGCGGGCGAGCGGTGTACCCGAGTAGCGTCGTTATGAACGTCGTGCCCGCGCAACTCGCCGGAGTTCGGTCGATCGCGATCGCCTCGCCGCCGCAAGTTGAATTTGGTGGATGGCCCCACCCGACGATCCTCGCCGCCGCGAAGCTCCTGGGCATTGACGAGGTCTACGCAGCCGGTGGAGCGCAGGCAATTGCGTGGTTTGCATTCGGCTCTGACTCGTCCGTGGCTCCAGACTCGCCGTCCTATTGCCAGCCAGTCTCGTTGGTGACCGGACCAGGGAACATCTACGTGACTGCGGCAAAGCGCCTGCTGCGAGGAGTCATCGGAATTGACTCCGAGGCTGGCCCAACCGAAATCATGATCTTGGCGGACGACTCAGCGAATCCGCGGCACGTTGCAGCGGATCTCATTAGCCAGGCAGAACACGACGTGATTGCCGCCTCCGTCTTGGTGACCGACAGCGAATCGCTTGCTGACAGCGTCATGGAGGCATTGCCCGGGCTCGTGGCATCGACAAAGCACACCGAACGAATCACCGAAGCGCTGAGTGGACCGCAAAGCGCGGTTGTTCTTGTCCGAGACCTCGAGCAAGGCCTCGAAGTTGTGAACGCGTACGGCGCCGAACACCTCGAAGTGCAAACCAAAGGCGCCCAGGCCGTCGCGAGCCAGGTACGTAATGCAGGAGCGATCTTCGTCGGCCCCTGGTCACCGGTTTCACTCGGCGACTACTGTGCGGGCTCGAACCACGTGCTCCCGACGGGTGGTTGTGCCTGCTTCTCATCAGGTCTTTCGGTCCACAGCTTCCTGCGGTCGATCCAAGTGGTTGACTACAGTCAGGCCGCACTTCTTGAGGTTGCCAACGATGTCCTCGTGCTATCCGCCGCCGAGGACCTGCCCGCGCACGGTCAAGCGGTTGCCGTTCGAATGACGGCTACTGAGGCGCAAGAGTGATCGCGCGTATGACTGCGGACGAACTACCGATCCGTCCGGAAATCCGCGGCGTAGGTGCGTATGGCGCCCCTCAACTCGACGTCGCTGTCCGGCTCAACACCAACGAGAACCCCTTCCCGCCGAGTGCTGCTGTCATCGAGTCGATCAGCGAGATGTTGGCTGGTGAGCTCGGCGGGCTCCAGCGATACCCCGACCGTGACGCAGTCGCCTTGCGTACCGATCTTGCCGCCTACCTTTCGTCAGCGACGGGGGTGAGTATCGACTGCGATGGCGTCTGGGCGGCCAATGGGAGTAACGAAATCCTCCAGCAGATCCTCCAAGCGTTCGGCGGACCAGGTCGGATCGCGATGGGGTTTGAGCCGAGCTACTCGATGCACTCGATCATCGCGCGTGGAACAGGTAGTGACTTCGTCGCAATCCCTCGCGATACGGACTTCGCGATTGACCCAGTCACAGCGTGCGAGGCGATATCGGCGGTTCAACCGGCGGTTGTGTTTGTGTGCTCACCAAACAACCCGACTGGTACCGCTGTTGACCTTGAGACCATCGCGAGGATCTACGAAGAGGTGACCACGAACGAGATAGGCGTTCTGGTCGTTGATGAGGCGTACGCAGAGTTCAGCAACACCCCAAGCGCGGTCAGTTTGCTCGCCGGTCGGCCGCGTTTGATTGTGTCGCGCACCATGAGCAAAGCGTTCGCCTTTGCTGGTGCGCGGGTGGGGTACTTCGCGGCGGACCCCGCGGTTGTGGAAGCGATCTTGAGAGTTCGTTTGCCCTATCACCTCTCCGCGATCACGCAAGCGGCTGCACGCGGCGCGCTAGCCCACGCGCCGGACCTGTTGTCGGCGGTTACCGAACTAAAAGTCCAACGCGATCGTATCGTCGAAGGCTGCCGTCACCTTGGACTGCGGGTTGCGGACAGTGATGCAAACTTCGTCCTATTTGGCGGCTTGGGCGATCAGACTGTGATCTGGCAAGCACTGCTCGATCGCGGAGTGCTCGTCAGGGATGTGGGTCTGGCAGGCTGGTTGCGCGTCACCGCCGGAACCCCGGCCGAGACCACGGCATTTCTTGAAGCTCTGACAGAAGTAATTGGAACGCTCAGTGTCGCCGTTGCGACAGAACCCGTAGGACAGGAGTCCCGATGAGCCGCACCGCGCGGATCGAGCGCACGACCAAGGAGAGCGACGTCTTCGTCGACCTCAACCTGGATGGCACGGGAAGCGTCGAGGTCGATACCGGCGTGCCGTTCTATGACCACATGCTCAGCCAGCTTGGAAAACACGGCGGACTGGACCTCAAGATTGTCACCAAAGGCGACCTTGAGGTTGACGCTCATCACACCGTTGAGGACACCGCGCTTGCCCTCGGCGCGGCGATTAGGGAGGCACTTGGGGACAAAGCCGGAATCAGGCGATTCGGTGATTCCCTTGTGCCCCTAGACGAGGCCTTGGTTCAGTCCGCAGTCGACCTGTCGGGTCGTCCCTACCTCGTCCATGAGGAGCCAGACCTGATCGAGCTCATTGGCACCTACGACACAACCTTGACGCGCCACATTTGGGAATCGATCGTCGCTTCGGCTCAAATCTGCCTGCACGTTCGGGTCATCACGGGCCGCAACGCTCACCACATTGTCGAGGCGCAGTTCAAGTCCGTCGCTAGGGCATTTCGCGATGCCGTCGCTCTGGACGCCCGTGTCGTGGGTGTGCCGTCGACAAAGGGCACACTCTCTACATGACGAGTTGGTGGCCCATCATGATGCTCGGCCTCACGGGTTTCTTCATTGGCGGAGTGATCGCGTTCACGCGCGCAAAGATCCCCATCCTTGCGATAGGCATGGCGATCGCCGCGGTGCTCTCCGCCTCAGCGGCGTGGCTCTGGTGGAAATGACGTTCGAAACGGCCGGGAGGTCCGACGTTGGGCTCAGTTGATGTCGTTGTCCTTGACTACGGGTCGGGGAACTTGCGATCCGCGCAGCGCGCACTTGAACGGGTGGGCGCCTCCGTCGAAGTCACCCGGGACTACCAACGGGCCCTGGGAGCGCAGGCACTGGTCGTTCCCGGTGTGGGTGCCTATGCGGCCTGCATGGCTGGGCTGAACGCAGTCAACGGTCCTCAACTCATTGACGTGCGACTCGCTGGTGGTCGCCCCGTCCTCGGGATTTGTGTGGGGATGCAGGTGCTCTTCGAACACGGCGTCGAGCACGGCGTGGACACCCCAGGGTTCGGACAGTGGCCAGGGGTCGTGGATGAACTTCAGGCTCCGATCGTCCCGCACATGGGCTGGAACAACGTGAATCCGCCAGCAGATTCGGTCCTCTTTGAAGGTCTGGCCCAAGAGCGGTTCTACTTCGTGCATTCGTTCGCTGCGCGTTCGTGGGACCTTGATACGTCGGAAAGCTCGACAGCATCTCCGCTGTTGACCTGGGCGACCCATGGTGAGCCGTTCCTCGCCGCCGTAGAAAACGGCCCCCTTTGCGCGACGCAGTTCCATCCTGAGAAGTCTGGCGATGCAGGTTTGGCGTTGTTACGCAACTGGCTCAATTCGCTGGACTAGGGCCACATTGCCTAACCGCAGGGGCGCTCACGAGTGTGGGTGAGTAGGGTCTTACCCGTGACTTTGGAACTCCTCCCCGCCGTCGATGTGCAAGACGGCCAAGCTGTCCGACTCGTTCAGGGTGAAGCTGGCTCCGAAACCGCCTACGGCGATCCGCTGCAAGCTGCGTTGAACTGGCAGGAGCAGGGCGCGTCATGGGTCCATCTGGTGGATCTCGATGCGGCGTTCGGGCGGGGGAGTAACCACGATCTGCTCGCTGACGTTGTTGGCCGCCTCGACATCGACGTCGAATTGTCCGGTGGTATCCGTGACAACGAGACTCTCGAAGCTGCCCTGGCGACAGGATGTCGGCGAATCAATATTGGCACGGCAGCACTGGAGAACCCGGAATGGTGCGCACGAGTGATCGCTGAGCACGGCGACCAGGTCGCGATCGGCCTCGATGTCAGGGGAACCACCTTGGCGGCCCGGGGCTGGACCGAAGAAGGCGGTGAGTTGTTCGCAACAATCGAGCGGCTCAATGCTGAGGGTTGCGCTCGCTATGTCGTCACTGACGTCACGAAGGACGGTACCCTCGCAGGGCCCAACCTCCACCTACTGAGTCAGGTGTGCAAAGCAACCGACCGGCCAGTGGTTGCCAGCGGCGGGATCTCCTCGCTGGAGGATGTTCACGCCGTCGCTGAACTTCGCCACCATGGGGTCGAGGGCTTGATCATTGGTAAGGCGCTCTACGCCGGTGCCTTCACACTGCCCGAGGCATTGGCCGCGGTGGCACCCCACATTGACTTCATGAATCCTGCGTTCACGCAGCCGCTCGACGGTCAGTGAACGACTTGAACGTCGCTCGTTAGGCTTACGGCATGTCGTTAGCGGTTCGTGTCATCCCGTGCCTAGACGTTGACAATGGCAGAGTGGTCAAGGGTGTCAACTTTGTTGACCTTAAGGACGCAGGCGACCCGGTCACGCTTGCAGCTGCGTATGACGCACAAGGTGCCGATGAACTCGTCTTTCTCGATATCACGGCCTCAAGCGGCGACCGGGCGACCACGTACGACGTGGTGTCGCGCACCGCAGATCAAGTCTTCATTCCGCTGACAGTAGGGGGTGGCGTTCGCACGGTCGACGACATTGACCGCCTCCTGCGGGCCGGGGCTGACAAAGCCGGAATCAACACCGCCGCCATCGCGCGACCGGAGTTCTTGACAGAGGCCGCCAACCGATTCGGATCGCAGTGCGTGGTGCTGTCAGTGGACGCGCGTCGCGTTCAAGGCGATACCCAAACTCCGTCCGGCTTCGAAGTCACGACTCATGGCGGCAGGGTTGGCACAGGGATCGATGCGGTTGCTTGGGCAGCTGAGGGAGCGTCGAGAGGGGCGGGGGAGATCCTCCTGAACTCAATGGACGCTGACGGCACAAAGGACGGGTTCGACACGGAGCTGATCGAACAGGTCCGCAAGGTGCTAAATGTCCCAGTGATCGCCAGCGGCGGCGCAGGACGCGCTCAGGACTTTGCTCCAGCGGTTCGGGCCGGTGCGGACGCGGTGCTGGCAGCAAGCGTGTTCCATTTTGGGGTGTTGTCGATCGCCGAGGTGAAGTCGGAGTTGGCGAACTCAGGTCTCCCAGTTCGCCGCTAGCGAGAAACCCTCGCAGTGGCCTTAGACCGCCATCTTCGCGGCCATGACCTGAGCGATCGAGGAGTCGTCCCCAGCGATGTCGACGACGGACTGCTCCTTGCGCCCGAATGAGAACAACAGCAGCTCTTGGGCAGGTCCGCTGATCGTCACCACGGGCGCGCCACTTGCTACTTGCAAATTGCTCTCTGCTCCTTCTGCTCCATCGGTCCGCGTTAGGACGACGCCGACGGGCACGTGTCGATAGAACATCTTCGCGCGCGATCGCAGGACCTTCCATAAATTGTCGCTCAGTTTCGGCGGCAGGTTTCGCGGAGTCCACTCGGGTTCGGCGCGCCGGACGTCCTCAAGGTGGACGTAGTACTCCGTCGTGTTTGCCAAGGCATCGGCCTTCGGCAGGTTGAATAGCGAGAAGGTCGGCGGCCCAGTCCGAATCTCGTGCACCATCTCGGCCCAGGGACGTTGCGCAGCTTTCGCCTGGATTTTTTCCGTCCAACCTGCCAGGGGTTTGGCGAAGATCCCAATCGCCGCGTCTGGGCGCGCCTCCCGCACGATGAGGTGGGCGGCGAGGTCACGCGTGGTCCATTCTCCGCACAGGGTGGGTGCGTCCGGGCCGACCTCTTCGAGTAGGCGGCACAGTTCCTGGCGTTCGCGTTGTGCCCACGTTGGTTGACTCATCGCTCCACCATACGCGCGTTGAGCGAGGAGGGCGGTCGGGAGAACGTGGAGGGCCCCGGAAGAAGTGGCACGACACACGATCACGCGACACGGCACAATGGCCACATGACGTCGCCTGCAATCGATGCATTCGTGGCTGAGCTCGCTTTTGACGATTCCGGGCTGATTCCTGCGATCGCGCAACAATGGGACACCCGAGAAGTTCTGATGATGGCGTGGATGAACGAAGAATCGCTGCGCGCGACTTTCGCCACTGGCCGCGCGACCTACTGGTCACGCAGCCGACAGGAGTTGTGGCGCAAGGGTGAGACCTCGGGCCACACCCAATCAGTGCTTGACGTTTCCTACGACTGCGACGCAGATTCAATCCTCCTGCGAGTTGATCAGGTTGGCGCGGCCTGCCACACCGGCCTGCGATCGTGCTTTCAGAGCCAAACCCTCGCGATCAACCCGGCCGCGCATCCGACAACCAGCCCATTGGGAGCGCAGTCGTGACCGAAACCGTGAGCGCGGCAGATGTGTACGCCCGTGTCAATCGACGAGTTGATGGCCAGACAGTTCCAACCGTTGAGGAATTCAGTGGACTAGCGGCGTCTCGGCGAGTGGTGCCGGTGGTTCGACGACTGCTTGCTGACATGCATACCCCAGTGGGTCTCTACCGCAAGCTGACGCATGAAGCTCCTGGCACCTTTCTGTTGGAGTCTGCCGAGAACGGGCGATCGTGGTCGAGGTATTCCTTCATCGGAGTTCGCTGCGCAGCGATGTTGACTGACGTCGACGGCGAGGCAATCTGGGTCGGCGACGTCCCACAGGACGTTGCCGAGTCGATGGCTGCCGGAATTGATCCACTCAGTGCGATGCGCGATGCCCTTGCAACGCTCCACACCGAACGGATCCCCGGGCTGCCGCCGCTGAATAGCGGGCTTGTGGGCATGGTGAGTTACGACGCAGTCCGGCACTGGGAACGGTTGCCGAATAGCAATCCGACCGTCGTTGATGTTCCTGAGGTCGCGATGCTGCTCGCATCAGACCTCGCCGTGCTCGATCACTTCGACGGTTCCGTGCTGCTGATTGCCAACGTGATTGTCCCTTCGGGTGAAGCTGATCTGGATACCTTGGAATCTTCCTACGAAGGTGCACGAGAGCGCCTCGACGCAATGGCGGCACGACTTGGCGAACGTGGGGTAGATGCGCTTGCTGGCTTCAACTCCGAGGTTCGGTCTGCACCCGAGTCCGACACCACCGCCGAGGAATACGCGGCAAAGGTGGAGACGGTGCGGGAGCACATTCACGCCGGTGACGCGTTCCAAGTTGTCGTGTCACAGCGGTTCCACACGCATACGACTGCCTCCGCGCTAGACATCTACCGGGTGCTGAGAGTGAGTAATCCGAGCCCGTACATGTATCTGATTCGCTTCCCAACTGCCGAGTCAGCAGCGGGAGACAGCGACCACGTGTCGCCGGGCCTTGGCACACGCGTCGCTTTCGACGTGGTTGGTTCAAGTCCCGAAGCGCTCGTGAAGCTCGAAGATGGCAACGCAATGTTGCACCCCATTGCCGGCACTCGACCGCGAGGCGCAACACCGGAAGCGGATCAGCAGTACGCGGACGAGTTGCTCGCAGACGAAAAGGAACGAGCGGAGCATTTGATGCTCGTCGACCTCGGTCGTAATGACCTCGGCCGGGTTAGCGAGCCGGGCTCGGTTGAGGTTGTCGAATTCATGGCTATCGAGCGCTACTCGCACGTGATGCACATCGTCTCGACCGTGACGAGCAGGCTCGCAACGGACAAGAGTGCATACGATTTGCTCGGGGCGACGTTCCCAGCCGGGACGCTTTCAGGTGCACCGAAACCCAGGGCGATGGAGATTATTGATGCGCTCGAAGATTCGCGGCGCGGCTTGTATGGCGGCATCGTTGGCTACCTCGACTTCGCGGGTGACATGGATACCGCCATTGCCATCCGTACCGCCGTGTTGCGCGATGGAGTGGCCTACGTGCAGGCCGGCGCAGGGCTTGTCGCGGACTCCGACCCTGGAGCCGAGCAGGCCGAATGTGAGAACAAGGCCGCGGCGGTGCTCAGGGCGATCGCAGTCGCAGGCACGTTGGACGACGTGTCATCGTGACTGAAACTCCGCCTGAACCTCGGTCGCCCTCGCCGCACGGCCGGACCTACCTCATCGCCCTACTTCTCATCGCGGCGGCTGGCTTTGGCGGTGTCTGGGCGCTTTCGCAGCCATGGGTGACCGCGGTGACCAACGCGGGATTTGGTGATGAACCGGTCACCGTGGCTGGATCCACGCTCTACCCGCTGTCGGTGGCAGGAGCCTGGCTCGGACTTGCGGGAGCAGTGGCTGTGATCGCCACCGCCGGAATCGTTCGGCGAGTAGTCGGGCTACTGATCTGCCTAGCTGCGGCGGCTCTAGCGGTTGGACCGATGGCGTTCTGGCTGAGCAGCGAGGCAGTCATGATCAGCGATTCAACTCAAGTGACGGCCGAGTCTGTTAGCCGAACTTCGTGGTGGGCGCTGACTGCGCTCTGTTCGCTCGCGATGATCGTTGCGGGCCTGATGGTGTGGCGGTTCGGGAGCCAATGGCGGGCGTTGTCTGGTCGCCAGGATGGGTCGACCAAGGTCGCGGCCTCGGATTGGGAGTTGCTCGATCGGGGCGAGGATCCCACTGCTTGACGCGTATTGCGCGTGCCCCGTCGCGATAACGGCTCAAGGGATGCCAGAATATGCGGCAATCGGTAGGCCTTGGTACGTTCAGGCCACGTAACCGCACTACAGGAGGCTGCACATGACTGAGGTTCAGGCGCGCGACGAGTCGCAAATGCGCGATCCCGAAGAAGGTCGGACGCCAGCTGCCTGGACGGCGGTCACGATCATGCTGATCGCCTTCTGCGTCGGAACATTGGGCGTGTGCATCGCCCAGCCATGGATGTTCTGGCTCGGCATTGCGTTGCTCGTGGTTGGTGCGATTGTTGGCAAGGTCATGGCCATGATGGGACTCGGTCAGTACCCCAAGGAATCTTCCTAGAGTCACTAGTGACTGACTCAACTCGCGGACTCATCGTCGTCGCTGAGGACGAACCCGCAATTGCCGACCTCCTCTCGCTCTACTTGACGCGCGAGGGCTACTCGGTCGAAATCCTGGCTGATGGCGCCGAAGCCCTGCAGACAATCCAATCTCGAAGCCCAGTCGCGGCAATTCTTGACGTTGGACTCCCGTCGATGGCGGGTACCGAGGTGTGTTCGGCACTCCGTTCGGCCCAAAACTGGACTCCGGTGCTTTTCTGCACCGCGCGCGACGACGAAATTGACCGCGTTCTTGGCCTTGAGCTAGGGGCCGATGACTACATCACCAAGCCGTTTAGCCCGCGCGAAGTGGTGGCGCGTGTGAAGGCCGTGCTTCGCCGGACTGAAGGCCGCGAGTCAAAGGCCGACGACGTGTTGGCGATGAGTGGGGTCGTGGTCGATACGAATTCACGCCGCGCCTTGGTTAATGAGACGGAACTCGATCTCACGCCTACGGAGTTCGATCTGTTGGCGTATCTGCTTCGGAACCCGGGTCGGGTCTACGGCCGCGATCAGCTACTCACGGACGTCTGGGGCTACTCGAGTGCGGTCGGATCACGTACTGTCGATGTGCACATCGCGCAGCTGCGGAGCAAGCTGGAACCGGTGGAGATCATCCGGACTGTGCGTGGCGTTGGGTACTCCGCTGACGAGCGTCCTAGCTAGTTTCTTGCAATGCCGACCGATGCGCCAAGGAAGCCCGCTGACCCGGTCATAGTCAACCTGCGGAATCGCGCCCATGGCCTTTCTCTCAATGCTCGGATCGCGCTGGTCACGGTTGCTTCAGCCGTGGTCGCGGTTTTGGTTGCAGGTGCAATCTCGTACCCCCTCATCCGCCAAGCTGCGCAACAGGAATCGCTGGGCAACCTGCAACGGCTGGCTGACGCGACCGCGGTCGCTCTTGAACGCCAACCTGGGCCCGGACCGGACCAGATTCCTAATCGACTTGCGAACACACTGAGATCCGAGGACATCACAGCGCTCTACGTCCCTCGAGGTGCATCGATCCCAGGCCTATTCGGTGCTGGCGACTTCGTTCGGCTCCAGGCCGGCGCCGTGTTAGACGGTCAGGTTTCGTACGCCGGCGACGAGGTCCTCGTCGCAGTACGCGCGCTGACAGATGGAAACGCTGTGGTGTTGACCCAACCTGTTCAAGCGACGGGTCGGCTTGCACTCGCGGCACTAGCGCGATTTGCCTTTGCGCTCTTGGTTGGCGCGGCGTTAGCTGTCGCTTTCGGGCTCCTGCTGGCGCGGCGCCTCACGCGGCCGCTGCGTGACGCCGCGCAGGCGGCGAAGCGACTGGGGGCCGGTGACCGCGACGTCGAGCTTGCCGTTACAGGACCGCCCGAGATCGCTGAACTCAACGAAGCCTTGAACGAGCTCCGTCGTGATCTGGCTATCAGCGAAGGTCGTCAGCGAGAGTTCCTGCTTTCGATCT
Organism: Actinomycetota bacterium; assembly: GCA_963169255.1. Classification (GTDB taxonomy): domain Bacteria; phylum Actinomycetota; class Actinomycetes; order S36-B12; family UBA10799; genus UBA10799. The sequence goes on along the minus strand of CAUJEJ010000086.1, from coordinate 70,404 downwards.
CGCACGAACTACGGACGCCGCTCACAGCGATCCGCGGCTACGCGGAAGCTATTACCGATGGAGTCGTGCCGGTCTCGGAGATTTCTGCCAAGGGCGCGATTGTTCAGTCTGAGGCAAATCGGCTCGATTTGCTGGTCGCTGACTTGCTCGATCTCGCGCGCCTCGACGCGGTCGACTTCTCGGTGTCCATAGTGCCCGTCGACTACGCGGCAATCGCTACCGCAGCAGCTGCGGTCTGGAGAGACCGTAGTGAGCGTGAAGGTATGGAGCTACGGCTTGAACTTGGTGCATCGTCAATCCAGGGACGCTCAGACCCAACTCGCGTCCGGCAGATTATCGACAACCTCTGCGCAAACGCGCTGCGCGTTACCCCGAGCCCTGGGGTGCTCGTGCTGCACGTGTCCGCGCCTCAGCCAGGTTGGGTGAAGATCGAGGTCCGCGACAGCGGCCCGGGACTGACTCCAGATGACTGCCGGGTCGCTTTTGAACCTGCCGAGCTCTACAGCCGCTACCAAGGTATTCGTAGGGTTGGAACTGGCGTCGGCCTCGCTCTGGTGGGTCGACTTTCGACGCGACTCGGTGGAACGGCGCATGCGGGGTCCGCACCCGAGGGTGGTGCCTGCTTCACCATCTACCTGGCGACGAACCTCGGGATTTAGCCCACGATTCACTCATTGCGCTCGAGCTTCGCGGCGTAGGGTGCTCGGGTGAGCGTCGACGTCACTGGCCCAAGTGGAAAGCCATCCGGGCAGCCGAGGCAAGTGCGGGTGCCAAGTAGTTGGCTTGCGCCGGCGATCGTCGTGACGCTTTGCTGTTTCTCACCGACGGGCATAGTCGCGGTCTATTACGCGGCGCAGGTTAGCGTGAATTGGCGAATCGGTGACCGACGTGAGGCTGGTCGATGTGCGCGATTGGCGCGCAGATGGGTTTGGGTGAGCGTACTTTTGTGGGCTCTGGTTATCCTGGTACTGATCGCGACCGGAAGGTTCGGCAGGCTGTTGGAGGCGGGTGTTCTATGAGCGTGTTGACGACGCAGAAGCCACCCTCCCGGTTGCGGCGGATGGCCTGGCCAGTGGCCGGTGCCGCGATTGCGGTCGGCGCCGCTTTCTATATCCGCGCAGTTGACCCAAACAACGGTGGCTACCCGTTTTGCCCGTTGAAGTACGCCACCGGCATCGATTGCCCAGCGTGCGGTGGACTTCGCTGCGTCTACTCACTGATGAACGGCGACGTGGGTGCTGCGATGGACCAAAACCTACTCGCTGTCCTGGTCCTGCCGATGGTGGCGATCTGGGCGGTGTTTGCGCTGGTATCGCTTTGGCGAGGGGACGGCGAGTCAGATCCGGTTCGGTCAACCTCAAACTCCGCTGACGCTGCCGCGTCCGCATCTTTGAACCGGGCAGCGGCGGTCCGAGCGCTCATAGTCACCATGATCGTGTTCACCGTCATCTTTACGATCTTGCGGAACATCCCTGGAGTTGGGTACTTCCCAAGCGGCATCGGTTGACCAATGTGGCGCCGGACAGTTCCGTCCATGGATTGATACGTGCTGATCCAACGAATGCGGGGCGACGGCAAACTTTGGTTGTCGCTAAGCTCATAACGTGACTGTGCTCGAGGAGATTGTTGCTGGCGTCCGCGAAGACCTCGCGTTGCGTCAGAGCTCGGTGCCCCTAGACGAGCTAAAGGAACGTGCAGCAGCTGCACCCAAACCGCGCGATGGTTTGACGGCACTACGTAGCGATGGAGTCTCGCTGATTGCCGAGGTGAAGCGCGCAAGTCCAAGCAAGGGTGAACTCGCCGACATCCCCGACCCGGCCTCGCTCGCGTCTGCGTACGAAGCGGGCGGCGCGTCAGTGGTATCTGTGCTTACCGAACGTCGCCGGTTTCAAGGTTCCCTCGAAGACCTCGCTGCAGTTCGGGCCGCGGTCGAGATTCCGATCCTGCGCAAGGATTTCATCGTCACGTCGTATCAACTTTGGGAAGCGCGGGCGTACGGCGCCGACCTCGCTTTGCTCATCGTCGCGTCACTCGATGAGCAGGCGCTCATCTCGCTGATTGAACGGACTGAGTCCCTCGGGATGACGGCGTTGGTTGAGGTCCATGACGAACTCGAACGAGACCGCGCGTTGGCTGCCGGTGCCAAGCTCATCGGAATCAACGCTCGGAACCTGAAGACGCTCGAGGTCGACCGCAGTGTCTTCGCTCGGGTTGCAAAAGGTGTGTCCTCGGATGTGGTGCTTGTTGCGGAATCAGGTGTCCGTGGCCCCCGCGACCTGGTGGCATATGCGGGCGCAGGTGCTGATGCGGTACTGGTCGGAGAAGCGCTCGTTACCGGTAACGATCCACGCGCCGCCGTGCACGAGATGGTTGCGGCCGGCGCCCACCCGGCCGTGAAACACCCTCGGGATTAGAGAGAAGTCAGTGACCGAACATCTTACGAATGGCAGTGCGACGACGGTTCCAGACGTTGCGGGTCGGTTTGGAATCTACGGGGGGCGTTTTGTTCCTGAAGCGCTTATGGCCGCGCTTGAAGAACTCGATGCCGCGTATCGTGCGGCGATCATCGACCCAGACTTCACGGCAGAATTCGAGTACCTGCAGCGGACCTACACAGGCAGGCCGAATCCGGTCACGGACGCGACGAACTTGCGCGCCCACGCTGGCGGCGCGCGCATCTTGCTCAAGCGCGAGGACTTGAACCACACGGGTTCTCACAAGATAAACAACGTCCTCGGTCAAGCCCTGTTGACGAAGCGAATGGGGAAGACGCGTGTCATCGCCGAGACCGGCGCTGGTCAACATGGAGTCGCGACTGCGACGGCCGCAGCCCTGCTGGACCTTGAGTGTGTCGTCTACATGGGGGAGGAAGACACCGCGCGCCAGGCGCTCAATGTTGCACGTATGCAGCTGCTCGGAGCCACAGTCGTTCCGGTCACCGCTGGTAGTCGCACGCTCAAAGACGCGATCAATGAGGCGATGCGAGATTGGGTGACGAACGTTGACCGCACGCACTACCTATTAGGAACGGTGGCCGGGCCTGCGCCGTTCCCCGAGATGGTTCGCAATTTTCACAGCGTGATTGGGCGAGAAGCACGTGCTCAAACTCTTGAGTTGACCGGACGGCTGCCCGATGTTGTTGCTGCGTGCGTCGGAGGCGGAAGTAACGCGATTGGGATTTTCCATGCGTTTCGTGACGATGCCGGTGTGGCGCTTTACGGCTTCGAAGCCGGCGGTGACGGTATTGAATCGGGTAGGCACGCGGCGAAGTTGAGCGTGGGTTCGCCTGGGGTCCTGCACGGCGCTCGTTCGTACCTGCTCCAGGATGACGAAGGTCAAACGATTGAGTCCCACTCGATTAGCGCCGGGCTCGACTATCCGTCTGTGGGACCTGAACACTCATGGCTGCGCGACTCCGGCAAGGCCACCTACGAATCGGTCACCGATGTCGAAGCGATGGACGCGTTCTCACTGCTGAGCCGAACTGAGGGGATCATTCCTGCGATCGAGTCTGCGCATGCCGTTGCGGGCGCGATTCGGCTCGGCAAGCGACTCGGGCCGGAGGCACTCATCTTGGTCAACCTCTCGGGCCGCGGCGATAAGGATGTGGCTACGGCCGCTAAGTGGTTCAACCTCGTCGATACGGGAGCGGAGGGCGCGGTATGAGTCACCTTGCAGAGACCTTCGCAGCGGCGAAGGCAGACAATCGCGCAGCGTTGATTGCGTATTTGCCAGCGGGATTCCCTTCCCACATTGACTGCGTTCCAGTCATTGCAGCGATGGTCGAAAACGGGGTCGACGCCGTCGAGATCGGGCTGCCGTACAGCGACCCCCTGATGGATGGGCCGGTCATCCAAGCGGCAGTCGATGCGTCGTTGCGGGCTGGTACGCGTATCGGCGACGTGATGGCGAACGTGGCGGGCGTGGCGAGCACGGGTGCCCCGACGTTGGTGATGTCGTACTGGAACCCGATCGAGCGCTATGGCGTACAACGCTTCGCGTCGGAATTGGCTGCGGCCGGCGGCTGTGGTGTCATTACCCCCGATCTGACCCCGGAAGAAGCCGGTCCCTGGATCGAGGCAACCGACGAACACGGAATCGATCGTGTCTTCCTCGTGGCGCCGTCATCGAGTTCCGCGCGCATCGACTTAGTCGCTCAAACATGCTCGGGATTTGTCTACGCGGCGTCGACCATGGGTGTCACCGGCGCGCGGACTTCGGTTTCCTCGATGGCGCCGAAACTTGTCGCCCGTGTTCGAGAGTCCACGTCTCTGCCGGTGTGTGTAGGCCTTGGGGTATCTACCGGAGCCCAAGCTGCTGACGTCGCGCAATATGCCGACGGTGTGATTGTGGGCTCCGCGTTCGTCAAGGCTCTGCTGGATGCTCCAACGCCCAGCGCTGGCGCTCAAGCAGTTGCGGCCCTCGCGGCCGAACTTGCGACCGGGGTGAGAGGGAAGTCGTCAGCGAACGTCCTGTGAGTGCCTTCCGGAACACAATCGCGCCCTGGATCGGACTCGCTTTTCGGCTCATTCTGGCGGGCGTCCTCGGGTACGCCGGGCTCATCAAGTTGTTCGAAGACGAAGGCGCTAAGCGGGCGATTCTGGCGTACCGGGTGTTCCCGCCGGATTGGGCAGGCTTCCTCGGATACGCACTGCCAGTTGTCGAAGTGCTTCTCGCGCTACTGCTGCTTGTAGGGCTGTTTACCCGCTGGGCAGCACTGGTGACCGCGCTGCTGATGCTCGGATTTGTTGTCGGAATTGCAAGCGTGTGGGCGCGCGGATTCTCGATCGACTGCGGGTGTTTTGGAGGAGGAGGTGACGTCACGGCCGACGACGTTGACACCAGATACCTCACCGAGATCATTCGTGACTCATTGTTCGTCCTGATGGCGGTGTTTTTGGTGGCCTGGCCACGAACTCGCCTTGGACTAGAACCTCCTCGCAAGACTCACGATTCGCTTGGCGAAGGTAAGGATTTCGAAAGCTCCGAGGGTTTCGCTGACGAGGAGCAGAAGCCGGGCAGTTAGAGTTTGGTCCAATTGCATTGGTCACGCCGGTCTAGCGCCAAACCTACTTGGTGCATGCGGCACGAACAAGGGAACCACAGATGGCGGATGAGTCCAAGAAGGATGCTCGGCAGAAGGCTGCGGAAGCACGCGCAGCCCAGCAGGCCGCGGAGCGTCGCCGTGAACGCATGATCCGCATTATTGGCGGACTCGTCGTCGTCATTGTTGTTGTGGGCATCATCGGTGGCGCTTACATGTTCTCGAAGAACAACACCAGTGCGAACGGTGGGACACCGACCCCTGATGACGGTGGAGCAACCCCTACCGGAGTGAGCACCTCTGAGTACTACGTGACGGCTGTTGCAAATACGCCTGCCGGTATCCCGACCGTCAAGATCTACGAAGACTTCCAATGCCCGTTCTGCAAGCGCCTTGAAGAGACCTCAGGTCGCGCGCTCATCGCCGAGGCTCAGGCAGGCAAGATTAATCTCCAGTGGCAGCCTGGCATCTTCATGGACAAGAACCTCCAGAACTCCGGTTCGCTGACAGCGACCAATGCTTGGGGTTGCGCGATTGATGCCGGCAAGACGTTGGAGTTCCACGAGGGCATCTTTGCTGAGCAGCCGGCCGAAGAGACCGTAGGTTCGCCCGGTTTCACCAACCAGCAGATGCTTGCTCTCGGTACCAAAGTGGGTATCACCGGCGAGGCATATACGACCTTTGAGTCCTGCGTGAACTCGGCGAAATACAACACATGGGCAGCAAATAGCAATGCGCAGTTCGACGCGGCTGGCGTTTCAAGTACTCCGTCGATCTTCGTGAACGGCAAGGAACTGCCGAACAAGAACATCAACATCTACGATCCAGCAGTGCTACTGCCCGCGATCGAACAGGCAGCGAAGTCGTAGCAGGTTGTGAGCATCGGCACCTTGGGATTCATCCCGAGCCCGTCGTCGGGTGTGTGGAACCTCGGACCGGTTCCGGTCCGGGCCTACGCCCTGTGCATCCTGCTCGGAATTGTGGTCGCGGTTTGGCTGGGCAATCGCAGGTTCGCCGAACGGGGCGGCAAAGCGGGGTTCATTACTGATGCCGCGCTGTGGGCAGTGCCGTTCGGGATTGTCGGGGCGAGGCTTTACCACGTCGCAACCGACTACTCGACGTACTTCGGACCTGACGGACTGGGCTTGGCCGCCGCAGCGAAGTTGTGGCAGGGCGGTCTGGGAATTTGGGGCGCGGTCCTAGGTGGCGCACTCGGAGCGTGGATTGCGTGTCGGCGTTCGGGCGTATTGCTGCCGCCCGTCGCTGACGCGATCGCTCCCGGTGTCGCACTTGCGCAGGCAATTGGTAGATGGGGGAACTGGTTCAATCAGGAATTGTTCGGTAGCCCGACGACGCTGCCGTGGGGATTGCAGATTGATCCGATCCATCGACCAGCTGGCTACGAGCAGTACGAGACATTCCATGCGACGTTCCTCTACGAGTCTGCCTGGTGCGTCTTGGTTGCCGCAGTGGTTATCTGGGCAGATCGTCGGTTCCAACTCGGTCACGGCCGCGTCTTTGCGCTCTACGTGTTCTCGTATTGCATCGGGCGCCTGGTGTTCGAATTGGTGCGAATCGATAACGCCACGTTGGTATTTGGTGTCCGGATCAACGTCTTTACGTCGATCTTCGTCGCGTTGGCGGCTCTGACCTACTTTGTGATTAGCGCCCGGCTTCGCCCGGGTCGAGAAGCGTCGGTGTACCGCGAGGAACCGAAGAAGGGCGAACCTCACACTGCCACAAGCGTGTAGTTCGCGAATCGCGTTCGTCCGACGTGGATGGCAGGGGATACACTTCACGAGCGCAGTTGGGCCAACGTCGTCCCACAGCCAACGTACAAGCATGCATTCTGGGCGCCGGTCGGCGTCAGCTCTACGGAGCTGGGTGGATCGGAGTTCATAGCTTGGCGTGCGAAACACCCCACGCGGCAGCCGCTTGCACCGAGGTTCGAGTTGAACTTTCGGAGCAGTGGTCTGCACCGGACAGGAGGAAGTCGACGTGACCGCATTTAGCACGGTTCCAGCCGAATCTGGGCTCTACGATCCACGCTTCGAGCACGACGCATGTGGTGTCGCTTTTGTTGCCACACTCACTGGTGTGCCAAGCCACGACATCGTGGACAAGGCACTCACGGCACTGCGGAACCTCGACCACCGTGGCGCGTCTGGCGCTGAGGTTGATACCGGTGACGGCGCGGGCATCCTGGTGCAAATTCCTGATGAGTTCTTCCGCGCAGTCGTTGAGTTTGAACTGCCCGGCCGAGGCGAGTACGTGGTTGGAACTGCCTTCCTGCCGGCGGATTCGCAAGAGGCGCAGGGCGCGGTGGCGACGATCGAGGCCATTGCTGAGCAAGAGGGCATGACACTGCTCGGATGGCGCGATGTCCCAACGACCGATGGTCTAGTAGGTGCGACAGCCGCGTCGGTTGAGCCGAACTTCCGACAACTGTTCTTGACTGCTGAATCAACCGACGGTGCCGCGATTGTTGGCCTCGAGCTTGAACGATTGGCGTACTGCGTCCGCAAGCGAGCCGAGCGCGAGACGGGCGTCTACTTTCCGTCCCTGAGCTCGCGCACCTTGGTCTACAAGGGCATGCTCACCACCGGACAACTCGAGCCGTTCTTCCCGGATCTGTCGGATCAGCGGTTCACGTCAGCGCTGGGACTTGTGCACTCGCGGTTCTCCACGAATACCTTCCCGAGTTGGCCGTTGGCGCATCCTTTCCGCTACATCGCCCACAACGGCGAAATCAACACGGTCAAGGGCAACCGAAATTGGATGACCGCACGCGAAGCGATGCTGGCGAGCGAACTGATTCCCGGCGACCTTGATCGTCTCTTCCCGATCTGCACGCCAGCTGGCAGCGACTCGGCGAGCTTCGACGAAGTTCTGGAACTGCTCTATCTCGGCGGGCGAAGCCTGCCTCACTCGGTGCTGATGATGATCCCGGAGGCGTGGGAGAACCACGTGTCGATGGACCCCGCGCGCCGCGCGTTCTACGAGTACCACTCGACGCTGATGGAGCCGTGGGACGGACCCGCGAGCGTCTCGTTCACTGACGGCGACCTCATCGGCGCAGTGCTGGACCGTAACGGGCTGCGCCCCGGCCGGTTCTGGATTACCGACGACGGGCTCGTGGTGCTCGGGTCCGAAGCCGGTGTGCTTGAGTTGGATCCGGCCACTGTCGTGCGCAAGGGTCGATTGCAGCCAGGTCGAATGTTCCTCGTCGATACCGTCAACGGGCGCGTCGTTGAGGACGACGAGATCAAGGCGGAGTTGGCGGCGGAACACCCGTACCAAGAGTGGCTTGATGAGGGACTGCTCCATCTTGAGGACATTCCTGATCGCGAGCACATCGTGCACACGCATACGTCTGTGCTTCGCCGTCAACAGGCATTCGGGTACTCCGAGGAGGAGTTGCGGATCCTGTTGTCGCCGATGGCGCGTACCGGGTTAGAGCCTCTCGGCTCGATGGGTACGGACACCCCGATCGCGGCGCTTTCATCGCGCCCGAGACTGCTCTTTGACTACTTCGCGCAACTGTTCGCACAGGTTACGAACCCGCCGTTGGACGCGATTCGCGAAGAGATTGTGACCTCGCTGAGCACAACGATTGGGCGTGAGCTCAACCTCCTGGATGCGGGGCCCGGGCACTGCGCGCAGATCGTGCTCAGCTTTCCCGTGATCGACAACGACGAACTCGCAAAGATCTTGCACATCGATGCAGACGGCGATACGCCATACAGCGCAGCGAAGGTCTCGATGCTCTACCGCGTCGAGGATGGCGCAGCGGGTCTCGAGCGGCGGCTGGAGGAAATCTGCGGCGAGATCGACGACTTGGTAGATCGTGGCGTCGAGTTCATCGTGTTGTCTGACCGCGACAGCGATGCGGATCTCGCGCCGATTCCGTCGCTGCTTGCCACCGGTGCAGCACATCACCACCTCGTTCGGACAAAGCGACGGACCAAGGTGAGTCTCACGGTTGAGGCCGGAGACGTTCGTGAAGTTCACCATGTTGCGTTGCTCATTGGCTACGGCGCTGCCGCGGTGAACCCATACCTGGCGATGGAAACCGTGGAAGACATGGTCCGTCACCACAACATCGAGGGTGTTGACTCCGCCACCGCTGTGCGCAATCTTGTGAAGGCGCTTGGCAAGGGTGTCCTCAAGGTCATGAGCAAGATGGGCATCTCGACGGTCGCGTCCTACCGCGGCGCACAGGTATTCGAATCGATCGGGCTGTCGTCGGAAGTCATCGACAAGTACTTCACCGGCACCACCTCCAAGCTTGGCGGTGTTGGTCTTGACGTGCTCGCTGCAGAGGTGGCCGCGCGCCATCGGATTGCCTACCCGCCAAACGGCATTCCGCCGGCACACCGCAGCTTGGTTGTGGGCGGGGAGTACCAGTGGCGCCGCGAAGGCGAACCGCACCTGTTCAATCCCGACACGGTGTTCCGTTTGCAGCACGCGACGCGTGAGAAGAAGTTCGACATCTTCCGGGAGTACTCCGCGCTCGTTGATGACCAGTCCAAGCAGTTGATGACGCTTCGGGGAATGTTCGAATTCGCCGATGGCAAGCGGGAGCCAATTTCCATTGATGAGGTTGAACCGGCGAGCGAGATTGTCAAGCGGTTCTCGACCGGTGCAATGTCCTACGGATCAATCTCGCAGGAGGCGCACGAAACACTCGCCATTGCGATGAACCGCCTCGGCGGTAAGTCCAATACCGGTGAGGGCGGCGAGGACCCGGCACGCTTCATTCCGATGGCCAACGGCGATTCCAAGCGTTCGTCCATCAAGCAAGTCGCCTCCGGTCGGTTTGGTGTTACCAGCGACTACCTCGTGAACGCAGACGACATCCAAATCAAGATGGCTCAGGGCGCAAAGCCGGGTGAGGGCGGACAACTTCCTGCCCACAAGGTCTACCCATGGGTTGCCCGGACGAGGCACTCGACGCCAGGTGTCGGGCTGATCTCGCCGCCGCCGCACCACGACATCTACTCGATCGAGGATCTCGCGCAACTGATCCACGATCTAAAGAATGCCAACCCCAAGGCACGAGTGCACGTGAAACTCGTAGGTGAAGTTGGAGTCGGAACCGTTGCTGCTGGTGTCGCGAAGGCGCACGCGGACGTGATCCTGATCTCCGGTCACGATGGCGGCACAGGGGCTTCTCCGCTGACAAGCCTCAAGCACGCTGGCGGGCCGTGGGAACTCGGCTTGGCCGAGACTCAGCAGACTCTGCTCATCAATGGTCTACGTGACCGTGTGGTGATCCAGACAGACGGGCAACTCAAGACTGGTCGCGACGTCGTCATCGCGGCCTTGTTGGGTGCCGAAGAGTACGGATTTGCAACTGCACCGCTGGTTGTCATGGGCTGCGTGATGATGCGGGTCTGCCATCTCGACACCTGTCCAGTCGGCGTCGCCACGCAGAACCCAGTCTTGCGAGAGCGTTTCGCCGGCAAGGCAGAGCACGTCGTGAACTTCTTCGAGTTCATTGCCGAAGAGGTCCGGGAACTGCTCGCGCAGTTGGGATTCCGCACGCTCGATGAAGCGATCGGTCGAGTCGAGATGCTCGATGCGCGCAAGGCCATCGATCACTGGAAGGCGTCAGGCTTGGACGTCAGTCCGATCCTGCACCGCCCCGAGGTGCCCGAAGGAACCGCGCTGCGTCACATGGTCGATCAGGATCATGGACTCGAGAAGGCACTCGACAAGTCGCTCATCGATATGTGCGCCGACGCTCTGGAGAACGCCGAGCCGGTTCGGGTGCAGGTACCCATTCGAAATGTGAACCGGACCGTCGGAACGATGCTCGGTAGCGAGGTGACGTCGAGGTACGGGGCCGCAGGCCTGCCCCAGGACACCATCGACATCACGTTCATCGGTTCTGCCGGTCAATCTCTTGGTGCGTTCGTGCCAAACGGCATCACTTTGCGACTCGAAGGTGACGTCAACGACTACCTCGGCAAGGGTCTGTCGGGCGGGCGCCTCATCGTGCGCCCCGATCGGAGCGCACCATTTGTCGCTGAGGACCACATCATTGCTGGCAACGTGATCGCATACGGAGCCACCAATGGCGAGATCTTCGTTCGCGGCAAGGTCGGCGAACGGTGCTGCGTGCGCAACTCTGGTGCCACAGTTGTTGTTGAGGGCGCGGGTGATCACCTGTGCGAGTACATGACCGGTGGCCGCGTTGTCGTGCTGGGCGAGGTTGGCCGCAATGTCGCCGCTGGAATGTCCGGTGGCATCGCGTACCTGCTCGACCTCGACGAAGAGGTCGTCAATCGCGACATGGTCGACATCGAGGCACTAACTGCTGACGACGTGGAGTTTGTGCAGGCGACCGTCGCCAAACACGCGGCTGAGACAGGCTCGGCGGTTGCTGCAGCGTTGCTCGAAGACTGGCCTGCGAGTATCGGCAGATTCAAACGAATTATGCCGCGGGACTACAAGCGAGTCCTCAATGCAATTGCGAAGGCGGAGAGCCTTGGCGAAGACGTAGACGAAGCAGTTATGGAGGCAGCTCGTGGCTGATCCCAGAGGTTTTCTCAAGCGAGACCGGGCGTTGCCAACACGGCGCCCGGTGGATGTTCGGATTCGCGACTGGAAAGAGGTCTACGAGGACTTTCCAGCAGAGCACGTGCGTGATCAAGCGGGCCGATGCATGGACTGCGGTATCGCTTTCTGCCACAACGGCTGCCCGCTCGGGAACCTCATCCCGGAGTGGAACGACCTTGTCTGGAAGGACGATTGGGAAGAGGCAATCGAGCGGCTTCACGCGACGAACAACTTCCCAGAGTTCACCGGCAGGTTGTGCCCAGCACCGTGTGAGACTGCGTGCGTCCTTGGCATCAACCAGAACCCCGTCACGATCAAACAGGTCGAGGTCGAGATTATCGACCGTGCATGGGAGGAAGGCTGGGTAAAACCTCAGCCGCCAGATCGACTATCCGGCAAGACCGTCGCAGTCGTCGGTTCCGGTCCAGCCGGACTAGCCGCTGCGCAACAACTCGCACGAGCGGGGCACACGGTGGCTGTGTACGAACGGGACGACCGTATTGGTGGGTTGCTGCGCTACGGCATCCCGGAATTCAAGATGGAGAAGGTCCATCTGAACCGACGCCTGCAACAAATGGAAGCCGAGGGCGTCAAGTTCCGTGCAGGAATGAGCGTCGGCGTCGATGTGACGGGCGACGATTTACGCCGTCGCTACGACGCAGTGGTACTCGCCGTGGGAGCAACTGAACGCCGCGACCTACCTGTTCCCGGACGTGAGCTCTCCGGCATCTACCAGGCGATGGACTACTTGCCGTTGGCAAACCGGGTTGTGGAGGGTGATACCCCAACTGCGGCAATTGACGCCGCCGGAAAGCACGTGGTGGTGATCGGCGGTGGCGACACCGGTGCTGACTGTCTAGGCACTGCGACACGTCAAGGCGCGGCTTCCGTCACTCAGCTCGAGATCCTTCCGCGCCCCCCTGAGGAGCGTCCACAGAACCAGCCCTGGCCGACGTACCCGATGACCTACCGGGTGTCATCCGCGCACGAAGAGAATGGCGAACGGGTCTACGCCGTGTCGACGACGAAATTCGTCGACAACGGTCAAGGCGGCGTCGGCGCGCTCGAGTTGGCTGAAGTCGAACTCGTCGATGGTCGGTTCCAGCCAGTCGAAGGTGGCACCAAGCACCTCAAAGCCGACTTGGTCTTCTTCGCGATGGGCTTTACCGGCCCCGAACGCGGCCCGCTCGTTGACCAGTTGGGGCTGGACCTCGACGCGCGCGGCAACATTGCGCGAGCGAGCAACTACGCCACGAACGTCGATGGAGTCTTCGTGGCCGGTGACGCTGGTCGCGGGCAAAGCCTGATTGTTTGGGCGATCGCGGAAGGCCGCGCTGCGGCGGCGGGTGTCGACGAGTACCTCACGGGCTCAACGAACCTACCGGCACCAATCCCGCCGACCGCTCGTCCGTTGGTGGTCTGAACCTCATGAGACGCGCGAAGATAGTTTGCACACTAGGTCCAGCGACTGCCAAGCCCGGCGTTCTGGAGAAGTTGGTATCCGCGGGAATGGACGTCGCCCGGCTCAACCTGAGCCACGGCGACCACGCTGATCATCAGGCCGCTATTGATGCCGTCAGGCGCGCGACAGATGCAACCGGACGCGGTGTGGCCGTACTCGCCGACCTGCAAGGGCCAAAGATCCGCCTCGGACGGTTCGGAAATGGACCTGTCGAACTGGTGGTGGGTGCTCGATTCACGATCACAACAGATCCGTGCGTGGGCGACGTCAACCGCTGTTCGACGACCTACTCGGGTCTAGCGGCGGATGTGCGTCCGAGCGATCTCCTCCTTGTTGACGATGGCCGAATTCTGCTACGTGTCGAGGCAGTAGCCGGCAATGACGTCATCACCGAGGTGCTTGAAGGTGGGCCAGTCTCAGACAACAAGGGCATCAACATGCCGGGCGTCGCGGTGAGTGTGCCAGCGTTGGCTGAAAAGGACATCGACGACCTGCGGTGGGCTTTGAAGGCTGGGACGGACTTGGTGGCGCTGTCATTCGTGCGCTCAGCTGCCGACCTCGATGACGTGCACGCCGTGATGGACGAAGTTGGCATCCGAGTGCCCGTGCTGGCCAAAATCGAGAAGCCGCAGGCAGTCCACAATTTGGCAGAGATCGTTGCGGCGTTCGACGGCATCATGGTCGCCCGTGGTGACCTTGGTGTGGAGCTTCCGATCGAGCAAGTGCCGCTGGTTCAGAAGCAAGCAATTTCCATGTGCCGCAATGCTGGCAAGCCCGTGATTGTGGCTACCCAGATGCTCGACTCGATGATCACCGCACGACGTCCTACTCGGGCAGAGGCCTCAGATGTAGCAAACGCGGTGCTTGACGGGACCGATGCGCTGATGTTGTCTGCTGAGACCAGCGTGGGTGACCACCCCATTACAGTCGTCGAAACGATGGCACGGATCATTCGCCATGTTGAAGAGGAAAGCCTGCAGCAAGTTCCTAACGTTGCCGATTCCAAGGTTGGCTCAACGGCCCGTGCGCTCACTCAGGCTGCGTGCCAAGTTGGCGGCGCGGTGGGAGCGACCCACCTGTGTACCTTCACCGAGACTGGCCTGACAACTCGGTTGGTCGCCCGACACCGGTCCCCGATCCCATTGGTTGCGTTTACGCCAAGCCAGCGCGTCCGGTCCCAATTGTCATTGGTTTGGGGAGTGGAGACCTTCTTGACCCCACATGCGGAATCAACCGATGAGATGGTGCGACTCGTAGACAACCAACTGTTGGCGCTGCGCCGATGCGAACCGGGCGACAGAGTTGTCGTGATTGCCGGAGTGCCGCCAGGAGTTGCGGGCACGACGAACGGTATGCGGGTTCACATCATGGGAACGCAGGAAATCGACCTCAAGCAGTAGCTGAAGGTTCGACGGGGGAGTTCAGCGGTTATTCCATCGCCCGTCGGGCTTCAGGATTCAATACACCCCAGGCGATCAGCTGTTCGGCCAACAGGCTCGGCGACTCGTCATAGATCACGGCAAGGGTCCGCAGATCGTCTTGCCGGATTGACAGGATTCGACCGTTGTAGTCCCCACGCTGCGCCTGGATGGCGGCGGCGTAGCGGGCGAGTGGTCCTGCCTTCTCAGCTGGTACTTGGCCCAGTCGTTCGAGGTCGAGGACAAGACGTGGTGGCGGTTCCGCAGCAGGCGCCGGAGCGGCATCTGGCAGTAGTTCCGAGACTGGCACGCTATAGAACTCGGCCAGTTCTGCGAGTTTTTGCACCGTGACAGCGCGGTCGCCTCGTTCGTACGAGCCAACCACCACAGCCTTCCAGCGGCCACCAGAGCGTTCTTCGACTCCGTGCAGACTTAGTCCTTGCTGCTGGCGGATGGCACGAAGCTTGGCACCGAGTGCCTTCGCATAGTCGCTGGCCATCTCACCCCCTGTTGGTCTCGTCGTGATCACTGGTCTCGTCGTGATCATTGGTCTCGCGGAGCAGACGCTACGGAGCGTGACGATAGGGACGCAACTTGGGAGCACCAATTGGCCAGAATTCTCAACCGAATGAGCGAACGTGCGATGTGCCTCACGCTGGCAGTGGGTCGCCGACCACACGCATGCGAGGCCGTTGGTAACCTGACTGCTGTTGCACGACGTCCTTTAATTTCCGTCCTGTGAGGCGGGGAAGGGGGTTCGCGCGTGAATTCGCCGCGGGTTCGCACGGTCTTTGAGGCCGCAGATATAGATCGGGTATTGACCCGAATTTCACACGAGATCATTGAAGGCGCCAAGGGTGCTCAGGACCTCGTGTTGCTGGGAATCCAGTCGCGGGGAGTCCCGCTTGCAAACCGAATCGGACGCCGGATCTCCGAGTTCGAGAACGCTGACGTCCCGGTAGGCGCGCTTGACATCACGATGTACCGCGATGACCTTCGACTCCGACCCGCGCGTGCACTAGAAACCACCGCGCTCCCTGAGGTGGGTGTCGACGGCCGAATCGTTGTCTTGGTTGACGATGTTCTGTTCTCTGGGCGCACTGTGCGGGCAGCGCTAGACGCGCTGAACGAACTCGGCCGTCCGCGGGTGGTTCGCTTGGCTGTCCTCATTGACCGAGGGCACCGCGAGTTACCCATTCGGGCGGACTACGTGGGGAAGAACCTCCCGACGTCGTTGCAGGAATCGGTGCGAGTCCGGCTCGCCGAACTTGATGGCGATGATGCGGTCACTCTCTCCTCTGGCGGCCAGTCGCCCCGTGGCGGTCCGAACCCCGGCGGTGAAGTCGCGTGAAACGACATTTGCTTTCAGCCGCAGATCTGAGCCGGGCAGACGCGCTCCTCGTACTCGATACCGCTGCACAGTTGGCTCAAGTCGCTGACCGCCCGGTGAAGAAACTCCCGACGCTTCGCGGGCGGACCGTCGTCAATCTGTTCTTTGAGGATTCGACTCGCACGAGGATTTCGTTCGAGGCCGCTGCGAAGCGGCTATCAGCCGACGTCATTAATTTCAGTGCGAAGGGCTCAAGCGTTTCCAAAGGCGAGAGTTTGAAGGACACCGCGCTCACGCTTGAAGCGATGGGGGCTGACGCGGTTGTCGTCAGGCACGGCTCGAGCGGGGCGCCGCACCGGTTGGCTAGCTCTGGCTGGATCGGCGGCAGCGTCGTGAACGCCGGCGACGGAACCCACGAACACCCGACTCAAGCGCTGCTTGACGCCTTCACGCTCAGAGAGAACCTTGCGGGCGGCGAAGGCGATCTCACTGGCAAGAAGGTCACCATCGTTGGCGATGTGCTGCACAGCCGCGTCGCACGCTCGAATGTCCTGTTGCTGTCGACTCTGGGTGCTGATGTCACTTTGGTTGCGCCCCCAACGCTGCTTCCGATCGGTGTCGAGACCTGGCCCTGCAACGTCTCCTACGACCTCGACCCAGTGATTCCGGAATCCGACGCGGTCATGATGCTGCGGGTGCAACTTGAACGAATGACTGATTCCTACTTCCCAACCGCGCGTGAATACAGCCGACGGTACGGGTTGGACAACCACCGGATGTCGTTGCTAAGCGAGCAGTCGATTGTGATGCACCCAGGCCCGATGAATCGCGGCATGGAAATCACGGCCGACGTCGCCGATTCGAAGCGGTCGGTGATCGTGGAGCAAGTCGCCAATGGCGTGAGCGTGCGAATGGCCGTGCTGTACCTCTTGCTTGGCGGGAATGCGCCTGCCGAGACCCCAATCGACGGACCGTTGGAAGGAATCTGATGCCCCGCATCGTGGTAACTGGAGCGTCACCCCTCGGTGGGGCGGCGGTCGACATCGTCATCGACGGCGACCGAATCGTCGAGGTCGTTGGCGGGGGAAAGGCTGATACAGGGGGCGCACGCACGATCGATGCGGACGGCCTCGTAGCGCTACCCGGATTCGTGGATCTTCATACGCACCTGCGCGAGCCGGGCCGTGAAGATGCAGAAACCGTCGAGTCTGGAACGAGGGCCGCCGCGCTTGGAGGGTTCACCTGTGTCCACGCGATGGCGAACACTGAACCCGTTGCCGACACCGCTGGTGTTGTCGAGCAGGTCTGGCGTCTTGGCAAAGAGGCGGAGTGGTGCGAAGTGCGGCCCGTCGGTGCGGTAACTGTCGGACTCGCTGGTCAACACATGGCCGAACTCGGCGCGATGGCGGCGTCTGCTGCGCAGGTGCGGTTGTTCTCCGACGATGGCAAATGCGTCGATGATGCCGTGATCATGCGGCGCGCGTTGGAGTACGTCAAGGCCTTCGACGGTGCAATCGCCCAGCACGCACAAGAACCGCGCCTGACTGAAGGCGCGCAGATGAACGAAGGGGTGCTGTCGGGCACGTTGGGGCTTCGCGGGTGGCCAGCGGTTGCCGAAGAGGCGATCATCGCCCGTGACGTGCTGCTGACTCAGCATGTCGACAGCCGACTGCACGTATGCCATGTGTCGACGGCGGGGTCTGTCGAACTGATTCGGTGGGCAAAATCCAAGGGCATCAACGTCACAGCTGAGGTCACCCCTCACCATCTCCTCCTGACCGATGAGCTTGCGCGAAGCTACGACCCGCACTTCAAGGTGAATCCTCCGTTGCGCACGCAGGAAGATGTGCTCGCTTTGCGGGAAGGGCTCGCAGACGGCACGATCGACGCCGTCGCGACCGATCATGCGCCGCATCCGGTGGAAGACAAGGAATGCGAATGGAGTGCCGCGGCTTTCGGGATGCTCGGCCTCGAGACCGCCTTCTCCGTCGTTGTTGAGTCGATGGTCAATACCGGGCTGCTTGATTGGGTAGGCGTAGCCGACCGCATGTCCAGACGTCCCGCGCAGATCGGTCGGGTTAAGGGTCAGGGCGGCTCAATTGCGGCAGGCGAACCTGCGCACCTGACCCTGGTCGATCCTGCCGCGACCTGGACAGTGCGACCGACTGAACTTGCGAGCTTGAGTCGGAACACGCCCTATCGTGAGCGAGTGCTCCCCGGTCGGGTTGTGCACACGATCTACGCAGGCAATCCGACGGTTACCGACGGCACCGCCGAAAGGACCCGATAGTGGCCCGTCTCATCCTGGTGATTCTCGTCATCGCCGCTATCGCGTTAGCGCTTCGGCTGATGTCGACGAGTTGGCGGAGACGCACAGCTGCCGGTGCGGACATACCAGTGCTCGCAATGGCGCCGAATTCGGTCTCTGATGGTGCGCTACGCGTCGACCATGCAACGTATCTCGGGACCGTCACCATCGAGCATTGGCTTGACAAGGTTGCAGCTCAAGGCCTGGGTAGTCGCGGACCTGCAGCCATCGCCGTGGAGAGTCAGGGGCTCATCGTTGAGCGGGTCGGCACGGACGCGCTGTTCGTGCCGCAGAACGCCATCACCAAGGTTGAGCTTGCGCGCGGTCTGGCGGGGCGGGTCTACGGCAGTGAAGGAGTCATTGTGGTGAGTTGGGTATGGGGTGAACAACTCCTGCAAACCGGACTTCGAGTGCCGGATGCACAGGCAAGAGTGGCGGTCGTTTCGGCCTTGGCACAATTGCCGAGCGGGAAGCTTTGGAGCGATGCACATCGCGGGCAAAGTGCCCACGGGGGAGGGACAAACCATGAGTAGTCGTAGATTGCACAAGCCAGGACTTCTGGTTCTTGAAGACGGCCGGGTATTCCGTGGGAGTTCATTCGGACCGGATGGAACAGCGTTGGCGGAAGTCGTGTTCGCAACCGGCATGTCGGGGTACCAAGAGACATTGACGGACCCGTCCTACCAGCGTCAGATCGTCGTGATGACGGCACCGCACGTGGGCAACACCGGGATGAATGACGAGGACAGTGAGTCCCGCCGAATCTGGGTAAGCGGGTACGTGGTTCGCGATCCAAGCCGGATTGCCAGCAACTGGCGCTCGCAGCGGACGCTGGTTGATGACCTCACCGAATTCGGTGTCGTCGGAATCGCCGACGTCGACACCCGGGCAATCACGCGCCACCTACGGGATCGCGGATCGATGCGCGCGGGCGTGTTTGCCGGCGCAGCTGCCGATCAAGACATTGCTGAACTGGTGACGCTGGTAAACGACAGCCCGCTGATGGCCGGCGCTGACCTGTCCGCCGAGGTGACGACCGATGAGCCTTACACCGTCCCAGCCGTTGGCGAACGTCGTTTTCGCGTGGCGGCGGTGGACCTCGGAATCAAGTCCATGACCCCGGCACTCATGGCCAAGCGTGGAATCGAAGTTGTCGTGGTGCCTGCAAGCGCAACCTCCGAAGACATCGCTGCGCTTGGCGTCGACGGACTCTTCCTCTCAAACGGACCTGGTGACCCGGCAACCGCTGAAGCTCCAGTCGCGTTGGTGCGATGGGCATTGGCGAACCGCCTGCCAGTTTTTGGAATCTGCTTCGGCAATCAGATCCTGGCTCGAGCTTTGGGGTTCAGCACCTACAAGCTTCAGTTCGGCCACCGCGGTATCAACCAGCCGGTTATGGACTTGCGAACCCGCCGGGTCGAGATCACCTCCCAGAACCACGGGTTCGCGGTGCAAGCACCCATCGACGAGATCGTCGATACCGAATTCGGTCGGACACGGGTGAGTCACCTCGGCCTTAACGACAACGTTGTGGAGGGCGTCGAGTGTCTCGACGTGCCTGCCTTCTCCGTTCAGTACCACCCTGAGGCCGCGGCGGGTCCCCACGATTCCGCGTACCTCTTCGACAGGTTCTTTGATCTATTGGAAACGACCACGACGAAGGTAGGGAACTAGAGATGCCTCGCCGTTCCGACATCAACAGTGTGCTGGTCATCGGGTCTGGCCCGATTGTGATCGGACAGGCCTGCGAGTTTGACTACTCGGGTACACAGGCCTGCCGCGTTCTGCGCGAAGAGGGTATTCGCGTGATCTTGGTGAACAGTAATCCAGCCACGATCATGACGGATCCGGAGTTCGCCGACGCAACGTACGTCGAGCCGATCACGCCCGAGATCATCGAGAAGATCATCGCGATCGAACGCCCTGACGCGGTACTACCGACCCTCGGTGGCCAGACCGCGCTGAATGCTGCCATGGCGCTGCACGACGCTGGCACGCTTGAGCGATACGACGTCGAATTGATCGGCGCGAAGGTCGCAGCAATCGTCGCTGGCGAGAACCGTGAGCAGTTCAAAGAAATCGTCGCGACCATCAACATTGACGGCTACCAAGCCGAATCTGCGCGCAGTGTCATTTGCCATACGCTCGACGAGTGCTTTGCTGCAGTCGAAGAACTCGGCTACCCCATGGTGGTGCGGCCCTCGTTCACCATGGGCGGAGCCGGTTCGGGGATGGCATACAACGTCGAGGACCTGCGCCGGATTGCGGGCTCAGGGTTGGCGGCGAGTCCGACCTCCGAAGTGCTCCTCGAGGAGTCGATTCTGGGCTGGAAGGAGTACGAACTCGAGATGATGCGCGACCACCACGACAACGTTGTTGTGGTGTGTTCGATTGAGAACGTGGACCCGGTCGGAGTCCATACCGGTGACTCGATCACGGTTGCACCTTCGCTGACGTTGACCGATCGGGAGTTCCAACGAATGCGCGACGTCGGTATTGAGGTCATCCGCAAGGTTGGCGTCGATACCGGTGGCTGCAACATCCAGTTTGCGATCGATCCCGACACCGGGCGGATGATCGTGATCGAGATGAATCCGCGAGTCTCGCGCTCCTCGGCGCTGGCGTCGAAGGCGACCGGATTTCCCATCGCCAAGATTGCCGCGAAGCTTGCCGTTGGCTACACGCTCGACGAGATTCCCAATGACATCACCAAGGTCACCCCTGCCGCGTTCGAGCCAACGCTCGACTACGTCGTCGTGAAGGTGCCACGGTTCGCGTTCGAGAAATTCCCGAACGCTGATCAAACCCTCACCACCACGATGAAGAGTGTCGGCGAGGCAATGGCAATCGGGCGCAACTTCACCGAGGCGCTGCAGAAGGCACTTCGCAGTGTGGAGAAGCGCGGTGCTTCGTTCAGTTGGCCCGCAGGCGCAGCTGACGTTGATGTGCCTGGGTTGCTTGACCAGATGCGGGTTCCCCGCGACGGTCGGCTCAACGAGGTTCAGCTAGCACTCTGGGCTGGTGCCAGCATCGAACAAGTTCACGAAGCCACAGACATTGACCCCTGGTACCTCGATCAAATTTCGCTGATCAACGAGATCGCCGACGAAGTTCGCCAGGCAGATATCCTCGATGCCGATCTGCTTCGGTACGCAAAACGGCACGGCTTCGCCGACGTTCAGCTTGCAGCGCTGCGCAGCACAAGCGAGTCCACGGTCAACGAATCCGACATCCGCAAGCTGCGCAGGGAGTTGAACGTCGAACCGGTCTACAAGACGGTCGATACCTGTGCCGCTGAGTTTGAAGCGAAGACGCCCTACCACTATTCGACGTACGACGACGAGACCGAAGTGTCACCGCGTGAACGCCCGGCGGTGCTAATCCTCGGGTCTGGGCCTAACCGAATTGGCCAAGGGATCGAGTTTGACTACTCGTGTGTGCACGCCGCACTTGCGCTTCGTGAAGCTGGCTACGAGACAGTCATGGTGAACTGCAACCCCGAGACCGTGTCGACCGACTACGACACCTCGGATCGCCTCTACTTTGAACCACTCACTGCCGAAGATGTCCTCGCGGTGTACGAAGCAGAGGCCGCTGCGGGCCCGGTGGCCGGAGTGATCTGTCAGCTAGGAGGACAGACTCCGCTCGGGCTCGCGCAGACTCTCAAAGACGCTGGCGTTCCGGTAGTCGGGACCAGCCCGGAGGCCATCGATCTTGCCGAGGAGCGCGGTGAGTTCGGCCGGGTGCTGGATGAAGCCGGATTGCCCTCACCCGCGCACGGGCTTGCGAGTAGTTTCGATCAGGCACAAGAAATCGCGCAACGTGTTGGGTATCCCGTCCTCGTTCGCCCGTCCTATGTCCTCGGTGGTCGGGGAATGGAGATTGTGTACGACGACGCGATGCTTGCTGACTACCTGCAGCGGGCCACCGAAGCGAGTCCCGAACATCCAGTCTTGGTCGACCGATTCCTTGACGATGCGATCGAGATCGATGTTGATGCGCTCTACGACGGAACCGATCTGTTCCTCGGTGGGGTCATGGAACACATTGAAGAAGCAGGCGTCCACTCTGGCGACTCGGCGTGCGCGCTTCCTCCAATCACCTTGAGCCGGACCGAGATCGATCGTGTTCGCCGCAGCACTGAGGCAATCGCCAAGGGCGTGGGCGTGCGTGGGTTGCTCAACGTTCAGTACGCGCTGGCTGGGGGAGTCCTCTACGTCCTGGAGGCCAATCCACGGGCTTCACGCACCGTCCCGTTCGTTTCGAAGGCGACGGGTGTCTCGATGGCAAAGGCAGCTGCACGAATCGCGATGGGTGCCACGATCGCGGAACTTCGCGCAGAAGGGCTGCTGACGGCGCAGGGCGACGGAGGCACTCTTCCGGTCGGAGGGCCGGTGGCCGTGAAGGAAGCAGTGCTGCCGTTTGGTCGGTTCCACGGCGTCGACACCCTGCTCGGGCCGGAGATGCGATCCACCGGCGAAGTGATGGGCATCGACCAAGACTTCGGTACCGCATTCGCGAAGTCACAGGCCGCCGCCTTTGCCGAGGGATTGCCGACGTCGGGACGGGTCTTCGTGTCGATGGCCGACCGCGACAAGCGCTCGATGGTGTTCCCGGTCAAGCGGCTCGCCGACCTCGGATTCGAGATTGCCGCGACGCCTGGAACAGCAGCTGTGCTGGCGCGTCACGGGGTCAAGACCACTGAGCTGCGCAAGCACTTCGAAGGCGTCGGACCGAAAGGGGAGCCCACCACCATCGATGCGATGGAGGCAGGCGAGATCGCGATGGTGGTCAACACGCCCTACGGCGTGGGGGCTCGCGTTGACGGATACGAAATTCGAACTGTCGCGGTTCGGCTTGGCATTCCGTGTATTACGACGGCACAAGGACTCGCAGCCGCGGTGGAGGGCATCGAATCCCTCCTTGGTGGCGAGATGACGGTTCGAAGCTTGCAACAACACTCGAGTGATCTTGCTGCGTTGCGTGCGGCCCAAGTCGCAGCTGGCGAGGTGAACTCCTAGTGGCATCGAAGCGATTTGGTAAGCCAGATGCGGGCCCGATTCAGGTCCGAGGAGAAGTCCTCGCCGTCCGTCGCAGCGGTGATTACTACGTGCTCGTGTTTGCAGCGCCGGGCGTTGCTGAGGCAACCGCGCCGGGCAACTTCGTAGCGATCGCGGTTGGTGGTCAACCAACTGCGATGCTGCTGCGTCGTTGTTTCTCGATCCATCGAGTCGACACTGCCGGAGCCCTTGGCGGAACAGTGGAGATTGTTGTCGACGCACACGGCCCGGGTACCAAGTGGCTGGTAGAGCGTGCGGTAGGCGATCCCATTGATGTCATTGCGCCACTAGGTCGTCCGTTCTCGCTGCCGAAGGATCCGGTGCCTTGCGTGTTGGTTGGCGGCGGATACGGGTCTGCACCGCTGTTCATGCTTGCTGATCGTCTGCGCGAGCGTGGTTGCCGCGTTGACCTCGTGTTGGGTGCCGCAACTGAGTCTCGACTGTTCGGTGTCGTCGATGGCCGTCGGCGTGCATCGTCGTTGACGATCACGACTGACGACGGTTCGCTTGGGACGAAGGGTCGGGTGACCGACGTCCTTGATCGACTACTCGACGATCACGGCGGGCAAGTCATCTACGGATGCGGGCCGATGGGCATGCTCGCCGGTCTAGCGAAGGTGGCGCAGGAACGCGGAATCGTGAGTCAGTGCGCCGTCGAAGAGGCAATGGCGTGCGGCGTTGGAGTGTGTATGACGTGCGTGCTGCCCGTGATCGGTTCCGATGGTGTGACGCGGATGACGCGTTCCTGCACCGATGGGCCTGTCTTCTTTGGCGATCAGGTGCGCTGGGATTCGGTCGGTACGGTTCCGTCTGACTGCCTTGGAGCGCCTGTGTCGGCGACTGGAGGTGCTCAGCGATGAGCAACGTTGTCGATATGCGAGCGAATTTGGCGTCGGTGACCCTGCCTTCGCCGGTGTTGACGGCCTCAGGTTGCGCCGCTGCTGGGCGTGAACTGGACAAGTTCTTTGACGTGACAGCAATCGGCGCAGTGGTGACGAAGAGCATCATGGTCCAACCGCGGTCTGGCCGTCCCACTCCACGAATGGCCGAGACACCCGCAGGGATGCTGAATTCGATTGGTCTGCAAGGTCCGGGTATCGAGGAGTTCATCAGCAAGGATCTGCGCTGGCTGCGCGAACGGGGCGCCCGAACAGTGGTATCGATCGCTGGGGGATCCGTCAACGAGTTCGCCGAACTCGCGAACCGGCTCCGTCATGAAGAAGGCATCGCCGCGCTCGAAGTGAACATCTCGTGCCCAAACGTGGAGAGCCGCGGGCAAGTATTTGCCTGCGATCCCAGGGCTGCGTCGTCTGTGATTCACGCGGTTCGGCGCCATACCGGCGCCCAGACGCCGATCTTCGCCAAACTATCTCCCGACGTGACCGACATTGCCGACATCGCACAGGCGTGCGTGAGCGCCGGCGCTGATGGTTTGTCGATGATCAATACGACCTTGGGCATGGTCATCAACACAGACACGATGCGTCCCGCACTGGCCGGGATCACAGGCGGGTTGTCAGGCCCAGCAATTCGACCGATGGCAGTGCGGTGTGTGTGGCAGGTGCGAAAAGCACTGCCAGACGTTCCCATCCTCGGGATGGGTGGAATCGCAAACGGCCTCGATGCGCTGCAGTTCATCTTGGCCGGGGCCAATGCGGTCAGCGTTGGCACAGCGACGTTCAATGATCCCAGTGCGCCATGGCGCATCCACAACGAACTTGCGGCCGCTCTCGCGGACCGCGGCTTCCGGAGCCTTGCCGATGCTGTCGGCCATGCTCATCGCGAAGAAGGAGTAAATCTGTGACGTCAAACCGAGCGCCGATTGCAGTGGCGCTAGACCTGCCCACGCTTGAGGCGGCTACGACTTTGGCGGGCGCCGTCGGTTCGACCGTCGCATTTCTGAAGGTCGGTCTAGAGACGTATCTGCGTGATGGCGCAGCGGGTGTGGACACAATCCGTGCCGCAGCGGGTTCTGACGTCGAACTATTCCTCGATCTCAAGCTTCACGATATTCCGAACACCGTGGCGGGTGCCGCACGATCGATCGCTGCCCTCGAACCTGCGTTGCTCACCGTTCACGCATCAGGTGGGCCAGCAATGATCGAAGCCGCGGTCTCAGCATTGCCGAACACTCAGGTCACCGCGGTAACCATCCTGACGTCGTTATCCGCGCAGGATCTGGCGCAGATTGGTTATGAAGGTGATCCGCTGTCGGCCGTCGTCAGGCTGGCGCGGCTAGCCACGGAGGCCGGAGCGCAAGCGTTGGTCTGCTCGCCGCTCGAGGTTGCAGCTGTCCGCAGCGCAGTTGGCCCAGACGTCCGACTAGTTGTTCCAGGCGTCCGCCCCGCAGGCAGTGCCGTCGGGGATCAGCAGCGAGTCGCAACCCCCGCACAAGCTCTCCACGATGGTGCCGATTTGCTGGTGATTGGCCGACCAATCACGGCCGCTGGCGACCCAGCACAAGCCGCCAAGGACATCGCCGCCGAGATCGCTCGCCGCTGATTCGATCCTTTGCGGAGTTTCGAGCGGCTCAACCGTGCCGGATCGGTGTAGGTTTCCGCGACGTGGCACTACCGACCCTGACTCCCGAACAACGAGCTGATGCTGCGCAACGGGCAACTGCCGCGCGCCGCGTTCGTGCCGATGTGCGCGCCAAGCTCAAGGTCGGTGAACTGCGCATTAGCGACGTCATTGCGCTATCCGCGACGGACGAGGCGATTGCAAAGCTGAAGGTCGCCTCGCTGCTCGAAGCCCTCCCTGGTGTCGGAAAGGCCAAGGCCGCGAACATCATGAGTCGTCACACCATTGCTGCCTCTCGTCGAGTCCGCGGGCTCGGGCAGCACCAGCGGGAGTCGTTGATGGCGGAGTTCGGCTAGTGGCAGGGTCGGTCACGGTCGTCGCTGGGCCCTCTGGCGTAGGTAAGGGAACTCTGATCCGGCGGGTACTCGCGTCGGACACTGACTTGTGGCTATCCGTCTCAGCCACCACACGTGCACCACGCCCCGGCGAGGTCGATGGCGTCGACTACGTATTCCTCTCCGCTGAAGATTTCGACAACCTGCGTGAAGCAGGTGGATTCTTGGAATGGGCTGAGTTTGCTGGCAACTG
The DNA here is from genome assembly GCA_963169255.1 of Actinomycetota bacterium. GTDB lineage: Bacteria > Actinomycetota > Actinomycetes > S36-B12 > UBA10799 > UBA10799. The sequence goes on along the minus strand of CAUJEJ010000086.1, from coordinate 44,110 downwards.
TTATGGCACGCCGGCGGCCCCGGTGACGGACCGGATCAGTCGCGGGGTCGACGTCATTCTGGAGATTGATCTCCAGGGTGTGCGGCAAGTGCGCGCGAACCTCCCGGCCGCCCGCACAGTGTTCATTTCCCCGCCATCAATCGACGCGCTCGGGTCTCGGTTGGCGTCGAGGGGGACTGAAGATCCTGCCGCGATTGAACGACGTTTGGCCGCTGCGCAGGACGAACTTGCGGCCGCGGGGGAGTTCGATTGCGTGATTGTGAACGACGACGTCGAGGTGGCGGCGAACCAGTTGCTAGCATGGGTGCACAATCCTGCGAATGAGCATTGATTTCGTATGCTCTCGTGCGCTTGACCAACACCCTCAAACACGTGCCGATCAGTGACTGCACTGGACAGCCGCCTTTGAGGCACATCGGAAGGAACCGCAGTGTCGACTGCACCAGATCCACAGGGCATCACCGATCCGCCCATTGATGAACTGCTTGATAAGACCGATTCCAAGTACTCGCTCGTGATCTACGCGGCCAAGCGTGCCCGCCAGATCAACGCCTACTACTCGCAATTGGGTGAAGGCCTCCTTGAGTACGTAGGACCGCTGGTCGAGACGCACCTGCAGGAAAAGCCGTTGTCAATCGCCCTGCGCGAGATCGATGCCGGACTACTCGTGTCAGAACCCGTTGAAGGCGCTGTGGAGAAGGTCCGCTGAAGCAACACATCGTCCTCGGTGTAGGCGGCGGTATCGCCGCCTACAAGGCATGTGAACTGCTGAGACGGCTGCGTGAGGCCGGTCACGATGTGCGGGTGATCCCCACAGAGTCCGCCCTTGAGTTCGTTGGTCGGGCGACGTGGGAAGCGCTTTCCGGCAATCCGGTTTCCACCACCGTGTTTGACAACGTCCACGATGTGGCACACGTCAAGATTGCTCAACAGGCAAAGTTAGTGATCATCGCTCCGGCGACGGCGAATTTGCTCGCGAAAGCGGCGCACGGCGTTGCTGATGATTTGCTCACATCGACGCTGCTCATGGCGCGCGCACCGGTGGTCTTTGCTCCGGCGATGCACACCGAAATGTGGGAACACCCCGCGACGCAGCAAAACGTGGCGACGCTGCGCGAGCGCGGTGCGCTAGTGGTGGATCCGGCCAACGGTCGCCTTACCGGCGCAGATTCCGGCCCTGGCCGATTGCCAGAGGCCGCGGCGCTCGCCCAAGTTTGCGAAGTCGTCCTCGCGCGTGGCTCAGTAGCAGCCGATTTGGTCGGAGTCCGGGTTCTCGTGACGGCGGGTGGCACCCGCGAACCACTCGACCCCGTCAGGTACCTAGGGAATCGCTCAAGCGGTCGCCAGGGCTGGGCTTTGGCCGCGGCTGCGGTAGCCCGTGGCGCGAGTGTCGAGATCATCGCGGCAAACGTTGATCTGCCCGATCCTGCGGGGTGCACTGTGACGAGGGTTTCGACGGCCGACGCCTTGCTGTCGGCGGTCTTGGACAGGGCCCACGGAGTCGATGTGGTGGTGATGGCAGCAGCTGTCGCAGATTTCCGCGCAAGCAACACCGCACCGACAAAGATCAAGAAGAGCGACGATGGGGGAGTTCCACACATCGAACTCGCCAGAACCGTCGATGTACTGGCCACTCTGGGAAGCCTCCCCCCGCCCCGACCCCTGCTCGTCGGATTCGCGGCGGAGACGGTCCCAGCAGGTCCCGAACTAGTCGCGCTGGCGACCAGCAAGTTGCGCAAGAAGAACGCCGATCTCATCGTGGCGAACTCGGTCGGGGTCGACAAGGGCTTTGAGAGCCCAATTAACGAAGCAACGGTTGTTTCCACCGATGGTGTTGAGGCTGAGGTTCCCAGCGCGAGCAAGGCCGCGGTTGCGGTGGCGGTCTGGGATGTTGTTTTACCGCGCCTACCGCGTGCCGGCGCATAGCGTTGACGTTGCATCGTTACTCTTTGGCGCGAGTGTGAACTTCTCATCACCTAGGTGCAAGAACAAAAGGGGAATTTGATGGCTGGGCGTTTGTTTACTTCAGAGTCGGTCACTGAAGGACATCCCGACAAGATGGCTGATCAGGTCAGCGACGCGATTCTTGACGCAATGCTGGCGGACGACCCAGCAAGCCGAGTCGCGGTTGAGACTCTCTTCACCACTGGTCTGGTCGTTGTCGCTGGTGAAGTCACCACGTCAACGTGGGTGGATATCCCAGCGATCGTTCGCCAGAAGGTGCTCGAGATCGGCTATGACCATTCGGACAAGGGCTTTGATGGAGCTTCGTGTGGAGTCTCCATCGCCATTGGCAAGCAGTCCCCGGACATTGCCCAGGGCGTCGATGATGCGTTCGAAGAGCGCACTGAAGGATCCGAAGATCCACTCGATCGCCAAGGCGCAGGCGACCAAGGACTGATGTTCGGGTTCGCGTGCGACGACACCCCCGAGCTCATGCCGCTACCGATCGCGCTTGCACATCGCCTTGCTCGCCGTCTTTCGAAGGTACGCCACGCGGGCGAGGTTTCATACCTCCGTCCGGACGGCAAAACGCAGGTCACGATCGAATACGACGGTGACAAGGCTGCCCGGCTCGATACTGTGGTTGTCTCGAGCCAGCATGCAGCTGACATCGATTTGGAGACGCTGCTCGCTCCCGATATTCGCGAACTCGTCGTCGAGCCAGAGTTGGCAGAACTCGGCATCGCGACTGACGGATACCGACTCTTGGTGAACCCGACGGGTGTGTTCGAAATTGGCGGCCCGATGGGCGACGCTGGCCTTACCGGCCGCAAGATCATCGTTGATACCTACGGTGGAATGGCTCGTCACGGCGGAGGAGCGTTCTCCGGCAAGGACCCGTCGAAGGTAGACCGCTCCGCTGCATACGCAATGCGTTGGGTTGCAAAGAACGTGGTGGCCGCGGGACTCGCGCGAAAGTGTGAGGTTCAGGTTGCCTACGCGATCGGCAAAGCGCGGCCCGTTGGACTATTCGTCGAGACCTTCGGAACTGGGGTAATCCCAGACGAGAAGATCCAACAAGCTGTGCAGGAGGTCTTCGACCTTCGCCCTGCGGCGATCATCAAGGAACTCGACCTGCGTCGCCCGATCTATTCCAAGACCGCTGCGTACGGCCACTTCGGACGTGAAGAAGAGAACTTCACATGGGAGCTCACCAACCGAGTCGACGCATTGCGCTCAGCCACCGGAATCTAGGGTCTGCATTCCGGCACCGTGCTGTTGGGATGAGGTCGGGCCGGTATACACCCCACCCGGAGCAGCGCGACGCTGACCGCAAGCAAGAAGGGCGCAGGCTCGGGCCGCATGGAGCAGCTAGCGATCACCGGTGACGGAGATGTTGGCGCCTCCACGACCAAGCGGCGGAGTTCAGCGAAGGGTCGACCGAAGAAGGCGGTAGACCTCGCCACCTGCCAGCCGGTAGCCGAGGTCGTCGTTGACATCAATGCGGCCGCCTTGGATCACACCTTCGACTTCTCGGTTCCGGCGAAGCTGGATTCGTTGGCTCTGCCTGGGTGCCGGGTCAGGGTGCGTTTTGCAGGCAGACTTGTCAACGGATTCATCCTGCGCCGCAGTGATCGCTCTGAACATCCGGGCAAACTCACGCCCATTGCCAGCGTGCTCGGTCCGGCGGTCCTGACCGCCGAGATCGCGGCGCTCGGGCGTGCTGTGGCCGATCGCTACGCGGGCACACTGAATGAGGTTCTGCGTGACGCGATCCCAAACCGCCACGCTCGAACCGAGGCGAAGTTCCTCGATGCCGGTGGTGCGTTCGTGGCCAGTGAGGGTACGGACCCCGATCGTGAGCGGCACCGCGTCGTGGACTGGGACGGCTACGCCAATGGTCTTAGCGTGTTGGGCGAATTGCAGGCCAAGCGGCAGGTTCGAGCGAGTCTCGTGGTCTCCACTGCGGACGAGGCGACGCATGCGATTGCCGATTTGGTGGACGCGGCCGGCCGTCGTGCGGTTGTTGTCGTGCCCGATGGAGCAGACGTCGCACGCTTTGCTGACTACCTGGAGATGCACTTGGGATCGGGCGTCGCTCGACTTACCGGTGATCAACCCACAGCAACCAGATATGAGAGCTTTCTGCGTGTGCGTTCGGGTGCGGCAACGGTTGTCGTGGGGACACGAAACAGCGTGTTCGCTCCGGTTGTAGATACACCGTTGGTGATTGTGTGGGACGACCTCGATGACTCGCTAGGCGAAGTACGAGCACCCGGTTGGCATGCCCGCGAGGTCGCCGCACTTCGATCGCTCGCTTCCGCGTCCTCGCTTGTGATCGCGGGCTACACCAGAAGCGTTGAGTCGGCGAAGTTGGTCGAGCAAGGGTGGTTGCGTGGCGTTGAGCCCACACGTGAACATCGCCATCGAGGGGCAGTGATTCGAACGGTCGCGAGCGCTCGGATTGGTGATCCCGCCGCTGCTGCTCGAATCCCAAGATTCGCGTGGGAGGTCATCTCCGACGGGCTCGACCGCGGCCCGGTACTGGTTCAGGTGGGCCGTCGTGGATACCTCGCGCGGTTGTCCTGCGCTAACTGCCACGAAGTTGCCTCCTGCCCAGCTTGTAGCGGTCCGCTCTTGCAGGGCTCGGCGGGTGCAGCCTTGCGATGCCGGTGGTGCGCGACTGAATACCCAGAATTCGCTTGCCCAGCATGTTCCAAGCAGTCGTGGCGAGCGGTTGCGATCGGATCGGCGCGTTCCGCACAGGAACTCGCCGCCGCATTCCCCTCTGTGGACGTGATGGTCAGCGACAGTGAGAGCGGCATCATCTCGTCGATCCCGAACTCTCCAGCGATTGTGGTGTCCACGGTGGGCGCGGAGCCGGCGGCCACCGACCGCTACGCCGCCGCTGTACTCCTCGACGGCGACGCTCAACTTGGCAGCGCACACCTACGCTCCGGCGAGCAACTTGTGCGGCGTTGGTTCAACGCCGCCTCGCTGACCAGAGCGGCAAGTGCTGGCGGGCAGATCGCGGTCACAGCTGATCCGGCGAGCCGTGCCGTGCAGGCGTTGGTTCGCGGTGATGCCGCAGCATGGGCAACCCGGGAATTGGCAGAACGTCGCGAAACTGCGTTGCCTCCGGTTGTGCGGAGTGCGCAAATCTCCGGTCGCCAAGGGCGTGTTGAAGAATTCGTTAAGGCCTGCGCGTTTCCGTCAGCATGGCGGCTCCTTGGTCCAACCCCTCAGTTGAATTCAGTTGGCACGCAACCGGGCGCACAGGTGGTGGTGCTCACTCCGACCGCCGAGGGCCCATTGTTGGCTGCACGCATCAAAGCCGCTTTGGCGGCCGATGCGGCCGGATCGGGAACTGACCGGGTGAGCGTCCGCTTAGATCCGTTGTCTGCGCTGTAGCGCGTAGACTCGCAAGCAACCCACAACTTTTCCGAAAGGTTCCGTGTGACTGCTCAGCCGATTCGCCTCTTTGGGGACCCTGTCTTGCGTAGCCCGGCCGCACCAGTCGAAGTCTTCGATAAAGAACTTCGGAACCTTGTACGGGACCTCACCGAGACTATGCAACAGGCACCCGGCGCAGGGCTTTCGGCAAACCAGATCGGCGTCGCGTTGCGGGTGTTCACCTACGACATCGATGGTGTCGTAGGCCACCTCATCAACCCGGATCTCGATCTGTCGTCGGAGATGGAAGAAGGCCCCGAAGGTTGCCTCTCATTGCCTGGGCTGACCTTCGACACTCCGCGTGCGATCCGAACCGTTGCGAAGGGCTTCAACATGCACGGCGAACCGGTTGTCTTGGAGGGCAGCGGGTTACTCGCTCGCTGCGTCCAACACGAAACGGATCACCTCGATGGAGTGCTGTTCATTGACCGATTGAATCCCGCCGAACGTAAGGCAGCGATGAAGGAGATCCGGCAGTCCGAGTGGTTCAGCGCCCAACCTCCATTGGTGAAGATCAATCCTCACCAGTTTGACCGGTGGTTCTGAGCGATGAGGATCGTATTTGCAGGAACTCCCGCGCCCGCGTTGCCTAGTTTGGCGGCGCTCATTGCCTCGGACCATGAGGTCGTGGCAGTCGTCACCCGCCCCGATGCCCCCACCGGCAGGGGGCGCAAGCTCACGCCTTCTGACGTCGCAACACTTGCGGCCGAGCATGGAATCCCGATTCTCAAACCCACACGGCCCGCAGAACCGGACTTCATTCGCGCATTGGCCGAGCTAGAACCCGATGCCTGCCCAGTCGTCGCCTACGGCGCGCTACTGCCCAGTGATGTTCTCAAGATTCCGAAGCATGGCTGGATTAACCTCCACTTTTCGTTGCTTCCCGCATGGAGGGGTGCAGCACCGGTTCAGCACGCGATTTGGCATGGCGACGATCTCACTGGAGCAACGACATTTCGCCTTGATGAAGGTATGGACACCGGTCCCGTTTTTGGCACGGTTGTGACGCCAATCCGTCCGACTGAGACTGCCGGCGACCTATTGGGTGAACTCGCCGAGAGTGGAGCCCACCTGTTGACCCGGACTCTCGACGCGATCGAGTCTGGTGAGGTCACGGCCGTGGCGCAGCCGAACGAAGGCGTCTCTATGGCACCGAAGATCTCCACCGAGGATGCTCGCATCGACTGGCGCAACCCTGCGATCGCAGTTGATCGACAGATCCGGGCCTGCACGCCGGCCCCAGGCCCCTGGACAACCCGCGGCGACGAGCGACTCAAGCTCGGTCCGGTGAGTGTCCGACCCGACGCGCCAGCACTTGCGCCCGGACACATGTCCGTGGGCAAGCGTGAGGTCCTCGTGGGCACCGCAACGTCCGCCGTCGAGTTGAGCACGGTGAGGGCGCCCGGCAAGCGTGAAATGTCCGCAGCCGATTGGGCTCGTGGTGCGCAACTTGGTACCGATGTGGTGTTGACGTGAGCGAGCCGAGGCGCAAGAACGTTGCCAGCAAGATTGATCCGGCCCGCCGGGCCGCGTACGACGTGCTGCACGAGGTCGGCAGCGGCGACGCCTACGCGAATGTTGCGCTCTCGCAGATTCAACGCAGCCATGAGTTAGACCCTCGAGATGCGGCCTTCTGCACGGAGGTCGTCAACGGAACTCTGCGTCATCGAGGGCTCCTCGATGCGGTGATCGCGCATTGCAGTGGACGACCCACAGCAAAGCTCGACCCACGCGTACTCGACATCCTGCGGATGGGTGCGTATCAGTGCCTCATGATGCGCACGGACGCCTACGCCGCAGTCAATACCTCAGTGGAGTTGACCAGAAGTGTCGCGGGCGAAGCGCCCGTGGGTCTGGTGAACGCGGTCCTGCGCAAGATCAGTGCCCGATCGGTTGAGGCATGGGTGTCCGCGTTGTCGGATTCGAGCGCGTCACCAGATGAACAATTGGCATTTGAGTACAGCCATCCAACGTGGGTGGTGTCGTCACTTCGCGACGCCCTCGGAAGCGGGCGCGCAGGTGAGTTGCCGGCTCTGCTCGCCGCCAACAACGAACCCGCCCGCGTAACCCTTGCGGCGCGCCCGGGTATGGCGAACGTGGAAAACCTCGTCGCGGCAGGCGCCGAACCTGGTCGGTGGAGTCCCTATGCCGCGATCGCGCCGAGTGGGCCTGTTGGTGGTTTTCCCGCGGTACGAGATCGGCGTGCGAGCGTGCAAGACGAGGGTAGTCAACTCGTCGCGATTGCCCTAGCGAACGCTCAGCTTGAGGGAACCGACGAGCGCTGGGTCGATCTGTGTGCTGGCCCAGGCGGGAAGGTTGCGCTGCTTTCAGCAATCGGTGCGTTGCGCGGTGCTTCGACAGTCGGTATCGAACTTCACCCACATCGTGCCGCGCTCGTTGAGACATCTGTTGGTCCGGTGCCTGGGTTTGCCGGAGTCGTCGTCGGCGACGCACGAAACGCGCCCATCGGCCCCGGCGTTGACCGGGTTCTGGTGGATGTTCCGTGCACAGGACTGGGCGTCGTCCGAAGACGTCCAGAGTTGCGCTGGCGACGCACTCCAAGTGACGTCCCAGCCCTGCGCAAGTTGCAAGTCGAACTTCTCAATTCTGCGCTCGACCTAGTGCGCCCAGGGGGAGTCGTCGCGTATGTGACTTGCTCTCCGCACGTGGCCGAGACGGAGCTTGTGGTGTCGACGGCAACCCGTCGGCGCAAGGACGTTGCGATCGAAGACTCTCGCCCGCTATTCCCGAATGTGCCAGATTTGGGCAACGGGCCGAACGTGCGGCTATGGCCACACCTACATGGAACCGATGGCATGTTCTTTTCCCTGATGCGACGCACCACACCACCGGGCTAGCCTGAACCCGTGGGCGTACAAATTTCACCAAGCATCCTGTCGTCGGACTTCGCTGACCTTGCCGCGGAATGTGAGCGGGTCGCGGGAGCGGCAGACTGGCTTCACGTCGACGTTATGGACAACCACTTCGTTCCGAATCTGACGCTCGGGCTGCCAATCGTTGAGGCGCTGTTGAAGCGAGTGTCGACTCCGATCGACTGTCACCTGATGATTGAAGACCCCGATCGCTGGGCGCCTGCGTATGCCGAGGCCGGAGCGGGAAGTGTGACGTTCCATGTCGAGGCGGCCCACGCGCCGATCCGGCTCGCACGCGCACTGCGTTCCGCTGGCGCTCGGGCGGGAATGGCGCTCAAGCCAGCGACGGCGATCGAACCGTATGCCGACATGCTCGGTGAGCTCGACATGGTCCTCCTCATGACCGTCGAGCCGGGATTCGGTGGTCAATCGTTCCTCGACGTCGTGGTGCCAAAGATCGCGCGCACCCGGGAGCTCCTCGGGCCGGAGTCCGACATCTGGCTTCAGGTGGATGGGGGGATTGACGTCAATACTGTCGAGCAGGCGGCCGAAGCCGGTGCGAATGTCTTTGTCGCTGGGTCGTCGGTGTACGGCGCAGCCGATCCGGTGGAAGCGATCGCCAGGATTCGGGCGGCCGCGGTCGCTGCTAATGCGTGACCGGAACCACTGAACAGTAATAGCCATTAGTCAGAGCGGACCCTGATAGATCACTATTGATGCGTTGGCTGGTTCGCAGCCGACTCAGTCGAGGCTAGGGAGTGCTCCGATGGTCACGTCCGCCGAGGCAGCCGCAATGGCTACAGCGGCGGACCTAGCGGGTTCTGTTGTCGCCGATTTCGGCCCTAATCCGCGAGTCGGATGCGTGTTGCTCGATCCCGACGGCACAGTAATTTCCCAGGGCGCCCACCACGGCGCAGGGCAACCCCACGCCGAAGTGGTCGCACTGCGCAATGCTGGTGAACGAGCCCGGGGGGCCACGGCAGTGGTCACACTCGAACCCTGCGCTCACACGGGGCGGACCGGGCCCTGTACCGCGGCTCTGATATCGGCTGGTGTGCGCCGAGTGGTCTTCGCCGTCGTGGACCCGAACCCAGCAGCCGCCGGCGGTGCACAGGTACTCCGCGAAGCAGGCATTGACGTCGAGGTGGATGCGAGTAGTTCTGGCGCAAATGAACTGAACCACCGCTGGAGCATCGCGGTCAGACGGGGCCGCCCGTTTGTGACCCTGAAGATTGCGTCTTCGCTTGACGGACGCATCGCGGCGGCCGACGGCACGAGTAGATGGATTACCGGTGAACTCGCGCGCGAACAGGTCCACCAAATGCGGTCCGACGTAGATGCGGTTGTCGTTGGAACGGGCACGGCGTTGGCCGACGACCCGGCACTCACGGACCGCCGCCCAGGTGCGATGCGCCAGCCGCACCGAGTGGTGATCGGCTTGCGCGAACTTCCGCCAGCGCTGCAGGTGTGCCAATCGGGTGCTCTAAGGCTGCAAACGCGAGACCTTGGTTACGCGATGACACAGCTATTCGAGCGAGGCATCCGAAGCGTACTGGTGGAAGGCGGTCCCACCCTTGCGACATCGATGATTCGTGAGTCCCTCGTTGACGAACTGGTCTGGTACGTCGCGCCAGTACTGATCGGCGGGGGGCGCAATGCGATAGCTGACCTCGGGATCACCACAATTGATGAGGCATCACGCTGGCAGCGCAATGGCGTGACGAGCGTTGGAAGTGATGTGAGAATTGACCTCACCCCAATCACCCCGCAGGATTCAGGAGGTCCGGTCACCGATGTTCACCGGAATCGTTGAAGAAGTCGGCACCATCGCCGCGATCGAGGTACTCGATGGGAATGCTGCCAAGCTCACGGTGAAGGGCCCAAAGGTTGTCAGCGATGCCCAACTTGGCTGTTCGATCGCGGTCAGTGGCGTGTGCCTAACCGTTATCGACTTCGATGCCGAGTCCTTCAGCGCTGACGTAATGGCCGAGACCTTGAACCACACGTCCATCGGCGCGCTTGCGCCCGGAAAGCGGGTGAATCTCGAGCGGGCTGTCCAAGCGACCTCGCGGCTCGGTGGACACATCGTGTCCGGGCACGTTGACGCCGTCGCAACTCTTCAAGAGCGTGTTCCGTCGCAGCACTGGGAGGTATTTCGGTTTGAGGTCGACCCAGCACACGCGCGGTTCATTGCCCTCAAGGGATCGGTGACCGTTGATGGGGTTTCGTTGACGGTAAGTGGGGTGGGGGATCAGGGAACCCGCAGTTGGTTCGAGGTATCGCTTATTCCCACGACGTTGGCAGAAACGACCCTCGGTGCAACGGACGTTGGTGCGCACGTCAACATTGAGACCGATGTCCTCGCCAAATATGTGGCGCGTTTGCTGGAGGGTGGTGCTCGCTCATGATTCCTGCTGACGAGCTATTGAAGTCTGAAGACCGGCCTAAAGAGGCAGCGCCACGAGATCTGAATGCAGCGACCCGGCCGGGCGCGAGCTCGGTCACAAGTGTGGGGCTTGACCCGATTGAAGTGGCCATCGCCGACATACGAGCGGGGAAGGCCGTGGTCGTCGTTGACGACGAAGACCGCGAAAATGTAGGCGATCTCATCTTCGCCGCAAGCAAGGCGACACCAGAACTGGTCGCATTCATGATTCGGCACACCAGCGGTGTCTTGTGCGTTCCGATGAACGGCGACGATCTGGATCGCTTGAGCCTTCCTCCGATGACCCACGTCAACGAGGACCGCAAACAGACCGCGTATGCCGTCAGTGTCGACGCCCGCGAGGGAGTCACGACGGGAATCTCGGCGGCGGACCGTGCACACACCATTCGAATCTTGATCGACTCTGCGACCGACGCCAGCGACATCACCAGGCCCGGTCACGTGTTCCCGCTGCGCGCAGTACCCGGGGGAGTGCTGCGTCGTGCTGGTCACACCGAAGCTGCGGTCGACCTGGCCCGCCTTGCGGGTCTGCCGCCAGCGGGAGCGATTTGTGAACTCGTCAACGACGACGGAACGATGATGCGCGCTCCGCAATGTCGTGAGTTTGCCGATCAGCATTCGATGTCGATGATCTCGATCGCGGATCTCATCGCGTACATCCGCCACCAAGAATCGTTCGTTGAACGCGTCGCGCAGGCCGTGCTGCCAACGGAGCATGGCGAGTTCTCTGCCTTTGGTTACCGCGACACCATGGACTCCCTCGAACACCTAGCGCTTGTGTTCGGCGACATCGGCGACGGGGAAGACGTGCTGGTCAGGGTTCACTCTGAGTGCCTCACCGGTGATGTCATGGGATCGCTGCGGTGTGATTGTGGACCGCAACTCAACGCTGCACTTGGTCGGGTGGCGGTAGAGGGCCGCGGCGTTGTTCTGTACGTGCGTGGTCACGAAGGCCGTGGCATCGGGCTGTTGCAGAAGTTGCGCGCCTATCACCTCCAAGATGAAGGCGCAGACACTGTCGACGCCAACTTGTTGCTCGGCTTGCCAGCAGATTCCCGCGACTACGGCACAGGCGCCCAGATTCTGGTGGATCTAGGAGTTCGCAGCATGCGCCTCCTAACGAACAATCCGGCGAAGCTGGCGGGCCTGGAAGGTTACGGAATCTCGGTGACGGGTCGCGAGCCGCTCGAGATCGAACCGAATGAGCACAATGCGGCCTACCTGCAAACAAAGGCCGCACGGATGGGACACCACCTCGTGACTAGCGATGAATCAGCCGTCAGTGAGACCCAACGGCAAACAGGAGCGGAGCACTCGTGAGCGCAAACACTGATCCGACACCAATCGTTCCCGATGCCTCCGGGCTGAAGGTGACGATCGTGGCGAGCAGTTGGCATCAACAGGTCATGGGTGGGCTGATTGCGGGAGCTGCAGAACTCCTCGATGAGGCGAGTGCAACGCACGAACTGGTGATGGTTCCGGGCACATTTGAGTTGCCGATCGTGGCTGCGGCAGCTGCACCATCAGCGGATGCAATCGTCGCTCTCGGAGTTGTAATCCGTGGCGGAACCCCGCATTTCGACTACGTCTGCAACGCCGCCACCGATGGGCTGACCAGAGTCGCTCTCGATACCGGCGTCCCGATGGGATTTGGCGTGCTCACGTGCGACACGCAGGAACAGGCGCTCGCCCGGGCGGGACTTCCCGACTCGGTTGAGAACAAAGGTCGCGAAGCCGCGCTCGCTGCGATCTCGACAGCACTCACTCTCAAGGACATTCGGGCGCGCGCGAATAGCGGCGGGCTAGGCTTCGCAGGGTGAAGACCTTTGACGAGCTCTACGACGAACTAGTAGCACGTGCAGAATCCGGCGATGCGGAATCCAACACCGTGAAGCTCCTCGCGGGAGGCGTCCACGAGATTGGCAAGAAGGTCGTTGAAGAAGCCGCCGAGGTCTGGATGGCTGCCGAGTATGAAGGCAATGAGCGGACCGCAGAAGAGATCTCCCAATTGCTCTACCACGCAGCTGTGATGATGGTGGCCCGCGGAATTACCCCAGCCGACATCTACAAACAACTCTGAACCGCCGCGCGATGCGCGGCAACGAGATCGATCGAGAACTTCCGCTAAGAACGTGAAAGGTGCACAGTGCTCCGGATAGCAGTACCGAACAAGGGCGCGCTCTCTGAGCCTGCCCGAAAGATCCTCAGCGAAGCTGGGTATATCCGTGCCAGCCGCGGCAACGAACTGGTTGTGGCTGATCCGGAGAACGACGCTGAGTTTTTCTTCCTGCGTCCGCGCGACATCGCTGTCTACGTTGGCGCGGGTCGCCTTGACCTCGGGTTCACCGGACGCGACATGTTGTTGGATTCAGCGGCGACGGCTGTGGAGGTACTTCCACTCGGTTTCGGTGCATCGACGTTTCGGCTGGCTGCACCGCAGGGTGTCGCGACGAGCATCCAGGACTTCGACGGCAAGCGGATTGCAACGTCCTACCCCGGGGTACTTCAGAACGAACTCGATCGCAATGGCGTCACCGCCACAATCGTGAAGCTTGACGGCGCTGTTGAGAATGCCGTTGCGCTCGGGGTCGCCGACGCCGTTGCCGACGTAGTCGATACCGGCACGACCTTGAGAAAGGCGGGCCTCGAGGTAGTCGGTGACACGCTATTGCGCAGTGAGGGCCTCCTCATCCGACCTGCCGCATCCGAGCCCGATGCGGCAGCCGCGAACTTCATCCGCCGAGTCGAGGGTGTGCTCGCAGCGCGCCTCTACGTCATGGTTGATTACGACATCAAGGCCGAACAGCTCGATGCAGCCAGCGCAATCACTCCAGGTCTGGAGTCGCCGACCATCTCGCCTCTGCGCGATGAAGGCTGGTTCGCCGTTCGCGCCATGGTCAAGCGAGCAGAGGTCCACGGTGTCATGGATGCCCTCTACGACCTCGGTGGCCGCGGGATTCTCGTGACCGACATTCTCGCCTGCCGCCTCTAGCTACCCGGCCTGCTCGGCCGCAGCGGTCGTTACCGGTCCCGATTCGTTGGGGTCACGGACCTCTTCGGTCACCCGCCCGCCCGGATGGAATAACGCCACCACGAAAGCAACGACGAGCGCGGCTGACATTCCATAGAAGACAACTTGGTTGGCCTGCGCGAAGTCGAGTTGGATCGCACTCGCGAGTTGTTGCTGGACGGACTCCGGAAGGTTGCTTGCGAGTTGGTCGCTGCCTTGGTCAGACCCGTCCGCGATGGAACGTGCCATCGTGTTCACTTGCGACTCAGGCACTCCAAAGCTCGTCAGGGTGTCGGCGATTTTTGAGCTGTTCGCGTTGATGAGCAACGTGCCGAAGATGGCGAGGCCAAGACTCGATCCGTAATTACGGATCGTCTGGTTGATCCCGGTGACTTCGCCGTAGGAAGCATTGATGGCTCGGTTCACCGCGTCGGTGCTCGCCGGGCCTAGGAGTAAGCCGATTCCGGCGCCCGCGATCACGATGTACGGCCATTGCGCGTTGAGGCTGTAGTCAGTGAGTTTCTGTGACCACAAGAAGAACCCGACCGCCGCGACGGCGCAACCGATGATCACCGGGGCACGAGCACCACTCTTGTCCAGGATTCGACCACCGACTTGGACCGCGGGCGCAAATCCGGCGAAGAACACCAACAGGTACAGCCCGGCATTTGTGGCGTTGTAGCCCAGCACTGCTTGGGCATAGACGCTCGCGAAGAAGAAGACCGGGACGAAGGCCATCATCGCGAAGAACAACACGGCGTTGTCGACGAAGAACGCGCGGTCTTTGAAGATCTCCACCTTGATCAACGGGATCTTCACACGAGTCTCGACCTTGACGAATATGGCTAGCAAGATCAGGCCCAGAACAATTGAACCGATTGTTCTCGGGTCGGTCCAACCCCATGAACTCGCCTGCTGCAAGCCAAGGACGCTGAACGCCATACCGGCCGCGATGAGCACTGCACCCAAGTAGTCGAGGGGCTCCCGCTTGTGTTGGGTGTGAACCTTTGCCAGCAGCGTCAGCACGATGGCAATGATGGCCACGGGCACGTTCACCCAGAAGATTGCTCGCCAGGTCCATTCACTCAGGTAGCCGCCCATGATCGGGCCAATCGCCGTCAAACCTCCGGTGATGCCGAAGAAGAGTGCGAGGGCCTTGCCGCGTTCCTTGAGGGGGAAGGTCGACACCACGATCGCTAGGGCGGCCGGGAAGAGGAGCGCGGCACCGATTCCCTGAATGATCCGGAAGACGATGAGCCAGGCTTCAGCGAAGCTGTTGTCGGGTGTGGCACCGCAAAGAGCAGACGACACCGCGAAGATAGTCACACCGAGGAGCACCATGCGCTTGTGGCCGAGGATGTCCGACAAGCGTCCACCGAGGGCAAAGAACGCCGAAAGTGACAACAGGTACCCGTTGATCACCCATTGAACGCCCGCCTCTGAGAGCCCGAGTTCGGTCTGAATGGTGGGAATCGCGATCGAGACGATTGTTTGATCGATGAACATCATCGAAACCGCGAACATCATCGCGGCGAGCGCGAGCCATTTGTTCGCAGACCCCTGCGCCGCTTCGTTGGCGTCGACCGGTGCCGTGTTGCTCTCGCTCATTGCGCTCCTTCGTGTTGGTAACACGGGCACGCTATCGGCAATTGCTACCAAAACGAACGAATGAGCAGGCACTGTCAGAGGAAGGCTTTGCCCTCGCCACGGTAAGTCGGAGTCTCGGCGATCGCTTCCGAGCCGCGGACCAATGTCACGTCGTTGAAATGTTCAGCGAGCTCACCCGCCTTCGCGTGGCGAAACCAGACGCGGTCACCGATCGCAAGTGCGGCTGCGGCCTTCCCATGCAACGGTGTTTGGACTTCGCCGGCACCCTCTTGGCTGTCTAGCGACAGACCTGCAGGCAGCCATGGCGTCGGGAGCCGATTCGGATCGGCTATGCCTGATGCGATGTAGCCGCCTCCGAGGACCGTCACCGTCCCCGGGTTTGGCCTTCGAACGACGGGCAAGGCGAACAACGCCGCTGGGCTCAAGCTGAAGTGACGGTAACCGTCGAACAGGGTTGGCCCAAAGAACCCCGAACCCGCGGTCACTTCGCTGACTGAGCTGTCGGATGAGGAGCTCTCAAGCGAGCCGGTGCCGCCAGCGTTGACGAAGCGTAGCCCTTGGCCAGTTCGTTGCGTGAGGAGTTCGTTGACGGCATTCACAATCATTGGGCGCCGCACTGCAAGTTCGCGGATGGATGCAGTTTGCATGGTTCGAATCGCACGTCCGCGGAGCCGTTGGTTGGGTGGTTCGTTTGCGACGCCAGCTACTTGTGCCTCGTAGAACATGAGGCCATCTAGCCTGATGTGCTGCGACGACATGACCTGGGCTGCGAACGCAATCACGTCGGCCTTGTCGTGAAGCGGCGAGCGTTGCGCTCCGATGTGGAGTGCACTTCGCAATCCGGGTGGCCGTGGGCGCCACGATGAATCCACGTCGATGCACACTTTGACGGTTGCCCCAGCCGCGGAGGCTGCTACACGGATTAGTTCCAGATGCGCGGCATCGTCAATCATGAGCGTTACACGCTCGAGCAGCACAGGGTCCGCGCACAGCGCGCGCAACGCACCCCCATCTACCGTCGGGTACCCGACAACCACATCGTCAATTCCCGGTTCGTTCGCGGTTGGTGTTGCGAGCCAGATCGCCTCGGGCAAGGTGTACGCCAAGACCCCGGCAAACTGCGAATGTCGAAGTGCTTCGTCAAGTGCCCAGCGGACCCGTAGCGACTTGCTCGCAACCCGCACAGTGCACCCGCCTGCGCGACGAGCAATGTCCCGGCGGTTGCTGTCGAATGCGGCTAGGTCGATGACGGCAAGCGGTGGATCAAGGTCCCGAGTCGCTTCGTTCAGCCGGGCGAGGGTCGCGTGTGAGTCCCAAGTCATCGCGCATCCTCCATAATTGGGCGGCGAAGTCTATTAAGCGACTACGTCCGCCAACACTGGTTTGCGCTCCATCAAACACCATCAACATGCCCAGATTCGAGTGCAACGATCGGACGCACGCTAGCGTGCTCCCTGTGTCCCGCATTGGTGTGAGCGCGCTCATTGATGAACTCGTAGACCGGGGGACCTTCGTTGAGTGGGGACCTGCTGACCTGGGTATCGAGCTTGATCCCGGCCCACCCGAGGGCGAATACGCGTCCGAGCTCGCCAAAGCGCGCGAAGCAACCGGGCGCACCGAGTCGGTCGTGGTCGGCACAGCAGACATTGCAGGTGACCGAACCGTGTTGCTACTCGGCGACTTTGATTTCCTTGCAGGATCGGTCGGCCGGGCCGCTTGCCAGCTTGTGATTGCCGCATTCGACAAAGCAAGCGAACTCAAGCTGCCGGTGTTTGCTAGCCCCGCCTCGGGTGGCACGCGTATGCAAGAGGGAACCGCGGCATTCGTCTTGATGGCCGACGTCGCGGCAGCAGCACATCGATTCCGGGGAACCGGAAACGCGTTGGTGGTGTGGTTGCGCAATCCCACGACCGGTGGAGTGATGGCCACGTGGGGTTCTTTGGGTTCGGTGACTTTCGGCGAGCCGGGGGCGCTAACCGGATTCCTCGGACCGCGGGTCTACCAAGAACTCATGGGAGAACCATTCCCCGCGAACGTTCAGACGCCAACGAATCTGGCCGACCACGGCGTGATCGATTCTGCGATCGAGTTCTCCGATCTACGGCGCACGGTGGTCAACGTATTCACAGTGTTGTCGAAGCGTGACCACTCGACGGAACACGCGAACCCAGCCGCTCCCGAGACCTCGCTCAGTACCCCCGACCCGTGGGAATGTGTGCTCCGGACCCGTGAGCCAGATCGCCCAACCTCTGCCACGTTGTTGCAACAGAATCTGACAGACGTGACGTTGCTTTCCGGAACGACCGAGGGTCAGCGCAGCGATGCGGTCACCCTGGCGCTGGGGTGTTGGCGAGGGGTTGCGGTGCTCGTTGTCGCTCAGGATCGCGCAGCGCAAGCTAGCGGGTCACCGCTCAACCCGGCCTCCTTGAGAACCGCACGGCGCGGATTTGAGTTGGCCAACGAACTCCGGCTTCCGGTGGTCTCGATTGTCGACACCGCGGGCGCGGAGTTGTCAGTCGATGCGGAGCAGAATGCGCTGGCGGGAGAGATCGCGCGATGCCTGGCGGACCTCACATCGGTTGCCGTACCAACCGTCTCGGTGCTCCTAGGAATGGGCTGCGGGGGAGCAGCCCTGGCGATGCTGCCCGCTGACCGCGTCGTGAGCGCCGAACATGGCTGGGTTTCGCCACTTCCCCTAGAGGGCGCATCGATCATTCGCTACCGCACCCCTGATCGGGCATCGGAGATGGCGCGTAGTCAGGAGGTTGCGGCCTGGCAACTCGCCGAACGCGGCATTGTCGATGTTGTTGTCAGGGAGGATCGCATCGCGCCGAGCGAACAGCCAGGCTTCGTCGACGTTGTTGGTCGGGTCGTCGAGTACGAACTGACTTCACTCCAACGCCAAGACTCTTCTGAACGGCTCGCGCGTAGGCGAGCGCGCTATCACGCGGGACTAGCCAATGGTTGATGACAGGTTCGCCGGTAAGTCGATTCCCACATCGGACTTCGCAGGCGATGACGGACTCGCCGATGCGATTCTCCTGCAAGTGCTGAGGGACTTTCGCTCTGGCGCAATCCCGCGCAGCCAGGTGCTCGTGCGCCTGGCAAACGCGAGGTTGTTTGTGCCGGTGAAGGCGCTACTTGACTCCGCCGAGGAGACCGAAGACGGCCGACAAGTCGAGAAAGACAGTCACATGGCGACCGTCTCGATTCAGACGGCGGATGGCCGTCGAGGACTTCTCGCGTTCACCTCTGCCGAGGCCCTGACAGCATGGGACTCCGAAGCTCGTCCGGTAGCGGCGTGGGGTCGGTCGGCTGCCGACGCTGCACGAGGCGAGGGCGCCGACGCGCTCGTTGTTGATCTGCGTACGGATCACACCTTCGTGGTCGAGGGTGATGCGTTGACCGCACTAGCGAGTGGCGAAGGCTTATGGGACCCGGTTGCGGATCCTGCTATTCAGCATGCAGTGATGGCCGCTGTCGCCGCGACCGCTCGCGATCGATCGTGCCAATTTGAACTCACCTACCCAACGCGCGACGCGGACATTCGCGTGGCCGTAGTCGGCACGCCGGGTCTGGACGTCCACGCCGCGCTCAACGAGGCTGCCGCAGCGTTGGGCGAAAATGAGGTGCTGCGCGCACGCCTCGCCCGCGGCGTCGAACTAGGGGTGAGTTCGCCTAGCTAGCGGCGTTCATTCGCCAGGCCCCTGGCCGGGCGGGTCCGGAAACTCGGAGGCTTCTCGAAACGCTCCTTGGAGGCTTTTGAGGCCATCACGTAGCGGACCTGCGTGGGCAGTCCCAAGGTCGGGTGCGCTCGCCTTCACGAGTCCGGCGAGGGCGGTGATGAGGATTCGGGCCTCAGCGAGGTCTGCCTCACCGGATTCGCCACCTTCGCCGTCGGCAAGACCGCACTTCACCGCGGCTGCACTCATGAGGTGAACGGCCACGGTCAGTACCACTTCCACTGCCGGCACCTCGGCGATGTCACGCGTTGCATTGTCTAGTGGGTCACTCGCGGCAGTCGTGTCGTTGGTCATGCTGCTACCCTTTCATCTGGAAAGCGGAGAGATCCCACCTGCCGGCTTAAGTCGAGTCAGGTCGCACAGGTTTTCACCATTGATTACCTCCTGCGTATGGTCTGCTGCTCTTCATCAGCTTTGACCGACGACAGAAGGAGGCGCCATCAGCGTCGAACCCCGCATCAACGAGCGGATCCGAGTCCCAGAAGTGCGGCTCGTGGGACCTGCTGGAGAACAAGTTGGCATCGTTCGCATTGAGGACGCATTGCGACTTGCTCAAGAAGCAGACCTCGATCTAGTTGAAGTTGCCCCCAATTCGCGACCCCCGGTTTGCAAATTGATGGACTTCGGCAAGTTCAAGTACGAAGCAGCGATCAAAGAGCGTGAGACACGTCGTAACCAGACGAACGTCATCATCAAAGAGATGAAGCTTCGGCCCAAGATTGATCCGCATGACTACGGGACCAAGAAAGGCCACATCGAGCGCTTCCTGAAAGCGGGCGACAAGGTCAAGGTCACGATCATGTTCCGTGGACGCGAGCAGTCACGTCCAGAGCTCGGCTTCCGTCTCCTGCAGAAGTTGGCGGAGGACGTCGCAGACCTCGGAATCGTCGAGTCCACGCCAAAGCAAGACGGTCGCAACATGGTCATGGTGATCTCACCGCTGCGCAAAAAGGCGGATGTCAAGCAGGAGAAGGACGCTGCTGCCCACGACCTTGAGGTGTCCGACGCGAAGGAAAGCGCGGCCACTGAGAACGTCGAAGTAACAGAAGCTTCCGCGGGTGAACCTGCGGCCGAGAAATAGGAGCACCAAGACATGCCAAAGATGAAGACTCACAGTGGCGCGAAGAAGCGCTTCAAGAAGACAGGCTCCGGGAAACTGACCCACGAGCAGGTCAACCGTCGCCACCTGCTTGAGGTCAAGAACTCAAAGCGGACTCGCCGCCTGATGCAGGATGCGCCAGTCGCTAAGGCAGACGAAAAGGGCGTCAAGCGCCTTCTCGGATTGCGCTAACCAACGTCCATCGCTCCGCGATACCAAGCGGAGCACCTCAACCACCGCGGCAAGCACACGCGCCGCGGGTCTGAACGCAAGGAGAAGTAAGTGGCACGCGTAAAGCGCGCAGTAAATGCGCACAAGAAGCGTCGGGCAGTGCTCGAGCGCGCCAGTGGTTACCGCGGGCAACGCTCACGGCTGTACCGCAAGGCAAAAGAGCAAGTCACCCACTCGATGGTGTACGCGTACCGCGATCGCCGTGCGCGCAAGGGCGATTTCCGTCGCCTATGGATTCAGCGCATCAACGCTGCGTCACGTGCAAACGGCATGACGTACAACCGCTTCATCCAGGGCTTGCGTGCCGCTGAGGTTGAGGTTGACCGCCGCATGCTCGCCGACATGGCAGTCAACGACCCGGCAGCGTTCGCTGTGCTCGTCGAGGTTGCCCGTGACGCTGTTGTGACAACCGCACCTGCTGCGTAATGACAACACCCGTCGGCAACCGACGGGCCGCGTCAAAGTCTGCATCTGCAGTTGTCGCTGCCCGAAAGCTTGGGCGCCGAAAAGAACGACTCGCCCGCAATCTTTGTGTGGCGGATGGTCCGCAGGCCGTTGAATACGGCCTGCGGACCGCGCGCATTAACCAACTATTCGTCACCGCTCTCGGCGCTGACCGGTTCGACGTGCTGGTGCGCCGAGCACAAGACGCTGGCGTGGAAGTCCTCGATGTTGACGAATCCACATTCGCGGGACTGAGCGAGTCAAAGTCCCCTCAGGGAATCCTTGGCGTTGCCGATCTGCCCGCGCCCGTGCCTGATCTGTGGCAACAAGAGCCACGGATGGTCGTGTTGTTGGAGCGATCGCAGGATCCCGGCAACGTGGGCACAGTGTTGCGCACCGCGGACGCAGCCGGAGCTGACTTTGTGGTGCTCGGTCCCGGCAGTGCAGACCCATTCGGTGCCAAGTGCATCCGCGCGAGCGCGGGCTCTGCATTCGGAATTCCCGTGCTAGAGGTCCAATCGGTTGAATTGGCGCTACAGGCGGCAAAGGCCGTTGGTCTGCGCGTGCGTGGAGCCGCTGGTGACGGCGCTCACCTCTTGTATGGGCCTGATGAGCTAGACCTCACGAGGTCGACGCTGTGGGTCTTTGGGAACGAGGCCCAGGGTTTAGAGCAGGCGACCTTGGACGCCTGCGATGAGTTGGTTGCGGTGCCCATGTTCGGTGGCGCTGAGAGTTTGAACGTTGGAGTGGCAGCGAGTTTGTGTATGTACGCGACAGCCGCTGCTCAGAGGTTCCCAGCAACGGAAAGTTAGGGTAACCTAACTAGTAGTGCGTTGATGAGTGTCGCGGCGCGTGCCCATCCGGTTGAGGTGGCACAGTTGGTGCGTTGACAGTCGTTCTTGCGCGACCCGAAGCTTGACCGAGCCAAGAAAGCGAGTATCTATGTCGTACTACAAGATGCCAATTCTGGAAGACAGTGGATTTGTTGTCGTGGATAACTACGACCAGTCCAATGACCCCACGGAGTGGCTCGATATCGAGTACGTGAACTGGAAGTCCTCTGGCGACACCAGGTTTTCACCGCTCGCGTCCGCGTACGGCGATATGGAGTGCGATGGCTTCTGGAACCACACGCCGCCGAAGACCGACAAGGACGGCGTCTGGGTTCAGAAGAATGTCGACATCGCACCGGTGCTCACTCGCCGGGCGCAAGAGCCAAACGTCAACATTGGTCGTTGCCGGGTCATCGAGTTGCAGCCGAACACCTATGCCGACGCGATCCATAACCTGCACCGCGATGACAACAACCGTCTCAACCCGGAGGGAACCGGTTGGATTGTCCGTGCGTTCTTCAACCTGACAGACGATCCTGACGCCGTCATGGTGTTGCGCGAAGATCGTGACGATCCGTCGACGGAAACTCGCGTTCCACTGCCCGTCGGCACGCAGGCGATCATTGACACCCAGCGGCTGTGGCACGCGGTGTGGCACCCCAACACAAGCCGCCCGCGCTACTGCCTGATCACCTCTTACGAATCGGGGCCAAACCTCGAGTCGTGGATCGAAGCCCGCAATCCGATCACCCGGGTCGATTCGCCTGACGTCCCTGCAGATGAGTTGGCCGAGTCACAGCGCCGCGAGGCAGAGAAGGCTGCGAAGGCTGAAGCGCCAAAGCCTGAGGTCATGTCAGAGGCGTAGTCACAGCACTCCAAGGCGTGGTGCCCTGATCGGTCTCGATTTCGATCTGGGCACCACGCCTTTGTGTGTTCCTAATGCAGCGTTCGAATCTATTTGGCGCCGAATACACTGACCGCGCAACACCATCGACAAATGAGGAGCCCATGTCAGCGCCGAACAAGGAATATGACCCGGTGGAAGTAAGTGCGCTGGATCCCGCGGCAATTGACGCCGCGTTGAGCGCAGCTGTTGCTGCGATCGCGGCAGCGAGCGACCTCGACGAACTCAAGGCTGTACGTATCGCGCACGCCGGTGACAGATCAGCACTTGCTTTAGCAAACCGCGAGATTGGTGCGCTTCCCCCGGCCGCGAAGGCGGAAGCGGGTCAACGCGTGGGCAAGGCGCGTGGGTTGTTGAAGAAAGCCTTAGAGGAACGCCAGGTCCAGCTCGAAGAAGATCGCGACGTTCGAGTGCTAGTCGCCGAGGCGGTTGACGTCACCCTTCCCGTCGATCGCGCGCAAGTGGGTGCGCGTCATCCACTGTCGACCATCTCCGAACGCCTCGCAGATGTGTTCGTCGCTATGGGGTACGAGGTTGCTGAAGGCCCCGAGATTGAGGCCGAGTGGTTCAACTTTGACGCTCTCAACATTGCGCCCGACCATCCTGCGCGCACGATGCAGGACACCTTCTTTGTTGAATCGCCAGATAGCGGTGTTGTGCTGCGAACCCACACGTCGCCGGTGCAGATCCGAGCGCTACTTGAGCGCGATCTACCCGTGTACGTCGTGTGTCCAGGTCGGGTCTTTCGGACAGACGAATTGGACGCCACGCACACTCCCGTCTTTCATCAGATCGAGGCACTCGTGGTTGACGAAGGCATCACGATGGCGGACCTCAAGGGAACGCTTGATCACCTCGCCGCATCGGTATTTGGCGAGGGTCTCGTCACGCGTCTGCGTCCGTCGTACTTCCCGTTCACAGAACCTAGCGCTGAACTCGATCTACAGTGTTTCGCCTGCCGCGGAGCCAGCGTGAACAACCCAGACGCACCCTGTCGCACCTGCAGCAGCGAAGGCTGGATTGAGTGGGGTGGTTGCGGGATGGTCAATCCGCGAGTGCTCGAGGCCTGTGGAGTGGACAGCGAGCGCTACTCCGGTTTCGCGTTTGGGATGGGGCTGGAACGAACCCTGATGTTCCGACACGACATCACGGACATGCGCGACATGGTCGAGGGCGATATTCGATTCAGCGCCGCGTTCGGCATGGAAGGTTAACGATGAGAGCACCTATTTCGTGGATCCGAGAGTTCGTCGACTTGCCAGCGGGATTGTCCGGACGTGAGTTATCCGCCGCGCTGATTGCATTAGGTCTCGAAGTTGAGACCGTGGACGTCGTTGCCGATGTGACGGGGCCGGTCGTCATTGGTCGAATTGAGAGTATTGAGGAACTGACCGAGTTCAAGAAGCCCATTCGGTTCTGCCACGTTTCGGTTGGCGAGAGCAATGGGGGCGTGCGGGGAATCGTCTGCGGCGCACGGAACTTTGCTGAGGGCGATTTGGTCGTGGTTGCACTGCCTGGTGCTGTGCTACCTGGCGGCTTTGCTATTGCCGCGCGCGAGACGTATGGGCGAGTCTCCGACGGCATGATCTGTTCCTCGCGCGAACTCGATCTCGGCGATGACCACGACGGCATCATGGTCCTGGAGGCCGGCTCGGCGGAAGTTGGAACGGCCGCGGGCGAACTTCTCGGCTTTGGTGAAGAAGTGCTGGACATTGCGGTTACCCCAGACCGCGGGTATGCGTTGTCGATCAGGGGGGTTGCACGCGAGGCAGCAATCGCATTTGGCCTGCCGTTTAGTGATAGTGCGACGGAACTTGCGCCATTGTCCGCGCCCGTGCCGGATTCGCAACCACGGTCATGCGCCT
This sequence comes from Actinomycetota bacterium, assembly GCA_963169255.1. Taxonomy (GTDB): domain Bacteria; phylum Actinomycetota; class Actinomycetes; order S36-B12; family UBA10799; genus UBA10799. Next base: position 19,657 of record CAUJEJ010000086.1, on the reverse strand, counting down.
TGATCGACTCGAGCGCATGCGATGTCTTCACCCTGCGCACTTTGCTCGACGTGGATGCAACGAGGCAGTCGCCACTGTGGCTGCGTCAACGCTTGATCGCCGCGGGAATGCGGCCGGTCAGCCTGATCGTGGATGTCACGAACTATGTGATGCTCGAAACGGGGCAGCCCCTGCATGCGTTTGATGCCGACCGGGTGGCTGGCGGATTGGTAGCTCGTAGAGCTACGAATGGTGAGTCACTTGAGACTTTGGATCATGTGTCGCGTGACTTGGATCCTGAGGATCTAGTGATCGCTGACGACAACGGTCCTCTCGCGCTCGCCGGAACCATGGGCGGAACCTCCAGCGAGATCGATCTCGGGAGCCGCAACATTTTGCTAGAGGCGGCTCACTTTGACGCAGTCGTGGTGGCACGGATGTCGCGACGGCATCGCTTGTCCAGCGAGGCATCGCGCCGGTTCGAACGTGGGGTAGACCGCGCGATCGCGCCTTACGCATCGGAGCGTGCAGCATCGTTAATCTTGGAGCTCGCGGGCGGCCGAAGTGCAGGCATGACTGCTGAAGAGGCGCCACACGAAGAAGTGACCATCACCATTGACGCTGACCTTCCCGAGAGGGTGGCAGGAATGGCAATCGGGCCGGAACGGGTGATCGAGAATCTAACCCAAGTCGGGTGTGCCGTCACAGCCGCGGAATCGAGGCTGGACGTTTCACCTCCGTCCTGGCGCCCAGACCTGACGGACCCGGCAGACTTAGTCGAAGAGGTGATCCGCCTCATCGGCTATGACCAGATCACCCCCACTTTGCCCGCGGCACCTCCAGGTCGCGGGCTAACCGAAGCCCAGCAACTTCGGCGCCGCGCAAGTAGGGGAGCGGTGGCATTCGGGCTCATCGAGGTATTGAGCTACCCATTCATCGGTGAGCACGATCTGGACCTTTGTCAGATCCCAACTGACGACGCTCGTCGGACTTTTGTTCGGTTGGCGAACCCCCTTTCCGAGGAGCAGCCAGGAATCCGCACCACATTGTTGCCCGGGTTGTTGAACGCTGCCCGTCGCAATGTTTCCCGGGGTGCTGATGACGTCGCGATCTTTGAGGTCGGGTCTGTGGCATTCGGCGTGGTGGGCGATTCAGTGACGCCGCCGAGGCTCACCGCGAGCCGACCACCGTCTGCTGATGAGCTCGACGCCTTGGCGGCAGCCATTCCGTCGCAACGACGCCACCTCGCTGGATTGGCCCTCGGGTCCGTTGAGCGACCCGGCTGGTGGGGAGCTGGGCGCGACTTCGTGTGGTCGGATGCTTTGCGGATCGCGACGGGAATCGTTGAGGATCTTGGAGTCGCTGTTTCTGTCGACGCGGCGGCTTACCTGCCGTTCCACCCTGGTCGGTGCGCGGTGTTGTCGATCGTCGATCCAGAATCGAATGACGACGCGATGATCATCGGCTACGCCGGTGAACTTCATCCGAAGGTGTGCGTATCGTGGGATTTGCCGCCGAGGACGTGCGCCTTCGAGTTCGACCTGGATGCAGTTATTGCCATCGCGAGCGACGAAGTTCGGCGTGGCCCACGCTTCCATTCGATGCCTGTGGCAAAGGAAGACATAGCTTTGGTTGTCCCGGTCGATACTGCGGCTGCAGACGTGGCCGCGGCCCTGGCGAACGGCGCTGGTTCGCTGCTGGAGTCGGTCAGGCTCTTCGATGTCTACCAGGGGCCGCAGGTAGCGGAGGGGAGCAAGTCGTTGGCGTTCTCACTTCGGTTCCGTGCCGCTGACAGGACTCTTGGTGTCGACGAGTTATCGCAATCACGCGAGGCTGCAATTGCTGCAGCTGAAACCGCTTGCGGGGCGACGCTGCGGACTTAGGGGAGTTCGCTACTCCGCTTGGTCTTCGTCGTCGTCGACGTCGCTTGACGTGTCCCCGATGAGCACCCGCTTGAGGACCTTGCCTGTCGGGTTCCGGGGGAGTTCGTCGTGGAAGACGATCCTTCGCGGTCGGTGATTCGGTCCTAGGCGGTCGCGGCTCCAGGCGAGCAAGATGTCTTCGTGTGGCGTGATCCCCGCGACAGGCACGACGTGCGCGACCAGTGACGAGCCGTAGACCGAATCGGGAACTCCAACAACCGCTACGTCGGCGACGTCTGCGTTGCGCCGAAGCACCTCTTCTACCTCGGTGGGATGCACGTTCTCGCCACCAGTGATGACCATGTCGTCTGCGCGCCCAATGATCGACAGGCGACCTTCCTCGTCCAGTCGCCCGATGTCGCCGGTGAATAGGAGCCCGCGGGTTCGCTCGCGGTCGGTCCCATCGGTGTAGCCATCGAACGTGGTGCGGCTTCCGACGAAGATCCGACCGTCTGTGCCAGTTGGTACCTTTCGGCCCCTCACGTCAAGGATTTCAATGTGAACCCCTGCGAGCGGCCTGCCTGCGGTGCTCGGGTCCGCTCGCAGATCGTCCGGACTTGCACACGTGGCAAAAGCCGCCTCGGTACTGCCATACAAGTTGTAGAGGACATCCCCGAACGTATCCATGAAGTCGGTCGCAAGGTCACCGGGCAGCGTCGAACCGCTGACAGCCACGCACGTCAGCGACGTGAGGTCGTAGCGCCGCCGAACGTGCCGGGGGAGTTCGACAAGCCGCCGCAGAATCACCGGGACCGTAATGAGCGTCTCAACTTGGTGTGTATCGATCAGCTCGAGAATCCGTTGTGGATCGGGTCGCCGTAACACGATTTCCGTCGCGTCAAGCAGCGTTGCCAATCGATGGTGCATCCAGCCCCACGAATGGAAGAGGGGCGCAGCGATGAGCGTCGTGCCGCGCACTTTGACGGGAAAGGCGTCGAGCACAGCTGCGGCAGCATCGAGCGGAACTGACGACCGTCCTGCTCCACGTGATTGCCCGCTCGTCGTGCCAGACGTGAGGATGATGTGGCGGCCGTGGTGAGCGACTGCAGGGAGGCGTCCGCGGCGAGGCAGGCTCGCAAGGAGCGCGATTCCGGATGGGGTGTCCGTCGAGATGGTTGAAACGTGGCTTGGGACACGATCGGCGAATTCTTCGTCACGGATTACCAGCGTGATCTTCTGCTCCGCAACGATCGTCAGCATCGCCTCCAGCGTTGACGAGGTGTTGAGGTAGACCAGATCGGCGCCGGTACGTGAGACGGCTGTAATCGTCTCGAGGTAGGCCCGAGAGTTACGCCCGAGTATTCCGACTCGCGATCCCGGGCCGATTCCGCGGTCGATGAGGCTGAGGGCGAGTGTGTCGCACCTGTGATCGATATCAACGAATGAGACATACGGACGGTCAGCATCATCAACGTCGACGACCGCCGTCGAATCTGCGTGCCGGGCGGACCCGAGGCTGAAGCCGACGGCAGGGCTGGTGCCCCAGCGGAGTACACCGCTGGTGATTGCCAACGTTGCCTTGGGGCTAGTCGGTCGAACGAGGCCCGACCGGGCGACGCCGCGGGCCGCAGCTGTGGCAACTCGGACGCTGTCGGAGATCCGGTAGAGGCGAAGTGGCACGAGGTAATCGTGGCTTGTGGAGTTCTCGGGCAAGTAACCGGCTCCCACTTTTTCGATACCCACGTCGCCAGCGGATGTGCATATGCGTATATTTCTATGTATGACAGTCAATGTGGGAGTCGTCGGAGCTTCTGGCTATGCGGGCGCTGAACTGCTTCGGATTCTTCACGGGCACCCCGAGTTCACGGTCACGGTGGCCACTGCTGCGAGCAATGCCGGGCAGAGTGTCGCGACATTGCATCCGGCGCTAGCCGCGCTCGGCGACGTGACCTTGGCGGAATCGACACCAGAGGCACTCGTCGGCGTCGACGCGGTCTTCATCGCGTTGCCCCATGGCCAATCCGCTGCCTTGACCGACGCGCTCCCGGATACGCTCAAGATTGTCGACCTTGGTGCGGACCACCGGCTGCAGGATGGATCGGACTGGGACCACTACTACGGCACAGGTCCAGCAGCTGCGCCGTGGGTCTACGGACTTCCTGAGCTCCCTGGTAGGCGCGAGTTGGTCGCGACCGCGAACAAAGTTGCCAATCCGGGTTGCTACGCAACGGCACTGCAACTTTCGGCAGCACCCCTGTTGGCGCGCGGGCTTGTAGAGCCCGACGACATCGTGGCAGTTGCTGCAAGCGGCACGTCAGGTGCTGGGCGTAAGGCATCGATTCCCCACTCCGCCACAGAAGTGATGGGTTCGATGACGTCCTATCGAGTTGGTGGGACCCATCAGCACATTGCGGAGGTCACCCAAGAATTGTCAATCGCCGCGGGTGCCGCAGTCTCTTTGTCATTCACGCCGCTACTCGCACCGATGCCGCGAGGCATCCTGGCGACAACCACCATGCGGCTAGCCGAAGGTGCTTCGGCCGAGTCAGTAGATGAAGCAATGCGCTCGTTCTACGCAGATAGCGAATTTGTGTTCGTCCTACCGGACGGCGCATCGCCGGCAACGGCATCGACGACTGGAACCAACTGCGCACATATCCAATCGGCCGTGGATGAACGATCCGGCAGAGTTGTCGTGGTGACCGCAATAGACAACCTAGGAAAGGGAGCCGCGGGTCAAGCGGTTCAGAATGCAAACCTCATGTTCGGATTCGGCGAAGCCACCGGGCTATCTGTATTGGGAGTCGCGCCATGAGTGTCACTGCAGCAAAGGGATTCACCGCGGCGGGAGTCGCCGCGGGCCTGAAGGATTCGGGCAAGCCCGACGTATGCCTGGTAGTGAACGTCGGGCCGCGTTTCGATGCGGCAGGGGTGTTCACAACGAACCGCATCAAAGCTGCGCCTGTCCTTTGGTCGCAGCAGGTTTTGGCAGCTGGTGAGCTGCGGGCCGTCGCTACGAACTCCGGCGGAGCCAATGCGTGTACTGGTCCCGATGGCTTCGCCGACACTCACCACACGGCTGAGCATGTGGCTGGACTCCTCGGATGTGGAGCGGGCGAGGTTGCTGTCTGCTCGACTGGTCTGATTGGTGAACGCCTGCCAATGGACCTCCTCCTTCCCGGTTTTGATGCAGCGCACGCGTCACTGGGCGAGGCTGGTGGTGACTCAGCTGCCCTTGCCATCATGACAACGGACACTGTGCCGAAGACTGCAGTCGTCAACGGCGAGGGTTTTGTAGTCGGAGGCATGGCAAAGGGCGCGGGAATGCTCGCCCCTGGTCTAGCGACCATGCTGTGCACCATTACGACGGACGCGTCGGTTGACACCGAGATCCTCCGCCGCGTCCTCACAAATGCAACCCGCGTGACGTTCGACCGCATCGACTCCGACGGTTGTATGTCCACGAACGACACAGTGCTCATCATGGCCTCAGGCGCGAGTGGCGTTGCCCCGACCGAGGCAGCCTTCGCAGCGGCGGTCAACGCGGTATGCGAACAATTGGCGCGCGAATTGATCGCCGATGCTGAAGGAGCGTCAAAGGACATTCAGATCAACGTGCTCAACGCCAAGACTGAAGCAGAGGCGCTTGAGGTCGCCCGGGCTATCTCGCGCAGCAACCTCCTCAAATGCGCGATCCACGGCGAAGATCCCAACTGGGGTCGAGTGATTTCAGCAGCCGGAACAACCCAAGCAGAGTTTGAGGCGGACCAGATTGCTGTCGCGATCAACGGTGTGTGGGTGTGCCGCGCCGGATCAGTCGGTGAACCCCGCGACCTGGTGGATATGTCGAGCCGGGACGTAGTCATTGATGTCGATCTGAGGGCAGGACTAGCGGGCGTGACGTTGTGGACGAATGACCTCACAGCGGATTACGTCCACGAGAACTCGGCGTACTCGTCGTGAGCGTCGAGCGCGAAATCGCGACCCAGAAGGCTGCCGTGCTGGCCGAAGCTCTGCCGTGGTTGAACAACCTCCATGGAGCGACGATCGTCGTGAAGTACGGCGGCAATGCCATGGTTGATGATCAATTGAAGGCATCGTTTGCCGCTGACATGTTGTTCCTCCGGTTGGCCGGTTTGAACCCCGTCGTCGTTCACGGTGGCGGCCCGCAGATCTCGGAGATGCTGACCAAGCTGAACATTCCCTCAGAGTTTCGAGCGGGCTTTCGCGTGACGACACCAGAAGTGCTCGACGTCGCCCGGATGGTGCTGACCGGGCAGGTCCAACGAGAGTTGGTCAACCTCATCAACCATCACGGCGCCTTCGCTGTGGGTGTCTCCGGTGAGGACGCGTCGCTCTTCGAAGCGGCGCAGTACCAACCACTCGAAGATGGCGAGCCCGTCGACATTGGTCTCGTCGGAGAGGTGACGTCGGTACGCACCGACCTCGTCTCGACGCTGCTCGCTGATGGCCTTATCCCGGTCGTCTCGAGCATCGGCGTGGGTGACGACGGAACGATCTACAACATCAACGCTGACACGGCTGCGGCAGCATTGGCGGCCGGATTGGGCGCGCAGAAGTTGGTCATGATGACCGATGTCGCGGGGCTGTACGCCAACTGGCCAACCTCCGATGAAGTCATCAGCGAGCTGAGCCGCAAACAACTCACGGAGTTGTTGCCATCGTTGTCGGGCGGAATGATCCCCAAAATGCAGGCGTGCCTAGCTGCGGTGGAGGGCGGCGTTCCACGCGCTCACGTCATCGACGGTCGGCTGGAACATTCCGTCTTGCTCGAGATATTCACCGATAGTGGCATCGGCACGATGGTCTACTCCGACGATATAGAGCCAGGCAATGCTCGGGGGACGAAATGACCGAGCACCCGACGTCACTAGAGCACCGTTGGCCTGCCGTCATGATGGCGAACTACGCAACCCCGAAGATTCTCTTGGATCGCGGCGTTGGTTCAACGGTCTGGGACGCCGCGGGAAACGAATACCTAGACCTCATCGCGGGCATCGCTACCTCGACTTTGGGGCATGGGCATCCCGCGGTCGTCGAGGCCGTCACGGCGCAAGTTGAAAGGCTCGCCCACACGAGCAACTTGTATGCCCACGAGCCCGGCCTCAACCTCGCCGAACGACTGGTTGGCTTGGTGGGAGTCGATGCCAGAGTCTTCTTTAGTCAGGATGGCGCGACCGCAAACGAGGCGGCGTACAAGCTCGCTCGGCGGCATGGGTGGCAGAGCAATCCTGATGGATCGCGCCAGAACATGGTTGCTGCCGTTGGTTCTTTCCATGGACGCACTATGGGCGCCCTATCCATCACCGGGAGTCCGGCAAAGCGTGAACCGTTTGAGCCGTTGCCTGGGCCAGTGACATTTGTTCCCTATGGCGACATCCCTGCGTTGCGCGACGCGGTGGATGAATCAACTGCGGCACTGTTCTTGGAACCAGTGCTTGGTGAAGGCGGCGTGATCCCGGCGCCTCCGGGCTACCTGCAGGCAGCGCGCGAGATCTGCACGCAGCAAGGCGCACTCTTGGTAGTTGACGAGGTCCAGTCAGGAATTGGCCGGTCCGGTTCCTGGTTCATGTCTCGTGAACAGGGCGTCACCGCTGACGTCATCACCCTCGCCAAAGGTCTGGCGGGCGGGCTTCCGCTGGGTGCCTGCATAGGTATCGGCGACGCGGGCGACCTGTTCCGCCCAGGCGATCACGGCTCCACATTCGGTGGCAATCCGGTGAGCTGCGCTGCCGCGCTCGCGGTGATTGACACGATCATGTCCGACGATCTCCTCACGAACGTCAAAGTTGTCGGGGAACAGTGGGAGCACGAGTTCGCAGCGATCGACCACCCCAATCTCCAGGGGAGTCGAGGACTAGGACTGTGGCGTGCCTTGGAGCTCAAGGACGTCCCGGCGACGAATGTTGAGACCGCTGCCAGAGCAGCGGGTTTCCTCGTGAACGCTGTCGCTCCAGACGCGATCCGACTCGCACCACCACTGGTACTGACCGGACGCGAAGCTTCGCGGTTCGCCGATGCAATTCCAGGCATCCTCGATGTTGCGGCGGCGCAGGAATGACGAAAGTGGGGCAGCCGAAGAAGGTGGCGACCAAGGTGGCTCGGCATCAGCAGATCGTTTGGCTCTTGGGCCATAACGAGGTGCAGTCGCAAGCGCAGCTTCTCGATCTCCTCGCCGGGGAGGGTTTCGACATCACGCAAGCGACTCTTTCCCGCGATCTCGATGAGGTTCGTGCGCACAAGGTGAGGGCTCCTTCTGGCAACTCCATCTACGCGGTGCCGCAGGATGGCGGAGACTCCTCGCCGGTCATCCAGACGTCCGATTCAACCCGCAGTCGCCTCGAGCGGGTCGTAGCTGAACTTCTCAGCAGCGCTGACCACTCCGCAAACATCGTGATCCTGCGCACACCACCGGGAGCCGCGCAGTATCTGGCGTCTGCGATCGACCACACCACAATGCCGGAGATCCTCGGCACCGTAGCGGGCGACGACACCGTGATGGTGGTGAGTCGTGACCCCAAAGGCGGCGCGAAGCTTGCCAACCAGTTCGCCCAAATGGCTTCGCGGCGCGGTAGCGTCACGCTCGCCGCAGATTAGTCCCAGTCTTCCAATCTCAGAACCGCCACATAGTGGCGCCAGCTAAGGAGAAGTAGTGAGTCAACGCGTAGTACTTGCGTATTCCGGTGGTCTTGACACCTCAGTCGCGATTGGGTGGATTGCCAAGGAGACGGGCAAAGAGGTTGTAGCGGTAGCGGTCGACGTCGGCCAAGACGGTGAAGATCTGGACGTGATTCGTGAACGCGCACTCGCGTGCGGCGCGGTCGAGGCGTACGTCGCGGATGCGCGGGACGAGTTTGCTGACGAGTACTGCTTGCCAGCGCTGCGGGCGGATGCGCTGTACATGGGCGTTTACCCCTTGGTCTCAGCACTCTCACGACCGGTGATCGTCAAGCACCTCGTGGCAGCCGCCCGTTTGCACGGTGCGGACACCGTCGCCCACGGCTGCACCGGAAAGGGCAACGACCAAGTCCGCTTCGAGGTTGGCATCGGTGCGCTCGCGCCTGATCTCACCTGCATCGCACCCGTACGCGATTACGCAATGACGCGTGACAAGGCAATCGAGTTCGCGCAGGAACGCAATCTGCCAATCGACGTGAACAAGAAGTCGCCGTACTCCATCGACCAGAACGTCTGGGGCCGCGCTGTCGAGACAGGCTTCCTTGAGGACATTTGGAACGGCCCAATCGAAGACGTGTATGAGTACACCGAGAACCCGGCGATCATCAAGCCAGCCGACGAGGTCATCATCACGTTTGATCGTGGTGTTCCGGTCGCGCTCAACGGCAAGCCAGTCACGATGCTGCAGGCAATCGAACAACTCAACGCGCTCGCTGGAGCGCACGGCGTCGGCCGAATCGACATGGTCGAGGACCGCCTTGTCGGTATTAAGAGCCGCGAGGTTTACGAGGCGCCTGGTGCGATGGCGTTGATCGCCGCACACTCGGAACTCATGAACGTCACGGTCGAACGCGATCTTGCACGCTTCGCCGGTGGAGTTCGCCAGCGTTGGTCGGAGTTGGTCTATGACGGACTCTGGTTCTCACCGCTCAAGCGCGCGCTCGACGGGTTCATCGACCAAATGAACGAATCGGTTAGCGGTGAGGTGCGTCTGGTCCTGCAAGGGGGTCGTGCGGTCGTAGATGGTCGACGTAGCGCGGAGTCGCTCTACGACTTCCACCTCGCAACGTATGACACGGGCGACACCTTCGATCAGTCGCTGGCGAAGGGCTTCATCGAACTGTGGGGCCTTCCGACGAAGCTGGCAGCGCAGCGGGATCAGCGCAATGGCTGATAAGCCCGGATCAAAAGCGCTGTGGGGTGGCCGCTTTGCCAGCGGTCCTTCCCCAGAGTTGGTCGCGCTATCGCGTTCGGTCCAGTTCGACTGGCGACTCGCGCCGTACGACCTTCTGCAAACTCAGGCCCACGCGAGAGTGCTGAACCGAGCAGGTCTGTTGGCCGACGACGAGTTGGCAGCAGTCCTGGCCGCCATCGATGGACTGGGCGCAGACGTCGATTCTGGCGTCGCGCAACCTGCACTCGAGGACGAGGACGTTCACACCGCTGTTGAGCGAATCCTCATCGAGCGCCTGGGTACAACGGGTGCGAAGTTACGGGCCGGCCGCAGCCGCAACGACCAGATTGCCACCGACCTGCGTCTCTACTTGAGGGTTCAGGCCAGGGCAATAGCAGCTGTAGTCGTCGAGCTTCAAACAGCGCTCACGGATCAGGCGCTCGATCTCGTGGACGCGCCTGCGCCGGGCTACACACACCTGCAGCGCGCACAGCCCGTGTCGTTCGGGCATGAACTCGCCAAGCACGTGCACGCTTTTGCTCGCGACCTTGATCGCCTCGACGACTGGGATCAGCGGACATCTGTCAGTCCGTTGGGTTCGGGTGCGCTCTCAGGGTCAGCACTAGGTCTTGACCCTGAGGCTGTTGCCGCTGAGCTTGGATTCGCCTCTGCTGCTGCGAACTCCATCGACGCCGTGTCCGACCGCGACTTCGCGGCGGAATTCCTCTTCGTTGCCGCGATGATCGGCGTCCACTTGTCCCGCCTCGGGGAAGAGGTCTGCCTCTGGACATCCAAGGAGTTCGGATTCGCGAAGCTTCATGACTCATGGTCGACAGGTTCGTCGATCATGCCGCAGAAGAAGAATCCAGATATCGCAGAGCTCGCCCGCGGGAAGTCAGGGCGTCTCATTGGCGACCTCACCGGTTTCCTCGCGACCCTCAAGGGCCTGCCTTTTGCTTACAACCGGGACCTCCAAGAAGACAAGGAACCCGCATTCGATGCGGTCGACACGCTGTTAGTCCTGATTCCTGCAGTCACCGGAATGATCGCGACGCTGGAGTTCGACACCGACCGGATGGCAGCTGGTGCACCGGACGGTCACGCCCTGGCGACCGAAATCGCTGACTGGTTGGTGGCGAGATCAGTCCCATTCCGAGACGCTCACGAGATCGCGGGCGCGTGCGTGCAAGCCGCCGAGGCGCGTGGCGTTCAGTTGTGGGATCTCGACGACGCGACCCTCGCCGAAATCTCACCAGCTTTGGATCCCACAGTCCGTGAGGTCCTGTCAGTCCAGGGTGCATTGGCGGGGCGCACGACGGCCGGAGGCAGCTCTCCTGCCTCCGTGCGTGCACAGCTAGCCGCGCTCCAGGCGGACGTGGAGGCTTGTCGGCTCTGGGCGCAGGCGGGCGTGGTCCCAGGTGCACCTGAATGGCTCACGAGCCGTTAGCAAGCACCTGGGGCAGTGCCTGTCGTCGGTTGGTCGGCACTGGTGCGTTGAGCGTGCTCACCTGCGGGCATCCTGGGAAATTGCGGGGCAATAGGCCTCGAAGTAGGCCAAGATGTGGGTCGTGCCCGCAATCGAAGCCCCACAAACCAATGAACTCCTCGAGGACCTCAAGTGGCGAGGTCTCGTCGCACAGTCAACTGCTGAGCCCGAGCTCGTCGCCGCGCTGAACGAGGGGCGGTTACGGCTCTACTGCGGCTTCGATCCAACTGCGGCGAGCCTTCACGTGGGCAACCTCGTTCCGTTGCTTACCCTGCGCCGGTTCCAGAACGCCGGTCACCGCCCAATCGCCTTGGTAGGGGGCGCCACTGGCTTGATCGGCGATCCATCCGGTAGATCAACGGAACGCTCCCTGAACAGCGATGAGATCGTTGCTGATTGGGTTGAACGAATCCGCGGCCAAGTCAGCAGCTTCGTCGAACTCGACGGACCTGATGCGGCCGAAGTGGTGTCCAACTTGGATTGGACTCAACAACTCACTGCGATTGACTTTCTCCGTGACGTTGGCAAGCACTTCTCCGTCAACGTCATGCTGTCGAAGGACTCCGTCAAGAACCGCTTGAACGATGCCGGTATCAGTTACACGGAGTTCAGCTACATGCTGTTGCAGTCCTACGACTACCTCGAGTTGTACCGCCGCCACGAGTGTCGATTGCAGATCGGCGGATCAGATCAGTGGGGCAACATCACCGCAGGCCTCGACCTCATACGCCGCGTCGAGGGCTCCGACGGAGCGTCCGCTCATGCCCTGACGGTGCCCTTGGTCACGAAGTCAGATGGCACCAAATTCGGCAAGACCGCAGGGGGAGCGATCTGGCTCGATCCTGAGCTCACGACTCCCTACGCGTTCTACCAATTCTGGCTCAACACCGATGATCGAGACGTCGAGTCCTTCCTTCGCTACTTCTCGATGAAGCCACGCACTGAACTCGAACCGAT
>CAUJEJ010000086.1:0-5000 GCA_963169255.1 Actinomycetota bacterium | reverse complement strand
CGTTGAACTGAGATTTCCTGGCACACTGTTGGGTCCTGAGGGACCGGGCGAGTGTTCGTTTACGAACACAGATCCAACTCTTCAGGGCTTCGTCGGTATCCGACGTAGCCGAGACCCGAGACTTCCGAACTGCCCCTGGCTTAGGCCGGCAGCAAGCGGAAACTAACTCGGCTCTCGCCCGTACCTTGAGAACTGCACAGTGGACGCGAGCATCAAATTATTCTGTGGTCAAGTTAATAAGAGCAGATGGTGGATGTCTTGGCACCAAGAGCCGAAGAAGGACGTAGGAAGCTGCGATAAGCCTCGGGGAGCTGCTAACCAAGCTGTGATCCGGGGATGTCCGAATGGGGAAACCCGGCTGGGGTAATGCCCAGTCACCCTTGCCTGAACACATAGGGCAAGTGGAGGGAACGACGGGAAGTGAAACATCTCAGTACCGTCAGGAAGAGACAACAATAGTGATTCCGTAAGTAGTGGCGAGCGAACGCGGAAGAGGCCAAACCACATATGCGTGATAGCCGGCAGGCGTTGCATGTGTGGGGTTGTGGGATTGTTCTTTCAGGACTGCCGTTCTGGAAGGGAGTAAAAAATTCGTGTTGTAGTTGAAGGCCATGCGAAAGGGCCGGCACAGAGGGTAAGACCCCCGTAAACGAAACATCACGAACTCCCGAGCAATATCCCAAGTAGCACGGGGCCCGAGAAATCTCGTGTGAATCCGGCGGGACCACCCGCCAAGCCTAAATACTCCTTGGTGACCGATAGCGGACAAGTACCGTGAGGGAAAGATGAAAAGAACCCCGGGAGGGGAGTGAAATAGAACCTGAAACCATTTGCTTACAATCCGTTGGAGCAGGGATTCGTCCTTGTGACAGCGTGCCTTTTGAAGAATGAGCCTGCGAGTTAGCGGTGTGTGGCGAGGTTAACCAGTGATGGGAAGCCGTAGCGAAAGCGAGTCTGAATAGGGCTACTTAGTCGCACACTCTAGACCCGAAGCGGAGTGATCTACCCATGGTCAGGTTGAAGCGAAGGTAAGACTTCGTGGAGGACCGAACCCACCTAGGTTGAAAACTGGGGGGATGAACTGTGGGTAGGGGTGAAAGGCCAATCAAACTCCGTGATAGCTGGTTCTCCCCGAAATGCATTTAGGTGCAGCGTCGCGTGTTTCTTGCTGGAGGTAGAGCACTGGATGATCTAGGGGGCCTACAAGCTTACCGAAATCAACCAAACTCCGAATGCCAGTAAGTGAGAGCGCGGCAGTGAGACTGCGGGGGATAAGCTCCGTAGTCGAGAGGGAAACAGCCCAGACCACCAACTAAGGCCCCCAAGCGTATGCTAAGTGGGAAAGGATGTGGAGTCGCACAGACAACCAGGAGGTTGGCTTAGAAGCAGCCACCCTTGAAAGAGTGCGTAATAGCTCACTGGTCAAGTGATTCCGCGCCGACAATGTAGCGGGGCTCAAGCATACCGCCGAAGTTGTGGCATTCATACAATATCTCGGCCTGTTTACAGGTCCAGGAGTATGGATGGGTAGGGGAGCGTCGTGTGGCGAGCGAAGCGGCAGGGGAACCTAGCCGTGGACGCCACACGAGTGAGAATGCAGGCATGAGTAGCGAAAGACGGGTGAGAAACCCGTCCGCCGAATGATCAAGGGTTCCAGGGCCAGGCTAATCCGCCCTGGGTAAGTCGGGACCTAAGACGAGGCCGACAGGCGTAGTCGATGGACAACGGGTTGATATTCCCGTACCGGCATTAACACGACCCTGATGAACCTAGTAATGCTAAGCGCCCAAAGCTGGCCAATTCCTTCGGGAAGAGGTCAGTGGAGCGCGCGACCCGAGCTAGTAGTAGTCAAGCGATGGGGTGACGCAGGAAGGTAGTCCAACCCAGGCGATGGTTGACCTGGGGTAAGGGTGTAGGGCGAAATGTAGGCAAATCCGCATTTCACATGCCTGAGACCTGACGCCGAGCCGATTTAGGCGAAGTGGATGATCCTATGCTGCCAAGAAAAGCCTCTAGCGAGTGTTAAAGCCGCCCGTACCCCAAACCGACACAGGTGATCAGGTAGAGAATACTAAGGCGATCGAGATAACTATGGTTAAGGAACTCGGCAAAATGCCCCCGTAACTTCGGGAGAAGGGGGGCCGATTTGGGTGAGGAGACTTGCTCTCTAAGCCCGGGTTGGCCGCAGAGACCAGGCCCAAGCGACTGTTTACTAAAAACATAGGTCCATGCGAAGTCGCAAGACGCTGTATATGGACTGACGCCTGCCCGGTGCTGGAACGTTAAGGGGACGGGTTAGCTCTTCGGAGCGAAGCTCAGAACTTAAGCGCCAGTAAACGGCGGTGGTAACTATAACCATCCTAAGGTAGCGAAATTCCTTGTCGGGTAAGTTCCGACCTGCACGAATGGCGTAACGACTTGGGCGCTGTCTCAACCGTAGACTCGGCGAAATTGCACTACGAGTAAAGATGCTCGTTACGCGCGGCAGGACGGAAAGACCCCGGGACCTTTACTACAGTTTGGTATTGGTGGTCGATTCAATTTGTGTAGGATAGGTGGGAGACTGTGAACTCTGGACGCCAGTTCAGAGGGAGTCATCGTTGAAATACCACTCTGATTGTATTGGCTGTCTAACCTAGGTCCGTAATCCGGATCAGGGACAGTGCCTGATGGGTAGTTTAACTGGGGCGGTTGCCTCCAAAAATGTAACGGAGGCGCTCAAAGGTTCCCTCAGCCTGGTTGGCAATCAGGTATCGAGTGTAAGTGCACAAGGGAGCTTGACTGTGAGACTGACGGGTCGAGCAGGGACGAAAGTCGGAACTAGTGATCCGGCGCTGGCAAGTGGAAGCGGCGTCGCTCAACGGATAAAAGGTACCCCGGGGATAACAGGCTGATCTTCCCCAAGAGTCCATATCGACGGGATGGTTTGGCACCTCGATGTCGGCTCGTCGCATCCTGGGGCTGGAGTTGGTCCCAAGGGTTGGGCTGTTCGCCCATTAAAGCGGCACGCGAGCTGGGTTTAGAACGTCGTGAGACAGTTCGGTCCCTATCCGCCGCGCGCGTAAGAGTCTTGAGAAGGGCTGTCCCTAGTACGAGAGGACCGGGATGGACGAACCTCTGGTGTGTCAGTTGTCCTGCCAAGGGCACTGCTGATTAGCTACGTTCGGAACGGATAACCGCTGAAAGCATCTAAGCGGGAAGCCGGCTTCAAGATGAGGGCTCTCACAGGGTCAACCTGGTAAGGCCCCCAGTAGACCACTGGGTTGATAGGCCAGAAGTGGAAGTGCGGCGACGCATGCAGCTGACTGGTACTAATAGGCCGAGGACTTGACCTCACACACAATCTTTTATGCACGCGTCCACTGTGCGGTTCCCGAGTTACGGTCGGGAACCTTGCTCCACGGAACAACGCTTCGGCGTCGTTTCGTGAGAGCGGTACGATCGATAACTCCATAGAGTTTCGGTGGTCATAGCGAGAGGGAAACGCCCGGTCCCATTCCGAACCCGGAAGCTAAGCCTCTCAGCGCCGATGGTACTGCCCTGGTGACGGGGTGGGAGAGTAGGACGCCGCCGAACATACTTCCGCATCCTTTGAGGTGCGATCGAAAGGCCCGCACACTGTGCGGGCCTTTCGTGCTTTAACACGCCCTCGCGATGCGATGGGAAACCCCACGCACGGCAGTCGGCGCACTGGCCCCCGCAATAGAGTCCGAGGCATTGGCTCGTGGGTGCTGTTCTGTCGACCATTTCCCGCTTGTTGACCGATACCGACATTCCTGTTCGGACCGAATGAACAAGGGGCGATGAAGTGGCTGTGTCGAGGAAGTATGGGAGTTTGCTGGGTCGCAACGTTTCGCGAGTTGTGGCTTGCGGGGCAAGTGCTGTGCTTGGCGCAAGCCTCCTGGTCGGGACTGTTGGTTCACTGGTTTACGCAGTGGATCCGGTGATAGACCTCGTCACCCAGGCGAACGTAGCGCTGAATGGCGCTGGCACAAGTACGCAGACTGGCTTTTCGGTGGCAGGTGCGGGTGATGTGAACGGCGATGACATCAATGATGTGATTGTCGGCGCCCCAAGTGCGGAACCGAACGGCAACAATTCTGGCTCGACGTATGTGGTGTTTGGTAGCGAGACGCCGGTCACCCCGGAGTCCCTGGCAACGTTGGCTCCGCCTAGCGGCTTTCGGATTGATGGCGCCGCGGCGAGCGACAAGTCTGGCCGCACGGTTTCATCCGCGGGTGACGTCAATGGCGATGGTTTCGATGATGTGATTATTGGTGCTTTGGGAGTTGGTTCGGGCAACCGTTCCAACTCTGGAGCGTCGTATGTGGTTTTTGGTTCTGCCTCGCCCGCGAATCTCAATCTTGCGTCGCCGGGCTCTGGTTGGGGATTTGTGATTGAAGGTGTTGCCAGGAGCGACAAGTCGGGCACGTCAGTGTCGAGTGCCGGTGACGTCAATAGCGACGGGTTTGCCGATGTTCTTGTGGGAGCTCCGGAGGCAAATGCGAACGGCGGCGATTCCGGTGCGTCGTACGTGGTGTTTGGCAGTGGTACCCCGACAAATGTGAGCCTGGCGAGTTTGACGAGTTCGATTGGTTTCAAGATTTCGGGCGCGTCCGCCGGTGATATGGCGGGTGAGTCCGTTTCAGGCGCTGGTGATGTGAACGGCGATGGCTTCTCAGACGTGATCGTCGGCGCACCGTACGCAGATGCCAATGCGCGCACGGATTCGGGGGAGTCTTACGTGGTCTTCGGTTCGGCTACTCCGTCCAACGTGGATCTCGCTTCGACCTCGCCTGGGTGGGGCTTTCAGATTGATGGTGCGGCGGCCGGGGACAACTTGGGCACCGCAGTGTCGGGTGCGGGGGACGTTAATGGAGACGGAACTGATGACGTGATTGTTGGAGCCCCGGCTGCCCAATCGAACGGGAACAATTCCGGTTCGTCGTACGTAGTCTTTGGGAGCGCAATACCCAGTTCGCCACTCGATCTGTCCGTTT
>CAUJEJ010000085.1 GCA_963169255.1 Actinomycetota bacterium | reverse complement strand
TGGGTTTTGGTGGGTACGTCGCAATGCCGGCCTACCTGGCGGCGCGGGGACGAGTTCCCATCGTCATTCACGAAGCGAATGCAAAGCCCGGTCTGGCCAATAGGGTCGGTGCCCGCTTCACGCCTTACGTCGCGCAAGCCTTTCCAGGCGCGATCAAAGGTGCAGAAACCGTCGGTATCCCGCTTCGTGAGGCAATCGTCAACCTCGACAGACCCACGACCCGAGCCACCGCTCGCGCGCACTTTGGCCTTGACCCCGATCGACCATGCCTCCTCGTCTTCGGCGGTTCCCAAGGTGCCCGGCGGATCAATGACGCAGTGGTCGCGGCAACGCCGCGGATTATCGGAGCCGGTTTTCAGGTGCTCCACGTCGTGGGCACACAGAACCTTGACCAAGGTGGGGACCTCCCGGCAGACATCGCTGTGGACTACCACCGAGTTGCCTACGTCGATCGCATGGATCTCGCTTATGCCGCGGCCGATCTGGCGATATGTCGGTCTGGCGCGATGACGTGTGCCGAACTAGCGGCGGTGGGACTGCCCGCAATCTACGTGCCGTTGCCGATTGGAAATGGTGAACAGCGCGTCAACGCGGCAGGGACAGTCGATGCGGGTGGCGGGAAATTCCTCGCGGACCAGGATATGACGCCGGATTCGGTAGCCGAATCGGTGCTGCCTTTACTGGCAGATCCGCATTCCTTGGAGACAATGTCCCTGGCAGCGAGTAGCCAGGGTGTTCGCGATGCCGGCGCCAAGCTTGCCGACATCGTGGAGCGCGCGGTTCAGTCAGGCCCCAAGGAGAATCGAAAATGACGCTGGATGCTCAGATTGACCTTGCGACGCTAGGGCCTGTCCACGTGATCGGCGTGGGTGGTGCGGGTATGTCCGGGATCGCGCGTGTCATGGTGTCGCGAGGTGTGAATGTCTCCGGGTCCGACGCAAAGGAATCACGCCGAACTGCAGCGCTTCGAGCCCTAGGGGTAGAAGTCCACATCGGGCACGATCCTGCCCAGATCCCGGTCGGGGCGACAGTGGTGATCTCAACAGCGATCAAAGAGGCAAACCCAGAACTCGCGGCCGCCCGGACTCGAGGTTTGCGAGTCCTGACCCGCGCCGAGGCACTCGCGGTGCTGATGGCGGGCAGTAAGGGCATCGCCGTATCGGGCACCCACGGCAAGACCACAACGACGTCGATGTTGACGGTTGCGCTTCAACATTGCGGCGCGGATCCGTCATTTGTCATCGGGAGCGAACTCAACGAATCAGGCTCAAACGCCCACGCAGGCGATGGCGAACTGTTTGTTGCCGAAGCTGACGAGAGTGACGGGTCGTTCCTGCAATTAGGTGCCTTCGCGGGCATCGTTACCAATGTTGAGGCTGACCACCTCGACTACTGGGGTTCGCTTGAAGCTGTGGAGCGCGGGTTCGATGACTTCGCTGCTGGCATCGGTTCCCGTGGTGGCTTCATTGTTATCTGCGTGGATGACCCAGGGGGAGCGGCTCTTGCTGAACGACTGAAGGGCTCGGAGGTCGACGTACTCACGTACGGCGAATCTGCCGCAGCGAGTAACCGCGTCAACGTGATCAACACGCAAGGCAGCGGCTGGACCTTCGAAGTTGTCGTCAAGGGTGTCCGCACCAGCCCGATCACGTTGCAGGTGCCCGGTCAACACAACATGCTAAACGCAACCGCTGCGCTTGTTTGCGGACTCGGACTCGGCTTCAACGTCGGGCAGCTCGCAGAGGGGCTCGCGGCATTCTCCGGTACGCGTCGCCGCTTCGAATTCCGTGGACAGGCCGACGGGGTGCGGGTGTACGACGACTACGCGCACCATCCAACGGAAATCGCTGCCACGCTTCGGGCCGCTCGCGACGCAGTGGGCGACGGGCGATTGGTCGTTGCGTTCCAGGCACACCACTACTACCGAACGGCGCTCTTCTCCAAAGAGTTCGGCCAAGCGCTTGGTCTGGCGGACGACGTCGTCGTCCTCGAGGTTTTCGCGCCCGGCGAGGACCCAATTCCGGGTGCGAGTGGGCAAGTTATGGCAGCGAATGTGCCGCTCCCGAGCGAAAACGTGGTCTTTGAACCGTCATGGTCGGCCGTTGCAGGTCATCTCGCTTCCCGAGCGCGTGCTGGCGACATGGTGATGACGCTTGGTGCGGGCGATATTTCGATGATGGGTCCAGAGGTCCTGGCGCTGCTAGATCGCCGGGCGCGGGAGACCGTAGTCGATTCGAACGCGGTGAGCTGATGAGCACCCTGCTAGATCATCCGCTGCCGACCCTTCCACCGCCGCCTCCCAAGGACCGGCGGGGTTGGCAACGCTTCCTGCCGCAGTGGTCAAAACGCACCTGGCGGGTCCTCGCGGCGGTGGGTGCGATCATCTTCTTCTTTGGAATGTGGCTGTTCTACTTCTCGTCCGTGTTTGCGTTGGAATCGCTCGTGGTTGAAGGTGTACGGACTGTGAACCCGGCAGACGTCGGGCAGCGGGCAGACCTCGGGGCGGGCACGCCATTGGCGCGGGTCAACGCCGAAGACGTCGAGTCGCGAATCTTGGGTATCCCAGCGGTTCAGTCGGTGAACGTGTCAAGGCGTTGGCCAAACATGATCGTCATCAGTGTCGTAGAACGCGATCGCGTTGCCACGATGAAAGAAGGCGAGCGCTGGGCGACGTTGGATGCGCAGGGTTTTCCATTCGAATCAACGAAGAAGAAGCCTCAAGGGCTGCCGATCGTTGAAGCGCCGGAGGGTGCTGCGCGCGCAGCCGCGATTGCGGTCGCCGCATCCCTGCCGCCGGCGTTGGCGACAAAAATCAGCAGTGTCGCGGCGGCAGACCCTGAGAACGTGATTCTGTCCACGTCGTCCGGTGCCACGGTGGTGTGGGGCCCATCAGAGCAGAACGAATTGAAGGCCCGAATTCTGCTTGCGCTACTCGCCAAGTCCAAAGACAAGTGGTTTGACTTGCGGATTCCGACGACGCCAACGAGCGCACAAAGTTCACCCAAACCGGCACCGCCACCCACTCCCAAGCCATCCACGTCACCGGGAGCGGTTGAGGGCGACCAGCCACTCGACGCGTCCACACCGGGCGAAGGCATTCCGACGATCCCAGGAGTTGTACCTTCCTCGTTGGCACCAACCCCGAGCCCCGGCCTCGAGTTTCCGTAATATCTCCTGGCGAAAGTTCGGACTTCTCTGCTCCTTGCCTCCTCAAGTGTTGATACGGCCGGTGAACCGGCCGTCGGGGAATTTGGGCTAGGCGCCCGCTCGGGGCGCGTTAGCGGCAATCTGCCGGCAGAATTACACCGGTGCAAGATCGACCGAGTTCTTGCCGTACTTTGCCGGAGCGTTCATGACCGACGCAATCGTGCGGATTGTCGGCAGTGCCGACGTTCGGCTCGATATGAGCCCCGTCGACTACACGTTGTTGTTCGTCTACTTCATCTTCGTTCTTGGCATCGGCATTGTCGTAAGACGATCTGTGAAGTCCAGCCTCGACTTCTTCCTCTCCGGCCGGTCGATCCCAGCGTGGATCGCCGGGTTGGCGTTCATCTCGGCGAACTTAGGTGCGGTCGAAATCCTGGGATTTGCCGCCAACGGCGCTCAGTATGGCTTCGCCAGCGTCCACTATTACTGGATCGGCGCGATTCCGGCGATGGTGTTCCTCGGCGTTGTGATGATGCCGTTCTACTACGGATCGAAGATCCGTAGTGTTCCGGAGTACTTGCGGCGCCGATACAACCGGCCGACCCACCTCGTCAACGCCAGCTCGTTCGCGGTTTCCTCCGTCTTGATTGCCGGCGTCAACCTCTACTCGCTAGCGATCGTCTTGGTGGCCTTGTTGGGGTGGTCGTTGCCGGTCGCGATCGTGGTTGCCGCACTCCTCGTGCTGGTCTACGTCGTCGCTGGCGGATTGACGGGCGCGATCTACAACGAAGTTATGCAGTTCTTCGTCATCATTGCTGGCTTGATCCCGCTTGCAATCGTCGCAGTCGCCGCCGCGGGCGGGCCAGCCGAGGTCATCGACAGGTTGCAGAACTATCCGGACTACTGGCTGCACCCATGGTCGGGAACTGAAGTGGGTGGCAACAACCCCATCGGTGACTGGATCGGCATCATTCTGGGGCAGGCATTCATCTTGAGCTTTGGGTATTGGACGACGAACTTCGCTGAAGTGCAGCGTGCGCTTTCCGCGCGGAACCTGTCCTCAGCTCGACGCGCACCGATTATTGGTGCGTATCCCAAGATCTTCATCCCGTTCTTGGTGATTCTTCCGGGTATCGTTGCCGCACTGATCATTCCGGGCCTCGGCGACGAGAGTAACCCGCAGATGACGTACACCAACGCGATCCCGCTCCTCATGGACACACTCCTGCCCAGTGGTGTGCTCGGCGTTGCCGTGACGGGTTTGGTCGCAGCCTTCATGGCAGGAATGGCCGCAAACGTCTCAAGTTTCAATGCAGTCTTCACCTATGACATCTGGCAGACCTACATCCGCAAGGACCGTGCGGATGCCTACTACCTGAAGTTCGGTCGCTGGATCACAGTGATCGGTGTCTTCATCGGCATTGGCACGGCGTTCATTGCGGCCCAATACAACAACATCAACGAGTACCTTCAGACGCTGTTTTCGTTCTTCCAAGCTCCAGTCTTTGTGACCTTCATCCTGGGCATGTTCTGGAAGCGGATGACTCCCTGGGCAGGGTTCTGGGGAATGATCTCCGGGATCGGTGCGGCAGCTGCTGTCTGGGGTGCTGCGCTGACGAATGATGACCTCTTTCGGTCGTCATTTCAACAGGCGATGTGGATGGGAATCGCTGCTGCCCTCGTCGATCTCGTGGTCTCACTGATAGTTACTGCCTTCACTGAACCGAAGCCAATCGCAGAGCTGGAGGGCTTGGTGAAAGGGATGGAGATCCGTGATGCTGAGGCGGATTCGAAGCCTGTCCGCTGGTACAAGCAACCGGCGTTCTTGGGCGCTGGAGCGATCGCCCTGGCCTTGGCAATGTACATCCCGTTTGCGTTCCTCTAGCTATGTCGATCGATCCGTCTCAACCCCCTAGCCCGCTGATAGCAGAAGCTGAAAGGAGCGCCTGATGACCGACGACGCGCCCGCTGGATATCCCGAAGACTCACCTCCGATGACCATGACGCAGGCTCGAATGTTGGATCTACGAACCTACATCTGTGCGCTCTTTGCAATCTTTGGGGTGACAGTAACGATCCTTGGGTTCATGGCGACACCGGCCGAACTTGCGAAGGCCGCTGGCATGAATATCAACCTGTATGCGGGACTTTCGATGATTGCGCTTTCGGTCGTTATGGGGGTGTGGGCAATAGCGGTTCCGCCGGAAGTTCCGGAGCCGAGCGCTGACCCTGAGCAGCTCCCGATGGTGCACTAGCCCTGCTGGTCCATCAGCGGTACCAGGTAGCGGCTTGAGGTAAGCCTCAAGTAGACGCTAACCCTTGTCCTGATTTAGTCCGATTACCACGCCAGCGGCCCAGAAAGTCTGAAAGAAATGCGGCGTTTCTTGGTGGAGTTGCTTGCACCGAGTGGTGAGTGAACCTAGTGTTCCAACAACCGAGAAGCTAACGGTCACATAACCCTCAAGTAGAGGTTGATGGTCAGGTTCTTTGGTCCTTCCCCGTGTACAACCCAGGCCCGCAGTGGGTCTGTAAGGCACGTCCAACACGCCCAGCAGGCTTGCACTGCATGAACCAATTTGAGAGGACCCACATCGTGGCAGCCCCGCAGAACTATCTAGCCGTTATCAAGGTCGTAGGCATCGGTGGCGGTGGCGTCAACGCTGTCAACCGCATGATCGACGTCGGACTGAAGGGCGTTGAATTCATCGCCATCAACACCGACGCACAGGCATTGCTCATGAGCGACGCAGACGTGAAGCTCGACATCGGCCGCGACCTGACTCGCGGGCTTGGCGCAGGCGCCGATCCCGAGGTTGGCCGCAAGGCAGCCGAAGATCATCAGCAGGAGATTGAAGAGGTGCTTCGCGGCGCTGACATGGTCTTCGTTACCGCTGGCGAAGGTGGCGGTACCGGCACCGGTGGCGCACCCGTAGTTGCCAAAATCGCTCGCACTTTGGGTGCGTTGACGATCGGTGTTGTGACTCGTCCCTTCGGGTTCGAAGGACGTCGTCGCGCGACCCAAGCAGAGGCTGGCATCGACTCGCTTCGCAACGAGGTCGACACCCTCATCGTGATCCCGAACGATCGACTGCTGTCACTCACCGATCGCACGATCAGCATGATCGACGCGTTCAAGCAGGCCGACCAGGTGCTGTTGCAAGGTGTCTCCGGAATCACTGACCTCATCACGACCCCAGGTCTGATCAACCTCGACTTCGCTGACGTCAAGAGCGTGATGAGTGGTGCTGGTTCGGCGCTCATGGGCATTGGCTCAGCACGAGGCGAAGAGCGCGCAATTGGCGCGGCCGAGATGGCGATCTCCTCGCCACTGCTCGAAGCAAGCATCGAAGGCGCGCACGGTGTGCTGCTCTCGATCGCTGGTGGTTCCGATCTTGGTCTGTTTGAGATCAACGAAGCCGCACGACTCGTCTCCGAGGCGGTCCATCCTGAAGCCAACATCATCTTCGGTGCGGTCATTGACGACACCCTTGGTGACGAGGTTCGGGTCACGGTCATCGCAGCTGGATTTGATGGCGGTCAGCCGTTGCCGCGCAAGACGACGGCCGGTGGCCGCGCTCTTGTCGGTCAGCCGCTGTCGGCCCGCAAGGACGCTCCGAGCGCCGAGGCGAAGACAACCGCGCCAGAGACTGTTGATCTGACTGCGACGGAACGCAAGGCCGAAGTTGGTCGCCCGCTTTCACCGACGTCGCGAACCATCGCGTTCGACGAACCTGCCGGTGACCTCGACGTCCCCGACTTCCTCAAGTAAGACCGAGCACCGTAGCGAGGCGGAGTCTGAATGTGGTCAGGAACGTTCACGGCCACTTCAGGCTCCGCCCGTAACGGATTGATGGCGGATTGGTACTTCACAGACCGCCGTGGGGGAACAAGTCAAGGGGAGTACGAGTCGCTGAACCTGGCGGCACACGTGGGGGATTCCTCGGAGTCAGTGAGCGCGAACCTCGATGCGATTGCAGCGACGGCCCGAGTGTCGCGAAGCGCCTTGGCGGTGATCAAAGCGGAACACGGTGCCAATGTGCATGCGGTGGGCGCAGATTCCGTTGCAGAGGTTCCGCTGGCCGATGGCCTCATCACGACGACGTCGGAACTGGCACTGGTTGCCCTTGCGGCAGATTGCGCTCCAGTAGTACTAGCCGATGTTGAGAATCAAGTAGTAGGAGCAGTGCATTGCGGGTGGCGGGGCGTTGTGGCAGGGGTTGTCCCAGCCACAGTGGAGGCAATGGTGAGGTCTGGGGCACAACCGTCCTCGATCTCGGCCATCGTCGGTCCAGCCATCTGCCCGAGTTGCTACGCAGTGGATCCCGATTGCGGCGCTGCGGTTGCGGAGGTGTCGCCCACATCGGCGACGCGGGACAGTGCCGGGCAGTGGCGCGTGGATGTGGCGGCTGCAGTCATGTCGTCGTTGTACGACCTCGGGGTGTTTGCAGAACAGATTCAGGAATGCACGTTCACCAATCGCGAGCTCTTCTCTTACCGCAGGAGTCGGGTCACGGGTCGTCAGGGCGCCGTGATCGTGATGCGGGAAGTCGGAGCACGTGCATGAGTGACTCCCAGCTTCAGGCAGGTACCCGCAAGTCTGAACTTGAGCGCAATCTCGCCCAGATCAACGAAGCCGTGGCGCAGGCCGCCAAGAGTGCAGGTCGTCGTAGCGACGACATCACGGTTGTCGCCGTTACAAAGACCTGGCCTGCCGCAGATGTGAGGTTGCTGAGCGACCTTGGAGTCACTGAATTTGCTGAAAACAAGGCTCAGGAGTTGATGGCGAAGCAAGAGGTGTGCGCGGACCTGGCGTTGAACTGGCACTTCGTAGGTCAGTTGCAGCGGAACAAGGTCAAGCAGGTCGCGTCAGTGGCTCGGTGTATCGAGTCGGTCGATCGGCCAGAGCTGGTTGTGGCGCTGCAGGAGCGAGTGCAGCGCGACGGGTTGGGTCCAGTGACGTGCCTGGTGCAGGTCAGCCTGGACCACGACCGGGTCGCCGGACGTGCAGGAGTCGCTGCCGACCAAGCAGCGAGGCTCGCAGATCAGGTCGCTGCGGCCGACGGGCTCGAACTTGGCGGCGTCATGGGCGTGGCCCCACGTGGGGGAGACGCACGCATTGCGTTTGAGACTTTGAAACGCGTGAGCGAGGAAATTTCGGACCAGCACAGGTCCGCCACAATCATCTCCGCGGGAATGAGCGGGGACTTCGTCACGGCTATCAAAGCCGGGGCGACACATATCAGGTTGGGTTCGGCGTTGCTAGGGGAACGCGTCGGATTCGTGAGGTAGTGTCCAAAGCCGGCGGCGGAATTCCCCACGCGGTCGGTCCACATGCATAAGCAAGGAGTGAGCAGAATGGCCGGCGCAATGCGCAAGATGGCGGTATACCTCGGATTGGTCGAGGATGGCCGCTACGACGATGACTACTACTACGAAGACGATGCCCGCAGCGGCAGCCGTGACTCTGAGCGGATCGGGTCGGCACGTTCGGACCGTTATTCAGACCGCGACGAGCGCGACACCGTTCGGGTTACCGAGGCACCTCGCGACGATCGGGCAGACGATCTGACCCGTCGCCGTCAGGCCGCGGATCGGCAAACCCGTGACTGGCGCACTGAGACAGTTGCCCAGGAGCCGGTGTCGTCTCACCCCGCGGGAACCCGAAGCAAGCCTGTTGAGCGCGCGACTGCCCGAACGGTTGACCCAATGAAGATCACTACTCTGCATCCACGTAGCTACAACGACGCCCGCCGCATCGGCGAAGAGTTCCGTAGTGGCAATCCCGTCATCATGAACCTGACGGAGCTTGACGACGTTGATGCCAAACGGATCGTTGATTTCGCGGCTGGCCTGGTGTTTGGTCTGCGTGGATCGATCGAGCGGGTCACAAACAAGGTGTTCATGCTCTCGCCTGCAAACGTGAACGTCGATGCTGACGAGGCGCGCGCACAGCTGCAGAAGCAAGGTCTCGCGGGTCGCAGCTAGTCGACATTGCCACTAGCCGAGTCCTCCATCAGTGAGGCTCGGCTGGTGGCGATAGCAAGATTCTTCACAGCGATGCTGATTCACGCAATGCGGTACTGACACAGGTAAGAGAGGCAGAACGTGACGGGTCTTGGCGAGATCGTCGCCACCATCCTTTGGCTATATTTCGTCATTCTGTTGGCGCGGTTTGTCATCGATCTGGTGCAAATGCTGTCGCGTGAGTGGGTGCCGAAGGGGATCGTGCTCGTGCTGTGTGAGGTCGTGTTCACGCTCACCGATCCTCCGCTCAAGTTGCTGCGCAAACTCATCCCACCGATCAAGCTTGGTGGCGTTCAGCTCGACCTGTCGTTCCTGGTGTTGATCATCCTGCTTCAGATCGCGATCCAGCTCGCCATAACGTTCCTGTAGGTATCAGCCCTCGATGGAGCGAGCCTCCCGTACCGAACCCGGGAAGTTCGCAGGAACGGAGCACCCACACCCTCCTGCGATGAAGGCTCGAGGGGACGCTAGCCGCAGTTATGCGAGCGTGATCCTCGCGAGGGCTTGGCCATTGGCCACAGGTGACACATCGTCGGCAGAATCAGCGATCTCGGCTGACATCGCGAACGACGTCGCGAGGACTTCGTCAGCGATCTCCTGCGCGTGAGCGCAGATCGCCTCAGCGGCTTCGCCGGTGGCTGACCATTCGATCGTAATCCGGTCGGTCACCTCGAAACCGCGTTGCTTTCGTGCTTCCTGGATGTCGCGAATCACGTCGCGCGCCAAGCCAATGCGTCGGAGTTCGTCGTCCATTGTGAGA
>CAUJEJ010000084.1 GCA_963169255.1 Actinomycetota bacterium | reverse complement strand
ACCAACAGCGCGTTTGCAGCACCTTCGTCAATGCCGCGCTGCAAACGGGATGGGTTCGTCACGAACAGGTCGTCGCCGACGATCTGAACCTTGTCGCCAAGGCTGCGAGTGATGTGGCCCCAGCCGTCCCAGTCGTTCTCGTCAAGTGGGTCCTCGATCGACACGAGCGGGAAGTCAGCGACCAGGCTTTCGTAGTAGGCCGTCATCCACTCAGCTGAGCGGGGCTCGGCCTCAAAGGTGTAGGAACCGTCGTTGTAGAACTCCGTCGCGGCGACGTCGAGGGCCAGCGCGATGTCCGTTCCGAGCGTCAGACCGGTCGTCGCGACAGCCTCGGCGATCAGTTCCAGCGCTGCCCGGTTGCTTGGCAAGTTCGGGGCGAAGCCACCTTCGTCGCCGAGGCCCGTCGAGTAGCCCTTCGCCTTCAACACTGACTTGAGCGCGTGATAGACCTCGGTCCCCCAACGCAGCGAATCGCTGAACGTAGGCGCACCGATCGGCGCGATCATGAACTCTTGAATGTCGACGTCGGAGTCTGCGTGCGCTCCGCCGTTGAGGATGTTCATCATCGGGACTGGCAGGACGTGTGCGTTCGGGCCGCCTAGGTAGCGGAACAGCGCGAGGTCGGCAGACAGCGCGGCAGCGCGGGCGACCGCGAGTGAGACGCCGAGGATCGCGTTCGCGCCGAGACGTTCCTTATTCGCCGTGCCATCAAGATCGATCATTGCCTGATCGATGAGACGCTGATCAGTGGCATCCATCCCCACAACTTCGGGGTAGATCTCGTCTTCGACGGCCTGGCATGCCTTGATGACACCCTTACCGCCGTAACGCTCGTCGCCATCACGCAGTTCGACGGCTTCAAACGCACCCGTCGACGCGCCGCTGGGCACCGCAGCGCGGCCGAGCACTCCGTCATCAAGGGCGACCTCAACCTCGACGGTCGGGTTTCCACGGGAATCCAGAATCTCTCGAGCAATAACGACGTCGATGCTTGCCACCGGCGAACTCCTTCGAATCAGTTGTAAGGACGGGCGGTGCCCACCTTAGATGGGCCCGTCCTCGTGGGCGGACACCGCGTTTCAAGCAGCACTGCGTTTCAAGCAATCACGCGTTTCAAGCCCCGGCTACGCACTGCCGGTGGTGTTGGTGGTCGGAAGTTCCATGTCTTTCCCGTCATCAGTCGCGGGATGTGAGGCGCCCAGTGGCCCCTTAGCCATCTCGCGCAGCACGTTGAGCGTGACCTGCTTGGCGAACGCGGTCGATCGCGGCGGAATCCCCTTGGGCATCGCGGGGCGTGGTAACCCACGCACCCACGCCATGGTTCCGGTCGCAAATACGCCGGCGCCGCTATCGGTGGTGTAATACGTGATCGTCGACCACGTCTTGTCACCGCCGGAATTGACGTCGCTGAGCGCCGGAATCTGGATCGGTCGCGGCGTTGCCTTGTTGTCGTAGAAGCGGTCTGTCTCCGGACCGATCAAGCCCTCGTACTTTGCGCCCTCGGTAGCGTCGGTATCGGCGAAGAGGAAGAAGTCAGGGTCGCGAATCGTCAGCGCGCCAGTCGCCGGAAATGCGTCGTACAACTGACCAATGATCGCGTTCTCAGGGTTCGCATGCGGAGCGTCACGCCAGCGGGCAGTCGTTGCGCGAGAATCCTTGACCGGGTCGAGCGAGGCCGATTTGTAGCACGTTACGAGCTTGCCTGCGTCATCGCCGGAGTCTGGAACGCGCACGCGCCAGTAGCAGGTATTGGCTCCGAAGAAGGCGAGGTTTCCGCCCTTGTCGCGCAGCCTGTCCAGCGCGTCGCGGTACTGCACGGTCCAATATTCGTCGTGGCCAGTAGAGACGGCGGCTGTTGCGCCGTCGAGGATGTTGGGGTTCAACGTGATGTCGACGTTCGTCATGTACGCCAGTGGCACACCGGCTTCTTCGGCCACCCGCATGATCGGAATTTCGAAGGCGTAAAGCAAGCCACGGCCACGGCGGTCATACGGTCGATCGAAGCTCACGGCGTAACTGCGTTCGGCGATGTTCCCGCTCATGTTGCCGTACAGCGAGCGGCCACCCCATTGGTTGTAGGCCTGCCACGTCGTCGCGGAGGCAATCATCGCCACGGCGTCCTTGGATTCCGCCGAACGGATCACGACGGGGATCTCGGTGCGTTTGTCCTTCGCGATTGCGTGCAACAGGTAGAACCCGGGCGCCCACCCTGTGGTGTCGACTTCAGTGCTGACCGGCCAGTTCGCAACCATCGTGCGGGTATCGGAAACCTGCTTCGGGCCCGACTGCTTCTCACCCGGGAAGGGGCCAAGCTGGGCGATCCGAACGCCGCCGAGGCCTTCGTAATCGCCGATCCGGAAGACTTCGAGGTTCCATTCATCCGCCGACGTCGATGTGTGCACCGTGATTGGCTCGCCTGGCAGCGCGCTACTCATCGGTGAATACGACTCGATGAGTGACGAGGGCGCACGCTTCGCACCGCGGATGTACCAGGCCTTCGTCCCTTGCCCGCCATTGGCCGGATTATCGACCGACAACCCTGGATTTGATTCGACGCTAGTCGTTGCGCAGCCACTAACGACTGCTGCTCCCCCGACTGCCATCGCTCCGAGAACGGCACGACGCGAAATACCTGACACCACAGAAGGGTAACTAATCAACTCTCTGCTGCGATGACACGTTGACGAAATTGTCTGATCGAACTTCGTAACGCAGCATCGGCGTCGATCTGCCTCGCCTGACCCGCTGCGACGAGCGCGAGCAGCAATTCACCGAGTTCTTGTTCGCTTTCGGCCTCGGCAAGGAACGCTTCGGCCTTCGCCAACGCAGATGCAGAAGTAACCGCAACATCAACTCCACCGCGGTCGGCCCGCCGCATCAGCTTGGCCGCGAGCACAAGGGACGGCATCGCCATGGGAACGCCGTCAGTGACGGACTCACGCCCCTTCTCGGCAGCCTTCTGCGCCTGCCACGACTGCTCCGAGCCTGCTGCGTCATCGATTGGCGCATCGCCAAACACATAATCGTGGCGACGAATCAGCTTCTCTGAGATACCCCTGGCGACGTCATCGATGTTCCAGGGTTTCGATGCCTCCTGGCCGATTCGCGAATGGAACACCACTTGCAGCAGCAGGTCACCGAGTTCCTCGATCAGCGCCGAGTCGTCACCGTCCTCGATCGCTTCGACCGTTTCGTAGGTCTCTTCGATCAGGTATTCAACGAGCGACTCGTGTGTCTGTTTGGCATCCCACGGGCATCCGCCGGGCGAGCGCAAGCGATCCATCACACCAATGAGCTCGATCAGCGCATCACCCGTGGGGGCACCGACCCCACCAGGATTGGTGGAATCACTCACTACTGGGCCTGCTGCGTTCCGCCCTGTCCGGCATTCGGCGCAACCTGCCCCGGCACCTGGAGCAGGCCTGATTCCGCGGTTGGCAGGGGCTCGGAGAGATCGTTCGGGGGTGCGCCCACGGACAATGTCTCGGGCTCCCACGTGCCGAATCGAGGGCTCACTTGGGTGTCGAGTTCCTTTGAGAGCAGCGTGACTGCCGCGCCAAGCGCAGCTCCCTGCTCTTCTTGCGACCTGCCTGCCGCGAGCTTCTCGGCGATTGCGCGTTGCTGAAGGAAGGTGCGAGCGAAGCCAAATACCTCGGACTCAGGCACACCAGACTGCAGCAGTTGATCAATCAGCGCTTGCCGACCACCAACCTGAACCTCAGTCTCGTTAATGAACTTCTGGACCTCGCCATCGGTGATATCGATGCCGAGCTTGGCAGCAAGCGCGGTGTAGAGCTCGGCGCGAATCAGTCGGTCCAGGACAACCTGGTTTGCCTTGGCCGAGGTTGGGATTCCCAGAGCAGCAGTGACGACGTTCACCTGATCACTCAACTGCATGTCTGTGATGCGCGCATCACCCACGATTGCGGCCGAACCTGCCCGTTCGGGCCCGCAGCCAGCTACCAGCCCACCGACAGCAAGCACCGCAGCAACAACTATGACCCGACGTCGACCACGTGTTGTGCGACCTACGACTCCATCACGTCCCAAGCCCACAGAATCGACCCTTCGCCTCGGTGCTGTTCGTTCAACTCACTACGGAAACCTGCGGCACAGAGTAACGGAGCAGCGAGCCGCCCGCGACCGCACAGCCACCGCTGAATGAGTGCGAAAACGCGGACGGCTCGTGCGGGCATGCCCGACTAGAGTCGCGCAGCGTTGTATTCCACGCCACGCATCTATGCCATCACTGCGAAAACTCACCCGAAATGGTGGTGCCGCAACCACTAAATCCCCCGTATGGTGGGAGTTCGGGGATGGGGGAAACATGTTCGAGGGGTTTTTTGGCGCGAGTGCGCCCGCTGACGAAACACGCCAGCAATATCGAGCCGAGCTAGAGAAGCAGTTGAAAGCAGGTCTGGCCGAGAACCGGAAGATCGATCTTCGCTCGACCGCCCACTTGGTTGTCGTCGCATTTACGGACGAACCAATCTTGCCGGTGTGGCGCGACTTCGCGCTTGGTGAGGTCCGCGACGCGCATCTGTTCGTAGCGCCGCCCGACTTCGAATCGGGCGAGCTCACGATGGTCTCGCTGTACCTCGGCGGCACCGAATTGGCATCCACCGACACCTTCATCGAATCTGTCTCGACGTTCGGAGAGTTGATCGATGAACTCCGATTCACTCCCACTACGCAGCGCCGGTTCGCCGTTGTTGAGCCGCCCGCGTCGGTTTACCACGATGACCTCGCCTACGGATTTACCGCAGGCGACCTCGTCGACATCTGAACGACGACCAGCGGCGCAACTGAACCTGGCCGCCCTGACTAGTCCAGGATGACCGACTGAATCAGCTCGCTTGCCCAGTTGATGAGTTCACGATTTACCAGTGGTTTCCCGCCGACCCGAGCCGTTTCCGGCCGCGGTATGAGCGCGGTCCGCGTCGCGAGCTTCAACTGCGTCCCGGGGTAGAGCCTCGTCAGCCGCATCACCCGCGACTCAGGCAATTCGACTGGCGACATCCGGATCCGTGAACCTGCCGCAACGATCTCAGTAATCCCGGCACGTCGAGCGAGCATCCGCAGGCGTGCAACTTCGAAGAGTGTTTCAACTGGCAGCGGGAATTGCCCGTAGCGATCCTTGAGTTCCGCGGTCGCGGCCTCAAGGTCAGCATCGGTGGTGACCGAGGCGATCGTCTTGTAAGCCTCGAGCCGCAGCCGCTCCTCTGGCACATACGACTCCGGGATGTGCGCGTCAACCGGCAACTCGACAGTGACCTCGGCGATCTCTGTCTCGACCTCACCCTTGACCTCGGCGAGCGCCTCGCCCACCATGCGCACGTAAAGGTCAAACCCGACGTCAGCGATGTGGCCAGATTGTTCACCGCCGAGCAGGTTTCCCGCCCCGCGAATCTCAAGGTCCTTCATCGCGACCGCCATGCCGGAACCGAGGTCCGTGTGTTGCGCGATCGTGGCGAGGCGCTCGTGCGCTGTCTCGCTGAGCGTCTTCTCGGGCGGGAAGAAGAAGTACGCGTACGCGCGATCTCGACCACGACCAACCCGACCACGGAGTTGGTGCAGTTGGCTGACGCCGAAGTTGTCTGCCCGGTCAACGATCAACGTGTTCGCATTCGTGATGTCGAGGCCACTTTCGACAATCGTTGTACACACCAGCACGTCGATATCGCGTTCCCAGAACTTGTCGATCACACCTTCAAGGACATGTTCGCCCATCTGTCCATGAGCAACTGCGATCTTGGCTTCCGGGACAAGCTCGCCGATTCGCTTCGCGACGCGATCAATCGACTCCACTCGGTTGTGAATGAAGAAGACCTGACCTTCGCGCAAGATCTCTCTGCGAATTGCCGCGGTGATCTGCTTGTCGTCGTAAGGGCCGACGTAGGTGAGCACCGGCAGCCGTTGCTCCGGCGGGGTCGCAATAGTCGACATCTCACGAATTCCGGTAACGGCCATCTCGAGGGTCCGCGGGATTGGTGTCGCGGACATCGTGAGCACGTCTACGTTGCTACGCAAAGCCTTGAGGTGCTCCTTGTGCTCCACCCCGAAGCGCTGCTCCTCATCGACGATGACAAGACCCAAGTCTTTGAAGCGAGTCTGTGGTGAGAGCAGCCGATGCGTGGCAATGACGACGTCGATCGTTCCGTCCGAAATGCCCTCTTGGACCAGCTTCGATTCCTTCGGCGTCTGGAACCGCGAGAGCGCCTCAACCCGAATGGGGAACGGCGCGAACCGCGCAGCGAACGTCTGCTGATGCTGGCGCACCAACAATGTCGTCGGCACGAGCACGGCCACCTGCTTGCCCTCTTGGACCGCCTTAAACGCAGCTCGCACCGCGATCTCGGTCTTTCCGTACCCAACGTCGCCACACACGATCCGGTCCATCGGCATGGACCGCTCCATGTCTGCCTTGACCTCATCGATCGTGGCGAGCTGATCTGGGGTTTCAACGAACGGGAACGCGTCCTCGAGTTCGGCCTGCCACGGGGTGTCAGGGCCGAACGCATAACCCGGCGCGTTCTTGCGTATCGCGTACAGCCGCACGAGCTCGCCTGCGATCTCGCGTACAGCCTTGCGCGCGCGAGTCTTTGCCTTCGTCCAGTCGCCACCCCCGAGGCGGTGCACGCTCGGTGACTCACCGCCCACGTAGCGAGTGATCTGGTCGAGTTGATCCGTCGGGACGTACAAACGATCCGGCGGCTGCCCACGTTTACTCGCCGCGTACTCCACAACGACGTACTCGCGAGTGGCGCCGCCGACCGTTCGTTGGGCAAGTTCGATGAACTGGCCGACTCCGTGCTGTTCGTGAACGATGAAGTCCCCGGGAGACAACGCAAGCGGATCGATCGCGCGCTTGCGCCGGGTCGGCATCTTCGCTGGGTCACGAGTCGTCACACCTTGACTGCCCAACAGGTCAGTCTCGGTGAGGACCAGCAATCCGACGAATTCGGCGTCGACACCGAGTTGCAGCGGCCCGGTTGCGACTGTCGCCACCCGTGGGCTTGGTTCTTGGTCAAGGCTCGTGATCAGCCGTGCTGGGATATCGCGATCTGCTAACTGCTCAGCCAGGCGCGTTGCCGGCCCGTGCCCCGCGGTCACGAGCACGACGCGATCGCCTCCGCGCACCCGCTTGCCCACCATGTTCAGCGCAGCATTGATGTCGCCTCTGAATCCTTGGATTCCGGTGAATCCAGAACCCGCCCCGCCATTTGGGACGAGTGCATCGTCGTCATCCGATGCGGCAGCGGGATCATCCATCCCAAATGGCGCGAAGGTCCACCAACCGAGTCCCAACGCCGATGCCTGATCGCGCATTTCGTCCAAGGAGAGGTAGGAGGCGGCCGAGACGTCTAGCGGCGCTTGGCCGCCAGTTGCCGCGGCTTGCCAACCGGCAGCGAGGAACTCCGCGCTCGTCGCGAGCAAGTCTTCGGCCCTTCGACGAACACGCTCGGGTTCGTTGATCAGGGTGAGGGCATCGGCTGGCAAAACGTCGAGCAGGGTCTCCATGCCGTCGCACAACACCGGCGCGAGGGACTCCATCCCTTCGACGTGAATTCCCTCAGCCAAGGAACTCAAAAGATCGCCGAGTTCTGGGTACTCCACTGCCAGCGCCGTTGCACGTTCTCGGACTTCGGGCGTCAGCAACACCTCTCGACACGGGGGCGCCCACAGCCCACGATCGACGAGATCGAGTGAACGCTGATCGGTAATCGAGAACGATCGAACCTCTTCGACTTCGTCGCCGAAGAACTCGATGCGTAGCGGGAAGTCGTCGGTCGGGACGAACACGTCCACGATGCCGCCGCGCACAGCGAGTTCACCTCGCCGCGTTACCAGGTCCGTGCGCTCGTACCCGATTCCAACCAAGCGTTCAACGATTGACTCAAGCCCTGGCGACTCCCCCGCCCGAGCCGACACAGGTTCCAAATCACCGAGTCCCGTGACGATTGGCTGAAGCAACGCGCGCACACCTGCGACGACAACCTTGATCTTGTCTGACCCAGACCACCGGTCATCCGGATGGGCGAGACGTCGCAATACCTGCAAGCGTCGGCCAACGGTGTCGTGTGTGGGGCTCAGACGTTCGTGCGGCAGCGTCTCCCACGCCGGGAACTCGACGACGGAGTCTGCCGGCAGGAAACCCCTCAGTTCAACGGAGAGGTCTTCGGCTTCGCGGGTGGTGGCGGTCACCGCAACAATCACGCGGTCGCCGTATTCGGCGTCCGCAAGCAGCGAACACAACATCGGTGTCAGCGCGCGTGGTCCAACAACCTGGTGCTCACGAGTGGAGGTCTGTGCGAGTTCAATCGCCTTTGCCAGTTGCGGATCACGCGCAAAAACAGGCAGCAATCCGTGCAGCGTCACAATCAACCAGGCTACGCCAGCACTGTCCGGCTATGGACAGGCCTATCCGATCAGGAACGGTGCGAGCACCGGTTGGCACACGACGAGGTTCTCAACCCATGGTGGCCGGTGGTTAAACGTGACGTGAGAG
>CAUJEJ010000083.1 GCA_963169255.1 Actinomycetota bacterium | reverse complement strand
CGACTCTTCGGCACACTCCGCACACAAGATCACGGACTGTGGGAGCGTGCGCCTAAGTTGGTCGAACAAGCCATCGAAGACGTCGTCGGCCCGACGGGTGCGCAGTGGAAACTGACACACACTCGGGGAGTTCCGCCAGTCGTCAACGATCCGGTGGCAACCGAATTCCTCAGCCAGGTTGCTGGCGCCGAACTCGGTGCGGACGCCATCTTGTTCTCGGATCAGTCATGGGGCGGTGACACCTTCGCGTGGTTCCTGGAATCAGTGCCTGGTTCCTATGCTCGCCTAGGCGTCCATGACCCGGCCTCGAGTGAACTCCTCGACCTGCACGCAAGCACATTCGACATTGACGAACGCGCGATTGGCATCGGAGTCCGCACGTTGGCGGCCACCGCGCTCAGTTGGCTTCGCGCTCAGCAGGCTTGACCCCGCAGCTTCCAAACAAGCGTGCGTGAATTGTGTGGACTATCTACACAAATCACGCACGCGTGTCTGGGTCGGGGCCTGGGATGCGATCGAAGCACGGATCGCGCGGGCGGGACGCATGGGTGCGCGGTGGGGTCGCCTGTCAGGCAGCGCAGAGGGTGGCGAGAACCGCGAGGTCCGGGTCGCTCATGGGGTCGACCGAATCAGCGCTGACGAACTTGGTGATCGCGCCGTCCGATCCGGCCTCGACCCACGCCGCCCGGTGATCCAATCCAAGGTGTGGAATCCCTGGCAACAGCGCGATTCCTGCTGCCGCGGAGGGCTTCGCGTGGCGCGAACCCTCGACCGGCGGGTGCAACACGAACAGCGCCGGCGGTGACGGGTGGATGAACTGACCAGGCCGCGGACCAGTCTCGGCCAGTACCGGACCTTCGTCGGTGACGATGCCGATCGCGTCCGGGGCTGGGTCGTCGGGGGTGTCTTCAACCGCACGGAACACCGCCGTCGTCAGGACCATTCCGGGGACGGCGGCTATTCGCACGGCGAAGGCAAGGACTTGCGTCCACTCTTCGGTTGACTCGGGCCATCGGCCGCTGAGGACGAACCCCGCGAGGGAGTAGTCGTCGCGGTGAAACGGTGAGGCTTTGATCGGACCATTCATGGCGCACCTCCGACTCTTCAACGAGTGGCACGACTATGCACCCGCTGTGACCCACAACACAACTCGACCCGCACGCATTGGAGGACGTCTTGCTGATGTGGAGTCTGCGTCGGTTGCGTGCGGTGTGCTCGCTGCGCCCAACGCAGGAGGCCTAGCTGAGTTGGCGCCGGATCTCCGCGCGAGCCAGCGACGACTCGTGAACCTCGTCGGGACCGTCGGCCAGGTGCAGGGTGCGTGCCCCTGCCCACAGCGCTGCGAGCGGAGTGTCCTGGCTAACCCCCGCACCACCGAAGGCCTGCACCGCGCGGTCAAGTACCCATGTCGTGACCTCGGGCGTCAGGATCTTGATGGCCTGGATCTCGGTGTGCGCACCCTTGTTGCCAACGGTGTCCATCAACCACGCAGTCTTCAGAATCAACAGGCGCGTCGATTCGATTCGGATTCGCGCCTGGGCAATCCACTGGAGGATCACACCTTGGCGCGCGAGTGGTTTGCCGAACGCCTCGCGTTCGGCAACGCGCCGACACATGAGTTCAAGCGCCCGTTCGGCCATCCCGATCGCGCGCATGCAGTGGTGGATCCGGCCTGGCCCGAGGCGAGCCTGCGCGATGGCGAAGCCAGAACCCTCCTCGCCGATCAGGTTCGACACTGGCACACGCACGTCTTCGAACCGCATCTCGGCATGCCCGCCGTGCTCTTCGTCGGCGTAGCCATAGACGGTCAACGGGCGAACCACCGTGAGCCCTGGGGTGTCGCGCGGTACCAGCACCATCGACTGTTGCTGATGGGATGGCGCGTCCGGATCGGTCTTGCCCATGACGATGAAGATCTTGCAGTTCGGATCCATCGCACCGGTCGTCCACCACTTGCACCCGTTGATCACATACTCGTCACCCTCACGGCGAATCGAGGTTGAGATGTTGCGCGCGTCTGACGATGCGACATCGGGCTCGGTCATCGCGAACGCAGATCGGATCTCGGCGTTGAGTAGCGGAGTCAGCCACTGCTCCTGCTGTTCGGGGGTACCGAACATCGCCAGCACCTCCATGTTTCCGGTGTCCGGCGCGTTGCAGTTCAAGGCCTCCGGAGCGAGCTGCGGCACTCGGCCAGTGATCTCGGCAAGCGGTGCGTACTGCAGGTTCGTGAGTCCGCCGCCGCGTGGATCATGCGGTAGAAAGAGATTCCACAGCCCGAGTGCGCGGGCCTTGGTTTGAAGTTCGGCCATCACGGCAGGCCGGGTGAACTCGCCCGGCACCCCATGTCCACCGGCGGCCTGAAGAGCCGCCTCAGCCGGGTACACCTCGTCGTCCATGAACGTCAGAAGTCGCTCGCGCAACTCTGTGGTCTTTTCGTCGAAGCCGAAGTCCATGGGTGGTCCTCTCGGTGGTGGCGGTTGGGCGTTAGAAGTCCTGTTCGAGCTGGGCGAGCCCGCGATCAACGAGTGGCTGAACCATGTCGCCGATCACTGCGAAGCCCTCGCCAACGGTCTTGCCAAGCGTGTGGCGGTAGTAGATCCCTTCCAAGATCACGCCGAGCTTGAAGCAGCCAAACGCGATGTACCAAGGCAGGTCGGACATGTCGAGCCCGCTGGTGTCGGCATAGCTCGTCACGAGGTCATCGGTGGTGGGGAACGGCGCGGGTGCATCAACTTCCAACGCCATGGGAATCAATGTGTCGGATCCCATCGCGGCCCAGTAGGTGCAGAAGAGGCCGATGTCGGTCAGTGGGTCGCCAAGGGTCGACATCTCCCAATCGACGACCGCGGCAACGTCCCACTCGTTCGCGTCGTTGCGCGCAACGATGACGTTGTCGAGGCGGTAGTCCCCGTGCACGATCGCGTTTCGTTGAGTGGTCGGGATGCGTGTGGCGAGCCGTTCAGCCAAGTCGTCGATCCCGGGCACATCGCGTGATCGCGACGAGTTCAGTTGCTTAGTCCAGCGGCGGATCTGGCGTTCTAGGAAACCATCGGGGCGGCCGAAGTCCTCAAGCCCAACATCCGCCGGATCAGTTGCGTGCAATCGCCCGAGGGTGTTGACGAGGCGGTAAGACAGTTGAGGGATCTGCGCCGGGCCGACGTCCATCGCGTCTTCGAACCCGCGCAAGACGATTCCGTCAACCTTGTCCATCAGGTAGAACGGTGCGCCGATGACGGCCTTGTCGTCGCAAAAGAGCAGCGGGTTGGCCACGGGAACGGCGGTGCCGTTGAGTGCGGAGATCACCCGGAACTCCCGCGACATGTCGTGCGCGGTGTCGAGCACGTGGCCCAGTGGCGGGCGACGAAGAACGAACGTCGACTCGTCGCTCGTGATGAAGTACGTCAGATTTGAACGACCACCGGCGATGAGTTCCGCCGAGAGGCGGTCACAAGCGAGGGCAGGTTTGTTCAGCCGAAGGTAGGTGTTGAGCGCCGCGAGATCGACGCCCGGAGGTGCTTCTTCGTTCGCATTGAGGTCCGCCACGTTTTGAGGTTATCGCGCGTTAACCAAACCGCAACCGCCGCGGGGCTGACTTCCTTTCCCC
>CAUJEJ010000082.1 GCA_963169255.1 Actinomycetota bacterium | reverse complement strand
CAACCATGCTCTGACTTTGCCTCATCGGTAGTCGATGGGCAACTTCGGGTTCGATCTGCGCGTGTTGGCCATCACATCGTGATCCACACGACGGGTAACCCGGACGCGTCCGGTCGGTTCCTCTAGGTCGCGAAGTGGCGTAGGCTCGGCGTCAGGAGCGCCACATAGGTTGGCGGAACCTGCACAGGATCGGGAGTCCACCATGAGTGTTCTATACCGCGTCAAGTACTACACGACTAAGGGATTGCTCACGGTCTTCGGACCGGCGCAATTGGATGCCGGGGACGATCCGATGGAGCGACTCGAACGCCAGCGGGACGCGAAGCTCGGGCCTCGTGAAGAGAAGCCTGCCAAGCCACACGTGCACAAGCGCAGCTTCACAAGCGGGACCACCAAGTCAACGAAGTCGTCCTCAACGAGGTAGTCCGACTGGTCGGGTAGTCGGCACCAACTGGTAGTTCGTTGGCCTACCCAAGCGACAAGCGGGCCTCGGTAGCAAACCGCTCGATGAGGTGCTGTCGCGCCGCTATCTTCGTCTGCCCGTATGCGTCAGCAGGTCGGGCAGCCAATTCGGCCGCCCTAGCAATCGCGGCTTCAATGACCGCTTCGGCGTCGCCCTCAACGAGGACGTCAACGAGGCCCGCATCTCGAGCAGCCTCCGGCACAAACATGTCGCCGAGGAGGATCGACTCCGCGAATGGCGGCACCACTCGGTACTGCGTGAGCGAGATCCCAAACTTGGGCATCGGAACCCCGATCAACACTTCATTGAAGCCCAGCTTGAATGCGCCCGCACGACCAATCCGGGTGTCGCCAACCAGGAGAAATACAACTCCCCCGGCGACGGCGTGGCCCGTGCATGCAACGACAACTGGCTTCGGGCACGTGAAAATCTCGTAGAACCAATCGCCACCACTGCTGATAATCGCGTCGCGCTGCTCGGGGCCTTGCATAACTTCACCGAGATCAAATCCCGCTGAGAGGCACTTGTTGTTGCCCGCGAGCACGACCGCGTCGGCAGATTCCACCGCCTGAGCAAACGCAGCCCGACCTTCACTAAGCAGCTTGTAGCTCAGCGCGTTGACTTTGCCATCGTTGATCGTCACCACAGCCACGTTGTCGTGCATCTCGACAGTGACGACGGGCTCAGAAGCCTCAGCAGAATCAGTCATGGAGTCATTTGTATCCAATCGGCAGCGCTGATGCGCTGCCCGATTGACCCAACTAGCCCTCTTGCTGCGCGCCCGAGCGTTGACGACCCACGCGGGTTAGTAGCCCTGGTTCTGTCCCGCGGTCCAACTTGCGAACTTCGCCATTCCATAACGGGTCTTGGCGTAGTTCAACGCTGCCCAGATGTTTGCGTACGGAAGGGTCTGGAATTTGACGGGGCGCAGTCCACGCTTGGCGTAGAACGCATAGGTCGGAGCAATAACCTGGAGCAGTCCTTTGGACGGTGTGCCCGCGCGAGCGTTGCTGTCCCACAAGTTGACCGCAGTTGGATCGCCGGAAGACTCTTGCTGGATCTGTGCCAAAATCCCATTGAGGTAGGCGGCCGGAATGTTGTGCTCCACCATGATCGCCGAGACCATGTTCGCCCAGCGACTCACTGCTCGTGGAAACGTCCGCCCGGTCGGGTGAACGACGGCGATCCCGCGCCATTTTGACGGGGTGCTCATCTTCAGCGCGTGTGCTCGAATTGCCTTGCGCTCCACTTTGGTCAGGCGAAGCGTCTTGGCCAACTTCTTGGCCGGGACGCTGGCGGGAGCAACAATCGCGTGTGCTCGAGTCGGACTCTGTGCGGCGCTCGCCGGTGCAGCGCCGAACAGGGCTGCGACCAATGAACCGACCAAGAGCATCGTGAGCGTCATCGCGAACTTCTTCATACAAATCCAATGTTTGGCTTTGCCGCGCCAGCCTTCTTGATCTGGCGAGGTTCGATGTACGAAACGTGCATCGAACCTCCGAGCCACCGTGGTGATGTGACCGTCGACGTGAACGGGGTGAACCATGCCGAGATTTGTGGTCAACCTTCAACCGCAGAAAGTTATCCACAGGTGCCACCTGTGGATAACTGCTCTCCGAAACGGTCAAACCGCACATTTTGTGCGGATTGGTGGTCAGGGTCACATAATTCGATCACATACGGTGAGCAAAGGAATCGCCGAGAAAAGTCCAAGAAAGTTCTCAAAAAGTGTTGGAAAGGACCTTCCTGCGCGCTCTTACCCGGTGAGAACGCCGCAGCCAAGCGGCATGACCTAGGGAGCACACATGAACCGCAAAGCAATCACGTCGAACGTCCTTTCAACGGCAGCGATCACAGGTTTCGCAATGACCGCCGTACTCGGAGCCGGTGCTGCCGCAGCGCTGACTCCCCCGGCTCCGCAGAGCCAGGGTCCCGCGAACGTCAGCGACAAGCCGCTGGTCAACTCAGGCCACAAGATCTCGCCGAAGGGTCGTTCGGTCACCAGCGATTCCATCACGCTCAAGTGGGAGGCCACCAAACAATTCGTGACGATGCAGACCTCTCGCCACGAACCAGTCATGACTAAGTCCGGGTGGAAGTTCCCAGGCGCGCCCGTACAACCCGTCGTCGTGAAGGGAACACCGCTACAGAAGGCCGGCAGCGGATCATTCACCGCTGGCAAGAGTCGCTTCGCCTTCAAGAAGACGGTCTCGGGCCTTGCCGAACGAACCGAGTACTTCACGATTGTCACCGTGCCAGTGGGCCCCGGATACAAGCCGGTCGGGCAAGCATGGTCGAACACCACGAAGCTCAAGCACTCCACGTTGGCCGCGCAGAAGGTGCGACAAGTCAAAATGACGGTCGAGTCAGTGAAGATCGGAAAAGACGGCGACACCGGCATCCGGGGTAAGGGCGAGGTTCGCTTCGGTGTTCGTGTCGCCCCCGATGCGAACCCGCAGATCGCGAGCAACTGGGGCAATTGGTCCCACGAATGGAATGACTACACAAAGGCCAACAATGGTGATCGCGTCAACTTCCGCACCCCCCTGACTCACACCATCTCGACCACCAAATCAACAGCATTTGTTGAGGTACAGGGCTACGAGAACGACGTCGACGCGTTCGACAACTGCGCGATCGAAGGCGGTCCGAAGACTGGGCAGCAGTACAGCGACAAGTGCTTTGACGCAGCAATTGCTCAGGCAAGTATCAAACTAAACACCAAGCCTGGCAAGACCACGACGCAGTACGTCACAGCTCAGGTCTATCGCGGCCCGGCCCTGACGTTCACTGCAGTCGTGAAGGTGCAGAGCTGGTTCAAGTAGGTCCGACAGAGCGAAACCCGGCGTCGGAATCGGTGAGCAGATTGCTCCCGATCCCGGCGCCGGGTTTCGTCGTGAAACGACTAGGTCGAGGGGTTAGTGGCTCGCAAGCCACTCATCATTGAAGGCCTTTTCCTTGACGAAGTTCTCGCCGGTTTCATCGAGCATGATTCCCTCAAGCTTCTTGCCAAGGAGCGGGATCGACACCTTGATGTCGAAGTCAGCCGACCACGTTGATCCGGAGCCATCAGCCTTCACCGACATCGTGCCGTCCGTGCCCCCCGGCGCGCCCTTCGTCGTGATGGTGATCTTGCAGGCGAGTTCGTCGCCGGACTTGGTCCATTCCTCAGTCTGCGTGACTTCAGCGGTCTCGCCAATGACCTTCTTTGCGGCAGCGGGCAAATTGGCAGCGACCTCACGCACTGACGAGACAGTCAGTGACGTGTCGCTGGCGTTGAACGTCTTCCACTGCAGGTTTGACGCACCCAGCGTCGAGTACTTGCCTTCCCAGTACGCCTGGTCGCTGAGCATGGCCCAAATCTGCGCGGGCGAACCTGCGTATGAATCGACGTTATTGAACTTCTTGCCCATCTGTTCCTCCAAAGCGATACGGAATTGCGCCACGCGCGCTGCCACTTTCGGTGACAGTTGATCTGTCAGTCACCAACTATCGCGGCGTACATGTCGCGAAACCCGTCGGCGAACAGTTCACTAAGCCGATTGAGGTCAGGAATCAGTGCCATATCTGCACCGAAGCCAACCGTGACCTTGCCGTTGTAGCTAAAGATGCAGATCGTCAATGGTTGGTCTCCTGAACAGGGCGCCCAACCCAGGACACCATCGACGGGCGTACCTGCCAGCGTCATCTGCGTGCGCGGCCCAGGTACGTTTGTCAGCACACCAACGGCCTTGTTGGCGAAGTAGTTGGTCAGGCCCGCTGCAAGTGGTCCTGGCGCCATAGCGATTCCGCGCTGCAGCCCGAAGGTGATCAATGCTTCATCGCTGTTCTTGATGCGGTCCATTCGCTCGTGCATGGATGTCAGGCATTCG
Organism: Actinomycetota bacterium; assembly: GCA_963169255.1. GTDB lineage: Bacteria > Actinomycetota > Actinomycetes > S36-B12 > UBA10799 > UBA10799. The sequence continues at coordinate 11,791 of CAUJEJ010000082.1, read as the reverse complement.
TGAAAATCGTCGATTCCGATAGGCATTCTTAGCGCGACAAGCGCAAAGTGGTTGCCGAGTTCCTTCGGCACACCCGCCTCCACCGGGGCGATGCTGACAGGAACCATCCAGATCAACTCATCGGTCGCTGAGTCCCCATGCTCTTTCAGGTAGCGGGAAAGCCCGACCGACACTGCCGTGAGGAGTACGTCATTCACCGTCGTCCCCGTGAGTTTGCCGATGGCTTTCACCTGGTCGAGGTCTAGCACTGGCGCCCAGTCCGCATCCTTGGCCAGCGACGGCTTTCCACTCCACACCGTGTCCACGCTCGGGCCGCTGAGCACGAACTTGCCCGGGATGGTTGCATCATTGGCAACGCGGTTCTCCGGAGAACTGACGAGGGTGCTCACGTCCATGAAGCGCTCTGGGAACTTGAGCGCGGCGGTTCCCGCAGTGAAGATGTTGCGGCCGTCCTCAACTATCGAAGTGGCTGCGCCTGCGAGATCGCCCTTGGCTGCGGTCATCGCAACGTCTCGTGCATTCCCGACAACGTCGGCAACTGTGCGCGTCGCTGCCACACCGACGTCGGCAACGTCAGAAAGCGTCTCGGTTGCGACGGACTTTGCGACGGCAAAGGGGGATGAGGGCTTCGAGAGGTTGTGACCCACCGCTGTGACGTCAGCAGGGTCTAGATCGCACAGACCCATCACGGCCTGGGTGAGGCGGATTCCGTCGGCGATGGAGTGGTGGAAACGTGCCATCACGGCCGCGCCCACAACTCCGTCCGCAAACTGCACGTTCTCGATGAAGTGCATGACCCACATCGGGCGCGACTTGTCGAATGCCTCGCTGCGTTGCGACGCCACAAACGCGCGCAACTGCGCCAGGTCACCTGGTTCGGGGAGCGTGACGTGGTTGAGTTGATCGCTGACCTCAAAGTCGTCGACTTCTTGCCATACCCAGCCGGTTCCGTCGGCGACCGCATGTGATCGAAACACGGGGAACTGGTCCACGAGCCGTTCTTGCACCGTTGCCGTGACGAGTGACCAGTCGGGCACGGATCGAAACCACATGACCGTGTCAATCACCATCAGATTGTTTGGACGATCCATCGTCAACCACAGTGCGTCCTGGCTTGTCATCGATGTTGTCGACACTATTGCTCCAGCTGCTCGGGGGTCACGATACGTTCACCTTGCCTCCCAGCCCGCAATTCCGCAAATTGACGCCACCCTCCTTAAGCACCAAGACGCGCATCGATCTGCACGTACCCTGGCAATGTGCCTGACCTCAAGCTCACGCGAGCCACGTCAACGTTGTCAGCGACCGTGTTGTTCGGTGCCAGCCTCGCTGCGGCCGTTCCTTCGCAGGCGGCGGAGGTGGCATCCATCGGTGGCGGAGTCGCGTTCTCGTCGACGCAGCGGACACCGGCTCCCCGCCCAGCAATCATCTACGACCCGATTCCTTATGGCGCCAAGCGCAAAGCGCAGATGGCGGCGTACTCCAAACGCCACTACGGCGTCCGATCCCACGCGTTCGGGCCGCCAAAGCAAGTGCTGCTCCATTTCACGGTGACGCGAAACTACCCATCCACGTGGAGGTGGATGGCGGCAAACTCGGCGTCGCCCGGAAATGTCGGGACCAAGAAGGAGAAGCCTGGCGCGTGCACACACTTCGTCATTGGCAAGAACGGCACGATCTACCAGCTTGCGCCGTTGAATTTGATGTGTCGGCACGTAGTGGGACTCAACCACCAAGCCGTCGGGATCGAATTTGTAGAAATGAAGAGCTCACAGAACATCCTCAATCGCACTCGCCAACGCGTCGCGGGTCAGAACCTGGTGCGTTGGCTCCAGAGTGAGTACGCGATCAGCAAAGCCAACGTGATTGGTCACGCGATGGCGAACTCTTCGCCGTACTTCTTTGACCGCTTGGGGTGGTACAACGACCATGCGGATTGGCCGACCCGCCACGTCAAGGCGTTTCGGCAAGGCATTCTCGAGTAGAAGCCCTACCGGGATGCCACTTAGCCAAAGTCTGCACTGGCTGGCACGGCCGCGACCGCAACGGTGAAGTCAGCGTTGCGCAAACGCTCGACCAGCACGTCGCCCATCGCAGTGGCTGGTGTGAGTACGCCGCTCGCCTCGGGAAGGCGGTCCCCATCGAGAGCCAGACTCAACGCGCTCTCCGCCAGCATGACTGATGTCGCTTGGTATCCAGGGTCACCGGTCGCACCAATTTGTGAAATGACCTTCGCGCCGCTCTTGGTGTTGGCATGAACCTCCACCAAGAACCGACCTGCTCGGCGCTGCTCTTCTGACGGCCCTTCGCCGGGCGCCGGAAGTGTGCGGTCGAGGACTGCGCGCATCGGTTTGATCCCCATGCCCGTCCACGCGACTTTGATGCCGGCACCCATACCTAGTGCGATCGCTGGCGCCAAGGGGCCATCGCCGAAGGCGACGACTTCGCGGTAGGTGAACTCCGGGCCGTATGCCCAGTTCTGTAGGGCATTCGATCTGCGGACCAACCGCGTGTTGTGTTCCGCCATGACGAACGGACCGACCCACCCGCCGAAGGCTGCGTTGCGCGAGAGCATCACCGTGTCCGATGGTTGCGGCCGACTCGACTCGTTGGATCGATCAGGGCTTAGCGCGAACTGATCGGCGGCGATCGCGCGGGCCGCAGGGTTCTCCTTCATGTAGTCGACGGAAACCCGCATCGAATCGATCGTTCCGCCACTGAAACCACCCTTCATCGTCCTGACGACCAGAGTCGTGTCCGTGAGGGTGCCAAAGCCGCGGTCGCGGGCATGTTCGTAGGCCAGCAAGACTCCGAGATCGCTCGGAATCGAGTCGAACCCACAGGAGTTGACGATGCGCGCACCCGTGCTGCGCGCAAGTGCGTCGTAGTCATCGATGCACTCGCGGGCAAATAGGACTTCACCGGTGAGGTCCGCGTAGTGGGTTCCTTGCGCTGCGCAGGCGCCAACCAACGGAATCCCGTACTTGAGGTAGGGGCCGACTGTGGTGACGATCGCGGTTGCGCGGGCGGCCATCGCGTTCATCGCCGCGGTGTCGGCTGCATCCGCGACTATGACTGGCCACTGGTTCGCAGGCGCTGGCAGGCCCTTGCGCAGTGCGATCAGCTTGGCTTCGGAACGACCGGCAAGCGCAACCTTCGTGCCTGCAGGGGCAAATCGTGCGAGGTAGTCCGACAACAACTTGCCAACAAAGCCGGTGGCTCCGTACACAATGAGGTCAAATTCTCGGCTTGTCGCACTTTCAGCAGTCATAACCAAGACCCTTCCACAGAAGCTCTTCTCAGAAGCACCGGGTCTACCCAAATGCATCATTGACTGTCAATGGCCACACTTGAGCGATGGACATCTCACTTGAACAGCTCGATGAAGCGGTTCCCTTCTCGTTCCACATCGGCATCCGCTTCATCTCGGCGTCTGCGGGCGAGGTCAGGGCCAAACTCGAACTGAGCGACAAAGTCGGCAATTTCGCCGGCATGATGCACGGCGGTGCGATCATGACACTTGCGGATACCGCCGGGTCCACGTGCGCATTCCTCAATCTGCCGCCCAATACGGTGACGACGACGACTGATTCGAACACCCGCTTTCTCCGACCGATCAGTAGCGGCGTCGCAATCGCAACCGCACGACCGCTGCGAGTGGGACGCACGTCAATCGTTGTCGAGGTCGAGATTCACGATCAAGATGGCCGTCTTGTCGCAAAGACGTCAATGGCTCAAGCCGTAATCTCGACAGCTTGATCACCCTGCAGGTGAATGGAAAGTCGCTTCCCTCAACTGCCGGTCTGTAGTCGACAGAGGGCATCCACGAGGCGGTCCAGATCCTCAGTGGTGTTGTAGAGCGCAAGCGAGGGACGGACCGTCGCATTGACTCCAAATCGGCGAAGGATCGGCTGCGCACAATGGTGGCCAGCGCGCACTGCGATCCCGTGCTGGTCGAGGTACGAACCCACGTCCTCGGGATCGTGCCCATCGAGCACGAAGGACATCACTGCTGCCTTGTTCTCCGCGGTGCCGATCAGGCGCAACCCGGGCACCGTGAGCAGTCCCGCGGTTCCGTACTCCAGCAAGTGATGCTCGTGGGAAGCGATGTTCTCGATCCCCACACTCTGGATGTAGTCAATCGCCGCACCGAGCCCGACAGCATCAGCGATGTTGCCGGTCCCGGCCTCGAACCGCCATGGTGGATCTTGGTAGGTGGTTCGGTCAAACTGGACGCAATCAATCATGTTCCCGCCGCCCTGCCACGGCGGCATCTTTTGCAGTAGGTCGTAGCGGCCGTACACGACGCCAATCCCGGTCGGTCCAAACATCTTGTGGCCGGAGAAGACGTAGAAATCAGGCTTGAGTTGTTGCACATCGACGCGCATGTGAAGCACACCCTGTGCCCCATCGAGGACCACCGGTACACCGTGACGGTGCGCGATCTCGATCATCTCCGCGGCCGGGGTAATCGTGCCCAGCGCATTTGATACCTGTGTAAACGAGATCAGTTTCGTGCGCGGTGTGATCAACCGTTCGTACTCCGACAGGATCACCTGACCGGTGTCGTCCACAGGCGCGACCTTGAGTTTCGCACCCTTGCGAGCGCACAACATCTGCCACGGCACGATGTTCGCGTGGTGCTCAAGCCAGCTGATGAGGATCTCGTCGCCCTCGCCGACGTTCTGTTCGCCGTAGGTGTTCGCGATTAGGTTCATACCTTCGGTCGCCCCGCGGACGTACACGATCTCGTCACTGCTTGAGGCATTCACAAACCGGCGGATCTTCTCGCGCGCGCCTTCATAGGCATCAGTTGCTCGCCCAGCCAGCGTGTGAGCGGTGCGATGAACGTTGGAGTTCTCGTGTTCGTAGAAGTAGGAGATCCGGTCGATCACCGATTGAGGCTTCTGCGTGGTTGCGCCGTTGTCGAGCCAAGCGATCCGTTGGCCGTGGACTTTCTCGCTCAGGATCGGGAAGTCCTCACGGATCCGCTCAGCGTCGAACATGTCCTTCTTGGCAGGCACAGATGGGACCAGTGTGGGTGAGAACTCTTCGTCGCTGGAGTCAGACGACGTCGCCGGTGATGTGTCCGTGGCGGGTTCATCAATTGCCACACGACCCAGCGGAACTGCTGAGTTCGCAACTGTTTCATCGGGTTCGTACGCGCTTTCACCGTGACCCGCGACTGGACGTGCTGCCGAACGTCCGAGGTCCTTCGTCTCGTTTGTCACGTCATCAGAGCCCACGAGCGGGACGTTCCCTGAGTACACATCCTGGGAAAGTTCGTCAACGATCACGGAGTCGAACACGTCCGGTGTCCGCAGCGCGTCAGGCACGAACTCGGCGTAGACGGCAGGCTCATCAGTCGCAGGGAGTCCCTCGAGAACAGCGGGATCGTGCCCAGTGAACTCCTCGCCGGCCGGAAAGCCAGAGAGGTTTAGTTCTGTCAGCGCCTGGTCATACTTGCCTTCCAGGAATGGATGATCCCCAAGCGCATATTGGGCGAACTCCTCAGCGGTTTCCGGACGGTCCGCAACCTTCTCGGCGACAAATTCAGCGGAAGGAAACTCTGACATCGCAGCCTGCGCGAGGCGCGTGACGTCAACCGGTGACGGTTCGCCAGCCGCGGCAAGAGCAGTCGACTCATCGACCTCCGGGTGTTCCGGTTGGGCATCGAGTAGCGAGGTAGACACGCCCAACGACCCGAGGTCGAACCCATCGCTGTCAAAGCCAGCAATGTCAGTTGAGGTGAACGAACTGGGTAACGGGTTGCCTGGATTCGAAGGTGCATTCAACGCTGTAGCGACGACCGCTGGGCTAGACGCGTCAAAACCCGCGTCCTCAATGACTGACGAGTCGGTTGGCTGCCCACCTACACCGGTGCCACCTGACCCGATGGGTGCCGCAACGGCATGCCGCGCATCGGTCAACGCCTCCGGGCCTGGTTGCCCAAAGGTCTGGAAGAACTCGTTCGCTAGCCGGGTGATGGACTCGACGCGCAGGAGGTCCTCAGGCATCGAAGCCGCGTCGCGGCTAGGCCCACCGTCAGCTGTAGTCATGGTATTGGTCGACCTTCACACCCTCGAGGACAGCGAGCGCGTCATCGGTGTGAACTGCTGCCGAGCAATACAGCGAGACCAAGTACGAGGCGACTGCTTGGCGATCGATGCCACGGAATCGGACCGAAAGGCTCGGGGTGACCTCGCCAGGAATTCCAGGCTGGAACAGCCCGACAACACCCTGTTTCTCCACACCGGTGCGCACCAAGATGATGTTCGAGGTGTTGTTCGCATCAACTGCGAGCTTGTCGGTCGGGATGATGGGCAGTCCACGCCAGGTGATGAACGTTGCACCGAACATGTTCACGGTCACCGGTGGGACGCCGCGACGGGTGCACTCGCGACCGAACGCCGCGACGGTCAGCGGGTGTGCCAGGAAGAAACTCGGTTGCTTCCATACCTTGGTGATGAGTTCATCAAGGTCGTCAGGGGTTGGTGCGCCGGAGCGAGTCGTGATGCGCTGAGACGGAGTCGCCTGAGTCAACAAGCCGTACTCGGGGTTGTTAATCAGCTGATCCTCTTGGCGTTCCTTAACCTTCTCGATCGCCAACCGGAGTTGCTCGCGGACCTGATCGTGTGGTGAGCGGAAGAGGTCGCTGATGCGGGTCTGGATCTCAACCGTCGTGGTCACGGCGTTGAGAACATATTCGCGGGGCTCGAGTTCGTAGTCGGCAAACGCGTGCGGCAACGTTTCGTCGTCCGCCGGGCTGCATTCGACGTCTTCGCTGCTGCCAACCGCTGACTTCACCTTGTTCAGGCGATAGACACCGGCTTCGACCGGTTGCCACGGGAGCAGGTTCACCAGCCACCGAGGAGTGATCCCGTCCCACTGCGGCACCGTCTTGGTGCTCGTAGCGAGGGTGCGGGCTGCTGCCTCGCCAATTGACCTACGTACGTCGGCGTTGTCAGCCATCTGCTTCCTCCTGTGGGGCGGCGAATTCTTGCCGTAGCGGCAAGCGTGCATCGTGCTAGTGCGAAACCTTAGTCCTACCGGAATCTTGGGGGAACACCTTCACCGATGCCTTACCCACTCGACCATCCTCGCTAACCCGTCTCGAGCGGCTATCTGCGTTCAAGATTCCACACGCTGACCGTCACCAGGCATTGGAGAACATCTGTTCCGCAGCGTCCCGAAGCTGATCGCGCGCACGCGGATGCGCCGAATGCTCAATGAGGTTGGACGCCTGTTCAGTTTCACTCGCGCCAAAGAGCCAGGCGATGCCGTTCTCGGTGACGACTGCGGTTTGTTGGAAGCTCGTCGCGGGGCACGCAAGCGCCGCAACGATGGTCGAGGTGTCTGCCTTCGGATGCCACGACGGCAGCGCCATAAACGACTGTCCGCCCGCTGAGTGAATCGCGCCGACGATGAAGTCCGTCGATCCACCGAAGCCGGAGTAGACCCGCCCCCGCACCCGACTTGCGTTCGCTTGACCGTGCAGGTCGATTTCAATCGCCCCGTTGACGCTGATCATCGAGGGATTTCCGGCGATCTGGGCAGGGCTATTGCACGTCTCGGTTCGAATCATCATCACCTGGGGGTTCTGATCGACCCATTCGTAGAGTCGCTCGGAGCCCATGATGAAGCTGGTTCGCACCGGGGCATCACGGGACAACGCTCCAAGCTGTTTGAGTGTGAGCACCCCGTCACTAATCGTCTCCGACCAGATCTTGAGGTCTCGCGATTCACCGAGCGCACCCAACACGGCATCAGGCACTCCCCCGATACCCAACTGCAGAGTTGATCCAGCGGGGATGTGTTCGCTAATCAACCCACCGATGGTGAGTGAGGTTTGGTCCGGTTCAGTGGGCGCGAACGACAACAGTGAGTCATCAACCTCCACGAGGAAGTCAAAGTCCTCGAGCCGCATCACGGCGTCGCCTCCGGTGTAGGGCATGGCCGGATTCACGGCCGCGATGACCACTGCTCCTCTGGCTCGCGCCGCCTCAATTGCTGCAGGCAGCACGTTCACCTCGATCCCGAGGCTCACCGTGCCTGTTCGAGGTACCGAGGTATGCGCAATCACTATGTCCGGACGGAGATTTCGCTGGTAGAGCAGCGGAAGCAGCGAGAGCCGACACGGGACGTACCGAAGGTTCGCTTTGCCGCGCATCGCGGGGCCTACGAAGGCCGTCTCAAGGGTCACGCCCGCGCGATCGGGGAGTTCGCTCATCGCGTTGAGCATGTGCAGGGTGTACTCACCAACAGTTCGGTCGAGTACACCGATGACTGACGTCGGAGTCGCGGCATTGCCCGACACCACCACTCTGGGGTTGCGGGGCAACCGGGCAAAGACTGCAGAAAGGTCGTCGATGTCGAGAGTCGCCGTCATCTGGCCAGTGTGCTCCCGCGACGGCGCTAAAGCGACAGCGGTCGGGCCGGGGCAAACAACGCGCTGGGGTCGTTACGCCAATCCACCCCGGGGACATCGATGTAGAGCTCGATCTCGTTGCCATCAGGGTCAGCGATGTAAAGGCTGTGCGTGACGTTGTGGTCGGTGGCTCCCAACACTGGCACGTCGGCGTCGACGAGTCGACTGAGCGCCGCGCGCAATTCGTCATCGCTATCGCCAACTTTGAGCCCAAAGTGGTACATCCCAATCCGCCGCCCGGCAGGGATCGGCGTAGCTGTTGGACCCACCTCGATGAGGAGTAGTTCGTGGTGTGTGCGACCGGCGGAGAACGCCGCAGCAGGCATCCCAGGGACAGCTGGCGAGACCAGCGGCCAACCGAGCACCTGCTGGTAGAACGTCACCGAACGTTCGAGGTCGCGAACGTAGAGGACGATGTGTCCGAGTTCTTGCACTTCTCCGGGCATGTGCGTCTCCTCCTGTGTTCAACTGATGTGCGACACTAGTAGCAATTACTTGAAGCATCAAGTTATTCCGGCGGGGTGTATGGCGACGCAAGAGCGGTGGCTCACCGATGACGAACAACGCGCCTGGCGCGCGCTGATCGGCATCGTCGTCCTGCTGCCGGGCGCCCTCGACCGGCAACTTGAGCGCGATTCCGGCTTGTCTCAGATCGAGTACGGCGTCCTTGCGATGTTGTCGGAGGCCCCCGATCAGACGCTGCGCATGAGTCAGCTTGCCGCACTCAACGATTCGTCACTCTCACGGCTATCCCACGTGGCGAATCGGATGGAGCAACGCGGCCTGATCGTGCGCCGGACCTGCCCCGAGGATCGCCGGGCGAACATCGCCTCACTGACTGAGGCCGGGCTGGCACAAGTAGTCGCGGCGGCCCCGGCACACGTCACTAAGGTCCGAGAGTTGATCTTCGACAAGCTCACGCCCACTCAACTTGAGAACCTGACCGAAGTCGCCGCAGTGATTCGTGCAGGCCTCGACCCAGACAAAGGACCACCGCCACCGCAGGTCGAATAGCAGTAGGGTCACGCGGGTGGACAAACCCATCGTGCGTAGCGCCCGGCCTGAAGACGTGAAACAACTCTTCGAGTTTGTCGTTGATCTCGCCGACTACGAACGCGCCCCGGAGGCCGTCGTGTCGACGTCGGACATGTTGCGGCAGGCGCTGTTCCCCACGGGCACGAGCCCCCACCTGTGGGCGCACGTGGTAATTGATCCCGCTGACCCCAAGCGACTAGCCGGAGGGGCGATTTGGCACCTCAACTTCTCGACCTGGGAGGGGCAGTACGGGATCTACGTTGAAGACCTCTACGTGCGCCCAGAGTTTCGCGGCAATGGACACGGGCGCGCACTGCTCGCAATTCTGGCGAAGATTTGCCTAGAACGCGGGTACAAGCGACTGCAGTGGTCCGTGCTCGACTGGAACGAACCGTCTGTCGATTTCTACCGCGGACTTGGCGCGAAACCTCTAGAAGAGTGGATCGGGTACCGCCTCGAAGGAAACGACCTCACGGGCCTGGCGAGCACCGGTCGAGGGCTGTAGTCAGACGCGAGATTTGAGCGCCGCAGCGCGCCTCATCGGAGCCAGATTCAAGCGAGTCGGTCACCAAACGAGTACGGTCATAGGCACCGAACGCCGAACCTGAGCAACAAAACGAAAATTCCAGGAGATGCTCGTGAAGAGACTGTTAGTTGGCGGCGCTGGCGTGGCGGCTGGTTTGGGACTCGCGAGTGCAGGTGCCGCGGCGTATGTGGCGAAGATGGTCCAGGGCCGCGCGACCGGCGACATCGACGGACTACTCGACAACAAGGATCCCGATCCCCGCGACGTCGTTGTTTGCCTCGGCGCGAGCATCGTGCGCGGCCGGGCGAGCGTGGACTTCGTCGAGATGCTGCGCGGTCGACTGCCGCAGCTTCAATTCGTCAACGGCGGAATCAACAACGAAACTGCCGACGATGTGTTGCAACGCCTCGACGAGGTGATCGCGTGTCGACCCAAAGCAGTGCTCATCTTGATCGGAACGAATGACGCACAAGCGATCCTCAACCCTGCCGGAGTGGTCGCACGTCGTCGCCAGAAATCAGCCGGGACCTCGCAAGAGCCCACGATTGAGGCATACCAGCAAGCGCTGAAAGCGATTGTGAGTGAACTCGTTGACCGCACCCAAGCACGCATTGGTCTGTGTTCCTTGCCGCCGTTAGGCCAAGACCTGTCCGCACCGGAGAACGTCATGGTTCGCGAACTGAATGCCGCGATCCGCGCGGTCGCTGAAGGCACCGGCGAAGCGTACGTTCCCGTTTACGAAGAGATGGCCGCCTACCTAGAAGCTGCGAGCGCCACCGATGGCCCTGCTTTCACCGGTGACTGGCGGGTGAGCGCACGCTCTCTGACCCAGCACTTCATTGTCGGCAAGAGCTACGACGCAATCGCAGAACGCGAGGGCTTGCTGCTATCGCCTGACTACATCCATCTCAACACCGCTGGCGCAAGCATCGTCGCCGACGCAAGTACAGAGTTCTTAGCCGGACTCGTGACCACGTCGCCCTACGGCGATGCTGTCACCGTGAAGCCCGTGGTCACGATGGTGGAAGCCCCTAGCCCAGTGAACGAGGCACCCAAACCGACCGAACCATCGGAACCGGTGGTGAAAGCCGAGACCGCTGAGCCGCAGTCATCACCGTCGACTCCTACGAAGAACGGCCCAAGCCCCTACGGCGCATAGCGTGAATGGGTTCGGCGCTCACTGGAGCCTGGGTCAGCTTTAGGTGTTTGGGCACAGACTGTTGCGGGCCTTGGAACCATCTGGGCACGTCGCGTTGATCAAGTTAGCGTTGGCGAACTCAGCGCGCACCGTCGTTGCACCCGTGAGGTCTGCACCCTGAAGGTTCGTGTACCAAACCTTTGCACCGTTGAGGTTCGCGTTCGTGAGGTTCGCACCGTCAAGGTTCGTGCCTTCGAGGTTTGCCCCCTGAAGGTCTGCACCCGAAAGGTTGGCGGCATGGAGGTCTGCTCCGGCAAGGTTCGCGCCTCGGCAGTTCGAGTTCGGCTCGACCCGGCACCCGGCGACCACGGTGCCTTCCTGCACTGATGGCGTCTGACTCCCGATGCTCGCACAGCCGCTGAATGCGAGCATGCCAACAGCCGTTGCGGCCAAGACTTTGTAATTGAGCACTTGCGCCCACCACCTATTCGATGCGAAATACAGGTTCCGATCCGGGAGTCTGTCAGATCACCGCTACAAAAGTCCGCTTGGGACTCGCCCAACCCTTCGTTGAGTGTGGGGTTGGTGGGGGGGTGGGGGTGGGGATCCCCCCCACCACCCCCCCCGAAAACGCCACCGCGGGGGGGGGGGGGGGGGCGGCGGG
>CAUJEJ010000081.1 GCA_963169255.1 Actinomycetota bacterium | reverse complement strand
GGGGTATGCCTCGTCGATCAACTTCTGATGCCACACCTGGTGCCGTTTCGGTGCCGGGTGTGGAGTCGTTTGCCCGTCTGGCATTGGTGGATCCGTGGTTGTTGGATGCCCAAGCGCAGGTGGAGTTCGTGGCGGAGTTCGAGCGGCATGCGGGCTGGTTTGAGGCGTTGCGTGCGAACGCGTTGGCGGCCGCAGCTGGGCCGGGCCCGGAGTTCGGGCCGCAGCCGGCGGATACCGATTGTGAGGGCCACCGGGCGATGTTCGCGGTCGAGGATGCCGTGCAGGATGAGCTGTCGGTGGCGTTACGTATGTCAGGGGTGGCGACGCATCGGCGGATGGCGGTGGCGCGGGATTTGCATTACAAGTTGCCGGTAACGGCCCGGCTGCTGCGTGACGGGGTGTGTTCTTACGGGCAGGCAGCGGTGGTGTCCGATGAATGTGAGCTGTTGTCGATCCGTCAGGCCGCGCAGGTTGAGGATGCCGCGTTGGGCAAGGCGGGCGTTCAAACTCCAGGGCAAACTCGTCGCAGTGTGCGTTCGGCGATCGCGAAACTGTTCCCGATCGAACCGAAAGCGAAGATCACTGATGAGTTCGCGGGACGAAAGCTGGAGATGTCGTTTGATGGTGGGGTGATGGCCACGATCACCGCGACACTGCCAGCGCCGGATGCGATCGCGGTGTGGAACGCGTTGACCGCGTGCGCGCGGGCAGGGGCACCGGTGTCCCCGTCGTGCGCGACCAGCGTTGCGTCTGTCACGGACCCATTGACTGGCAAGCCGACCACCACTGCTGCTGCCACAGCGACCGGGGTGAAGGACACCCGCACGATGGCGCATAAGCGCGCGGATGCGTTGACGGCGTGGGCGCACCGGGCCGCTGATGATCCTGGCCTGCCGGTAATGCAGGGCAAGAAGCGCCTTGACACCCAGATCGTGATCGATCTGGCTACGTTGCTCGGGCTCGCGGACAACCCCGGCGAGTTGATCGGTTACGGACCGATCCCCGCCGAACTCGCCCGGCGCCTGGCTACTGACTCGCAGTGGCGCCGACTGGTCACTGATCCTGTGACCGGGCATTTGTTGGACTACGGGACCACGACCTACACGCCATCGGCCGGTTTGCGTGAGTACATTCTGGCTCGTGACCGGGTGTGTCAGTTCCCGACCTGTCAGCGGGCTGGATACCAGTGCGACATCGACCACGTCGAACCGTTCACCGGCACCCCCGACGGCGGGTCAACGAGTGCCGACAACCTCATCACCTTGTGCCGACGGCACCACCGGTTGAAAACCCACAACCGCTGGAAGCTACGGATAGTGAAACCGCCCGACAGACACCGAACAAGCAACGCCGGTGCAGCCGAACCTAGTGGCAGCGGCAGAAGCTACGGAAGTGGCAGTCGAAGTGGAAGTGGCAGTCAAAGTGGCTATGGCAGCGGCAGCGACGATGACGACACGACCATCACGTTCATCGAATGGGAAAGCCCGCGCGGCATGATCCACCGCCAACCACGACCGCGCCCACTCCCGCTCAACAACGGCTACACCACCATCGAAGCCGACCTCAACACCCTCCTGAAAACCGCCTAACCACGCGCGCCGTGCGGTCCCCAAGAGGCTGGGCTACCTCCTTCCGAATCCCCCAAACAGCAGAGCGGTCGAGCGAGGCCCTGTAGGGGCTACGGTCGACCGCTCTGCTGTAGCGGGATACCCGTTCCGGATGGTGGAGAGCGGTTAACTCAGGCAGGCCTTGGGTAGCCAGGCAATGTCGCCGCGGTTGGAGCGAGTCGTCCAGGTCCGGCGCCAGTCCGTCGCGTACGCGCCCTTCTTCTTCGCAGTAATCACCACGGTCGCGCTGACCTGGCAACGTGGCGCGAGGCTTACTCGACCAGTGGTGGCGTTCACGCTCGTGCCACAGACCTGACGGCCGAGCGCGCCCGTCACCTTCTTGCCCTTGACCTTGCAGACGACCTTGATGGTCTTCTTGCCGTTGGACGTCGCCTTCTTCACGACCGCGGTGCGCTTGCGAACCGGGATCTCCTTGTTCTTTGAGATCGCTGTGACGTTCAGCTTCGTGGTGGGGATGTAGGTGAACGCCTTGCTCAGCGTCGCCGACTGACCGTCATCGTTGCTCACGACAACATCGACCGCGCCTTTTGGTGATGACGGTGTCGTGCAGGCTATTTTCGTCGGTGACACGACCTGGACGTTGGTGCATGCCTTGCCGCCCAGTGTCACCGTCGCGCCGGGGTAGAAGCCACTGCCGGTGATAGTGATCTCGGTACCACCGGCAGTCGGGCCAGAAGATGGCGAGACCGCAGTCGCGGTCGGTTGGATACAGGTCAGAGTCGCTGACCGCGCAACTGCCGGACCGGGTGTCGAGCTTGTGCGTGCTGACCAGAACGTCGTCGCCTTGCAGCCACCACGCGAGATCGCGATTTCCGGGTACACCCCTCCGACACCGGTTGGGGTCAATTCGGTGATGGCACCCCACGTGTGCTCCGGACCATCCACCGACACTGGCGCACTATTGATCGATTGTGTGTTGGTGAGATTCCCCTCCCAGACCACCACGGCGACGCGGCCGTCGGCTGACAGTTGGGTATCCATTTCATCAATGTCGCCAGTGCCCGGCGGCGCCTCTTCCGAACCCCAGGTCTGGGTCGATCCGGAGATGCTTGCCGACCGCGAAGCCACCGTGCCGTCACCGCTGATGGTGGTCTGGTCTTCGTACACGATCAGTGCGCGCAACCCGCTCGCCGATAGTCCGAGCGTGACGACATCGATCTCGACGCTGTCGGGCGTCAGCTGCGTGAGATCACCCCACGACACTGAGCCATTCCAGGTTGCCGACTTCGTGACCGGCACCATGAGTTGTTGATCCGACCCGAGCTGCTTCCAGGCTGCGGTGATGAGGGTGCCATCGTCGGAGATTTCGATGTCGGGATATGTGTCACCGGCAGGCTGGGTGTTCAGATCGGTCCCAGTGCTCCACGTTGCGGTGTTGCCCGTGATCGAACCAGAGGCCACCACCATCGCCAATGGGTCGTTGGCCCCGTCAACCCATAGCGCGACCGCCCGGGATCCATCACGCGAGAGCGCAAGTGAGATGTTCGGATCGTCCAGCGACGTTCCGACCGAGGCGAAGTCGCTAACGGTGCCGATGGACTGCGTGGTTCCGTTGACGGTCGCCGAGGCGGTGCTTACGACATCTTCGCTGCGCCACAAGTAGGTAGCCGCTGTGCCGTCAGCGGAGATATGCGCCTGCGTTCGACCTGGATCGTCGACGTTGGTCGCTGATGCCAGCGTCTGGGTGGCGCCGACAGTTGGCGTGGTGCCGCTGACAGTGCCCGAGGTCGACATCGGGATCCATGGCGAAGTGCCATCGACCTGTTCCTGCCATGTGACTACGAACTTCGTTCCGTCGGCTGACAGCGCGATGTCTGCACTCGTTGCCTCACTGCCGCTTGTCGATACCACCACTGGTGTACCCCACGTCGCCGCGTTTCCGCTGACAGTTGCAGCGCTCACCTCGACCTGATCGGTGCCATTCGTCCACCACGCGGCAACTGCTCGGGTGCCGTCCGCCGAGAAGGCCACCTGTGCATCTTGGCCATCAGCCGACAGGGTTGAGGGTGCACCCCAGTCCGCGGTGGGGGTTGAGGCCTGCGCGGCGGATCCACTGAGGACACCGACGCTGGCGCTGACTAAGCCGACGACGAGTGCGGTCGCGATCGCGCCTGAGGAGTGAGAGCACGGGGTACCTTCCCTGGCCGGGTGACGTCAATCCCACGATAGGGAAGTTGTCGGTCCATAGCAGAGTAGATAGTGCTGGTTGATGTGATTACCCAGCGGAAAGCCCATCGCAACGCCGATATTCGCGCAGCTGACAACAAAGTTGAACCACTTGGTTCACCACCCTGGGGCACTCCACAGTCGCACCGGATAGGCCGATTCGGTGAATGGCTTGTGCATATCGATATTCGATAGTAACGTTTATCGTTGTTATCGAAAAACGATATGGAGAGCGCAATGAATGCTGAAACTGATGGAGTGTGGAGTCGGCTCCTCGCACAGCCGCTCGCGGCGTTGATGGCAGTCATTAGCTTCGGCTTCGCCGTAACCGCAGTCGTGCTACCGCTGCATCAGCTTAATCAGGACTCGGCAAGTGCGACCGTTCAAGTGGCAGCACAAGATGCCACTCGGAACCTCGGGCAACTACCCGGGATCCCCGGTGAGGCAGCGCTTACCCCGACGGATTCCGATGGCCTTACTGTCACGTTGACTGCGACTAATGGCACGGATGGGCAGCCGGTCCCGGCGACTATGCGACTGCTCTCCGAAGCAGGTACCGCACTGTGGGCCGCCAGCTTGGCCGTCATCTTCGGATTGCTCACCGGCATCATCATGCGGATCGGCAACGCGCAGCCCTTTGCTACCGCCAACTCGAACCGAATGGTCGCCATCGCCGCCGCCATCGTGGTCGGCAGCGTCGGCGCAGACACGCTGAATTGGGCAAACGCAACTGTGATCTACAACTTCGTGGGCGCACGTGAACCGATTGTCGTTACGCCGTACTACTCCCTCTTGCCGTTGCTACTGGCCGCCTTGGTTCTCGTACTTGCATCGGTGTTCAGCCGCGGCCAACGTATCGAGGCTGACGTCGAAGGGTTGGTCTAGTCAATGAGCGACGTCTACTGCCACCTCGACACATTGCTCGCTGACCGCGGGATGACGCTGGCCGAACTCGCACGCCAAGTGGACGTGAGTCACGTGAATCTCTCAGTCCTGAAGAACGACCGTGCCAAGGCGATCCGGTTCTCAACCTTGATAGCGATCTGCGACGTCCTCGACTGCCAGCCCGGAGACCTCTTCACCGTCGAATAGCCCACCCATAGCCGGATCTCACCGAAGGTCGCGGCGAATCGAAAGGAACACCGCCATGAGCACACCGACCACGAACCCCGGCGTCTACCCACCGCCCGCGAGTCCGACACCGCCGAACCCCGCATCGATGCAGCCTGTGCGTCGGCCAGCGCCCACCGTTGGCCACGCACCGCCGCCGACGGCGGCCTTCCAAGGCGCCTCGTGGTTCGCATTCGCGGTCGGCGCGATCGCGTTCCTGTACGCCGTTTGGTACGCGCCCGTCGAGTCGTCGGATCGCTACTTCCTCTATACCGGATTTCTCTTTTCGGTATTTGGGTGTGTGAGTGTGAGTAAGGCGGTCCGCGACAAGCAAGAGGGAATCCCCGTCAGCGGCCTGTTCTACGGCCTGTCGTTTGTGGCCGCAATCGCCCCGCTGGTGATCACCGCGTACTTCCTCGCGTATGACTCCACGATGGACGACTACAGCCATCGCGGTCTGCTCGGCATCGCCTATGCCCTCTCCGCATTCGCTGTCCTGGCCATCAGCAAGAACGAGCGCGACAAGGCCGCAGCCAAGGCTTCCGTGAAGTAGTTGACACCACGTCAGCGGTCGGTTGCTGCCCGCGAAGGGCGACAACCGACCGCTGACGTGTCGACTAGAATTTCGTCCCGGCTGTTTTGGTGCCGGTGAGGGTGGCGTTCTTAAGGTTCGCGCCCTTGAGGTTTGCTCGGGACAAGTTCGCTCTCGTGAGGTTTGCACCGGCCATATTCGACGTCTGAGCCTTCGCCCCAATGAGCTTCGCCTTCACAAGCGTTGCGCGTTTGAGCTTCGCGGACTTCAGGATCACGCCGGTCATGTTGGCTCGATTGAGCTTCGCGCCGTTGAGGTTGGCGTTCGACAGGTTCGCGCCACGATGAACCGTGACCATATCGCCGCGGGACTTCGTCGCCGAATCGCACTCTCCTGAGCCTTGCAGCTTCGCGCGCGTAAGTTTGGCGCCAACGAAATCAGCGCCGGAGAAGTTTGCGCAGCCAAGTCGAGCCGAAGTCTGGACCGAATTCGTGAACCTCGTCGTTGAACCCAATCCGATGGCTTGCTTCAGGTTCGCGTCCGTCAGGTTCGCGTCGGTGAAGTTCGCGCCGGTAAGGGTCGCGCCAGACAGGTTCGCACCGGTCAGGTTTGCACCCGAGAAGTCGATTCCGCTGAGGTCTTGACCGTTGAGATCTGCGCCCGCCATGTCGACGCCCGCACAAGATCCGGTCGGGCAGTACACGTGAATTCCAGTCGCGGCGTCAACCACCGTGACGACGACTGAACCAGCGCCGCCATTCGCCGGCCCGCTTCCGCCGGCCCGCGCGCCGCCGTTGCCTTCGACTTCAAACGTCGTTCCGCTTGGGCCCTTCGATCCACCGGCTCCGCCACCGCCACTGTTGCCGCCGCCACCGCCGCCACCCCAGCCAGCGCCGCCGCCACCGCGTCCGGCGGTACTCGTCGCGCCCCCGGCTCCGCCCCCGCTGCCGCCAGAAGATCCCTTGGTGGCTTCGGCTACACCGCCTGCACCGCTGCCGCTGCCACCTCCGCCGGCACCTTCGCCGCCGCCGCCCGTTGGCGTGCCGCCAACGCCGGTAGGCCCGCTACCGCCATCGCCACCGATCGCCGGACTGGCCTCGCCGCCTGCGCCGCCGGTGCCCGTCGGGTCGCCCAACGCGCCCCGGCCACCGCCTGCTCCGCCACCACCGTTGCCGCCCGCACCATCATCGTTTGCACAGGCATCACCGCCGTCCACACCGAATCCTGCGCCACCCCCGCCGCCGGCGACGAATGCGAAGTCATCACCAAGTTTGACGTACGAGGATCCCCCGCCGCCGCCACTCACATTGCTACTTTCCGCATCAGCGCCGAGCCCGCCACCGCCGACCGCAATTGTGTAAGTCGCCCCAGCCACCGCAGGCAATGCCGCTGATGTGACGGCACACCCTGAACCTCCGTAAAAAAGACTGCTAGGCGCCCACGCGCCACCGCCGGCGCCGACGAGTTCAAATTTGATCGTCGAGGCACCTTCCGGAACCGTGTACGTCGCCAGGAAGCCGACGGTCTCGAAGGTCGTCGTCGTGGTGGTGGCGGGTGCGGCTTGCGCGGGTGATGCGAGCCCCAATCCAAATGGGACTGCCACTGCGATCGAGACGATTCCGACCGACATCTTGTTGCGCGCCATAACTAAGCCTTCCACCGACGAATGGGTTGCGTTCAGGCTACGGATTTGGCCGCCCCCTGTCGCCCCAACCATCCGTCGGCTCACTCCTCTACCGCGTTCTTGGCGACCTAGATGGTTCGTGGTGATTCGCCCATCTGTTGTAAGCGCAATCGTTCCCGCACGCGGTCGACTTTTGTGGGCGCGTCTCAGCGGGCAAGTTGAGAGCGAAGCAAACGTCTCAACCGGAAGTGAAAGGTGTGATCCCCGATGGACTACAACGAGCTGCAACTTAAGGCAGCGACGGATGTCGAATTCAGGCAGCAATTGATCGATGACCCGAAGGCGATCCTGCAAGCACAAGGCGCGCAGCTGCCCGAGGGAGTTGGCGTCAAGGTGGTGGAGTCAACCCCCGAGGAAATTGTGCTCGCAATTCCGGCGATGCTCCCCGACGGTGTTTCGCTCGACGAAGACGCCCTGGCGGATGCAACGGGGGGAATCGTCTCGACCCCGGCCTGCTTGGTCGGCGTCGCGATCGCCGTTGGCGCGGTCATTTCCGTGCCTGCCACCGCGTATTCCGGCTACATCGTCGGTAAGGAAATCAAGCACCACTTCGGGTAGCGAGCGACCGAAGGCAATCAACAAGACCCCAACCAAAGGAAACACAGTGGACTACAACGAACTGCAAATGAAGGCGGCAACTGACGCTGAGTTTCGCGCGTCTCTCCTCGCCGAACCTGCGAAGGCACTCGCCGAGATGGGCGTGAAACTCCCCGCGGATGTGAGTGTTCGCCTCGTGGAATCGACGCCCGAAGAAATCGTCTTGACGATCCCACCGATGTTGCCCGACAACGCCGAACTCGATGAAGACGCGCTCGCCAGTGTCTCGGGCGGATCGACGCCAACGTGCTGGTACGCGTTGATCTACGCCGGAATGGTCGGCCTCGGAGCAGGCAGCTTCGCGGGTGGATACACCGCTGGCAAGGCGCTCAAGTAGCCCGAATTCACCCGTAAGCGCGTGCGCAATCGTTCCCGCAAGCGCCGCGGTTTACTCGGCCATGCCTGGCAGGCAAGCATCTACATCAAGCGCCTGCCCGAATCGGTGGCCCCACCTATCCCACCAACACAAACGAACCAAGTCGTTCAACAGAAAGCAGGAGATCACAATGGATTTCAATGAATTGCAACTGAAGGCAGCTACTGACGCAGAGTTTCGCGCCCGGCTGCTCGCCGATCCGGCTGGCACATTGGCTGCTGAAGGCGTCGAGGTGCCCGAGGGTGTCGGCGTGCGCGTCGTGGAGTCAACAGCAGACGAGATCCTCCTGTCGATCCCGCCGGTCCTGCCCGAAGGCACCGAAATCGACGAAGACGCGTTGATCGAAACCGCCGCAGGATCCACACCGGCATGCGCAGTGGGCACCGTGTGTGCGCTGCTGTTCGGCGGTGGCGCATACCTCGGCTACAAGTCCGCCTAGCCAGAGCCAGGCTCCTTACCCTCAAAACAAAGGACCTCACGATGGACTACAACGAACTGCAGCTCAAAGCGGCAACTGATCCAGAGTTCCGTGCCCGGCTGTTGGCAGACCCTGCTGGCGAGTTGGCCAAGATCGGTGTCGAACTTCCGGACGGGATGTCGGTCCGCGTGATCGAGTCAACCCCGGAAGAGATCGTCATGAGTATTCCGGCCGCTGTTCCGGAGGGGACCGAAGTCGACGAAGACGCGCTCGCCGATGCGGCTGCTGGAACCCACCCACTCCTCGTCGCCTTGCCAATCGCTGCGGGAATGTGGAGTTTTGTCGCAGGCACCATCGTCGGCAAGGAAGCAAAGCGCAATCTTGGCTAGCTTGGCCTCCGGCGACGGTCGTCGAACGCTGCAACACAAACCCGCACACGAAGAACGAGGGATCAGATGGACTTCAGTGAACTACAGCTAAGGGCGGCAAACGACCCGGAGTTTCGCGCAGCACTGCTCGCCGACCCACGTGCGGTTCTGGTCGAGGCTGGTGCCGCTTTGCCCGACGACGTCGGCATTCGGATCGTGGAGTCAACAGCCGAAGAGCTCATCCTGTGCATCCCACCGGAGCTTCCCGAAGGTGTGGAGATCGATGAGGACGTCCTGGCTGACACTGCCGCTGGGATCACGCCGCTGAGTACGGCGATGATTTGGCCCGCTGTGATCAGTGCGGGACTCATCGGTGGCGGTGGCAGCTTTGTTGCCGGTGCCAAGGTCGGCCAGGCAGTCAAGAAGGCTTTCGGTTAGACCGCGACACCGTTAGCAAAATCGCCACCTCGCCGTCAGCAAGGAGAACCCCCGATGGACTACAACGAACTACAACTCAAGGCAGTCACAGATCTTGAATTCCGGGCGGCCTTGGTCGCTGATCCGAAATCGGTGCTGACTGCCGCAGGGGCGCAGGTTCCCGAGAACGTCTCAGTTCGCATCTTGGAGTCAACGCCGGAAGAGATCGTGCTGAGCATCCCCCCATTCGTCGAGGAAGAGTTCGAACTCGATGAAGACGCCCTCGCCGAGACCGCGGCAGGCAGCACGCCACTGTGCGCGGTATGGACTGGCTACATCGTCGGGTCCGTCATCGTCGCCGGAACGGGATCCTTCGTCGCTGGCCACACCGCCGGCGAGATGATCCGCAAAGCCAGCAAGTAGCGGCCGCACAACCTCGTCACCAAATAAGTCACCCCCCCCGCAGGAGAACTGATGGACTACACCGAACTGCAAATCAAAGCCGCCACCGATCACGAATTCCGGATGGCACTACTCAACGATCCGGCAGCAGCGCTGGCCGAGGAGGGCCTGGAACTCCCCTCCCACATCTCAATCCGCGTGCTGGAATCGACACCGGAAGAGATCGTGCTCGCGATCCCGCCGCTGCTACCTGACGGCACCGAAATTGACGAAGACGTCCTCGCCGACACTGCGGCTGGACTCACCCCGTTGATGGCGTTCGGCTTGCCCGCGTGGGCGGTTGTCGCGAGCTACACCGCAGGTGCCGCGGGCTCACTGGCGATCGGATACACGGCGGGCCAAACCGTCAAAGGTCTGACCAAGAAATAGCGAACCCCTTCGTGGGTTTCGCGTTCTTGTGGGAGGAGGAAGTGTGGACGAGTTCGCCAATTGGATGATTCGTGCTGCCTTCGCCGACCAATTGGCGCAAACGCGCAGCCAACTGCGGACAGCACTCATCGATGACGTTGTCACCGATGTCGTGATCGATGAGTGGATCGATCACCTCGTGCAGACTGTCGCAACGATGGCAATTCGCTCGCTGAGTCGCGATCTGTCGGCGACGTTGATGATCAAGGGAATCGCCGTCGCAGATCCGACGAGTTCGGAAGGGCGTGCACGACTTGCGCCCTACTTGGCCGATCTTGGTGTCAGGTTCCAGCGCGAGTACCCCGAGGGGGTTCGCCTATACGACCTGTTGACCGCACGATGTGTGGCGAACGCGATCGAGTTTCACGCTCGGTTCGCTGCGCACCAGACGGAGTTGGTCGAAGAGTTTGGCGAACACTGGCGGCAACCGCTCGCTGGAATCCAGGCCGGCGCTGGCGACCGCCACAACGGCGGCAAAACCGTCGTCATCATGACCGCGGAATCTGGGCAGAAACTTGTCTACAAACCTCGACCGATGGAACCGGAAGTCCGCCTCGATCGGCTGCTGGCCGCAACTGCTGAGGCTGTCGGTGATAGCACGTGGCGCAAGACCGGAGTCCTCGTCGCCGATGGCTACGGCTACATGAACTTCGTCGAACATGCCGATTGCGTAGACCTCGCTGCGGTGGGGCGCTTCTACCGCAGAGCAGGAATGCTCCTTGCGCTAGCGCACGCAATCGGGATGAACGACCTGCACACAGAGAACGTCGTCGCTGCTGGCGACACCCCAATCGTCATCGATGCTGAAACTCTGCTGCCCGCTCGATGCCGCAACGTGCCAGGGGTGTTCAGCGAACCGGCGACGGAGTACTTCCTGGCGAGTGTGCTCGCACCGGGGCTACTGCCGCGGTGGGCGCAGATCTACCGGCAACGCGTCAACCTTGGACCCGCGCTCGGGTACGAACTTGGTGGCCTCGGTCAGCCGGAACTTGTTGATTCTTCAGTGATCGCTGGTGCGAGCCAGCAAGCTGACAGCGAAGCGTCACCGACGTACCTATTTGACACCGCGACCGCCACAAATCTGCCGACCATCGACGGCGAAGTGGTTCCCGCTGCCGACTTCATCGACCAGGTTGCCGCCGGCTTCGCCGAAACCCTCGATGCGATCTTCAAATGGCGCGATGAGTGGCTCGCGGCGGGCGGACCCCTTGATGAAGTACTGAGCACGCAGGTTCGAGTGATCCCGCGGAACACGTCGCTTTACGCGTCGGCGATTAACGCGTCCACGGCCGCTCCGTGCTTGCGCAACGCCGAGACGCGTGCGACGCGGCTGCGCGCGAGGCTTGGCAGCGCAGACAACGCGTCCACGACACTGCTCAGCGCTGAACTCGCGTCGATGATCGACCTCGACGTGCCGATGTTCCATGCGGACGCAGGTTCCCGAACGACGAGCCATGGGGGCGTCAAGCTCTTTGATTCCCCCAGAGATGCCGCGTTTCGGCGCCTTGGCCTGCTCGAATCAGCGCGCGACGCGAGCATTGAGATCGTCCGCGCAAGCTTGGCGACGCCGTTTGCTGAGGACGACGTGTCGTGGCGCGCCGCGGGCGACCGAAGTGCCGCCATGCGTACTCCGGGCACCCGAGTGCGTGAAGTCATCAATGACATCGCCGACACCATCGCGGCGCAGACGATTCTCGCGGAACCAGAACCGTCTATCGGTGGACAACGCCCGGCCTCGTGGATGTCGCACTACCGCGACCAAGAATGGCGCAAGTCCGTGTTCACTCCACTTGGGCCTGGCCTCATGCAAGGTTCGATGGGCATTGCGCTGTTCCTCGCCCAAGTTGCCCATCGACTTGACCGTCCGGACCTGCGTCCAATCGCCGCCGGTGCCGCGTGGAACGCCGTTCGACTTGTTGCGAATCAACACGACAGTGCCTCACCTGATACCGGCGCGATCACTGACCTCGGCTTTGCCGACGGGCTTGGCGGGGTGATCTGGGGGCTCTCGGAACTCTCGGAACTCTGGCGCGACCAGGAGCTACTCGAGGTGGCGCGAGGGATCACCGCGATGGTCGTTCCTGCCGCGACTCCGCGGGTTGAGCGCGTTGACTTCGCTGGAGGTCTCGCCGGGAGTTTGGTCGGACTGTGTCGCCTGCAACACGCGACGTCGAGGGTTAGCCCGGCGTTCGCTGGCTCCCTCGCAGTGTCGAACCAATCGCTCGAGGCTTTGGTCGCGAGGACAGCAGACTTGATGCGAGATGCCGACGCCGTGACCTCATTCGCCGGTGGTGTGCGGATGGGAGCAGCAACGGGCACCGCTGGGCTCTGCTTCGCGCTTGCCAGAGTCTCCGGCACGCACCGCGATGCCTACGACCTCGCGCAACAACTCGCGAGTGGACTGACGCTGCGCGAGTCCGCCGGAGGTTGGTCTAGTGGCACCACCGGAATCGTGTGGGCGTCTCAACGGATGAAGGAGGCCGGTATCGACCTGCCAGCCTCAGTCGCCGATCAGGGCGACTCCGAGCGTTGGATTGGTGCGCTGGACGATGCGCGCGAGCGAGTGCCTGACCACGGGTTGACGCGTGGATTGGCGGGAATCCTCGACGTCGCCACGACGCTCGGACATCCCAAGATCTCCAGCCTTGTGAGCGAGCTCTGCGAACTCGATAACCTGCGGTTGGTCGCACCAACCTCGCAGAACAAACACACCTTGACCCTGGGCGAAGGACTTGCCGGTGTTGGCTACGCATTACTGCGCAGCGAGGTTTGTCCGGAGGTGTCGTCCCCACTGGGATAGCGCTGAAGGATCACCCCGCACACCAACCCAATGGGAAAGGAAGTCATGTCGCTCACGCCACCGATGTACCGACCAGAAGCAACTGCTGAGCTTGATGCTGGCAAGCAGTTGGACAACCGCCTGCGCACGACGTCTGTGCGAATTTGGCTAGCCCTCTTGGCTTTGGTCGCTGTCATTTTGGCGGGTATCGCGTGGGGCGTGTTTGGTTCGGCACCGCAGGTTGTGGTCGGTCGTGGCGCAATCCTGCCGGAGAACGGGCTCGTCGCAGTCCGCAACCCGGTTGCCGGTCGAATTGAGTCGATCGAGGTGGAACGCGGCCAGGAAGTTACGCGCGGAACGCCACTCATGATCCTGGAAACCGCCGAGGCCGGACGCGTAGAGATCGATGCCGCGGTGACTGGTGAGATCGTTCAATTGGTTCCGCGGCAGATAGGCACCTGGCTC
>CAUJEJ010000080.1 GCA_963169255.1 Actinomycetota bacterium | reverse complement strand
TCAGTTCAGCCCACGTCAGCGTGGCGGGGTCGATGTTTCCTGTGACCTCCGACGTTCTATCCAACGTCTGGTCATGGAGGCCGAAGAAGACGCCATCCTTCGTTCTGGCCACGCTGACCTCGAGGGCGCCAACACCAAGCCTCGCTGCCTCCGTGTAAGCGACCATGCTCATTTCTGGCCACTGCGCCGAACCACCCCGATGCGCGACGAAGAACGGGTCGTGCGAGCGCATGTCGTCGACGCTGGTGTAGGTCGCGTTGGTTGGCGACGCGGGCGGACTTGTTGGAGCAGCGGGCACTGAGGCTGGATTCGACGTCGCACGAACCACGATCATCGCCCCCACAATCACCACAACGACGGCGACCGCGCCAACGAAGATAACCCGCGCGGCACCCCACTTTCCGCCGCCAACTTCCACTCCCTGACCCATCCCCCGAGTATCGGCCACTGTCTGGTGAGCACGCCCGGCGAGGCGGGTATGTTCACTAAACGCCTGTGCAGCAGGAGTTAGCGGGGCAGGCGGGTCAAAGAGACCTCGACACCTAGGTCCTCGGAGATACCACCCGAGTAGATGCCTTTCAGGGGGCTCACATCGGAATAGTCACGACCCCGCGCTACCGCGGTGTGCCGCTCGCCCACCTCAGAGCCATTCGTCGGATCGCATGCCCACCAACCGCCATCCCAGGCTTCGACCCAGGCATGGCTCTCACCAGTCACGCTCTCACCGATTTCGCCTTCCTTCGGGTAGAGGTAGCCGCTGACGTAGCGAGCGGGAATGCCCACCGCTCGCAGGAGCGAGAGCATGGCGTGGGTGAAGTCCTGACAGACGCCCGTTCCGGCCTCCCAGGCTTGCCGCGCAGTGGTGTAAACCGACGTCGTGCCACTCGCGTATTGGATCCGACTCTGTACGTCCGCCATCGCTTGATCGATTGCCAGCCGGGGTGTTGCCTGAGCACGTAGCCGCTCCACCACGTCGATCCGTAGCGAATCAACAAGTGCGTTGTCAACGTAGTCAGAGGTCCGCAGGTATTCACACCAGGTATCGCGAATCGCTGAGCCGGCAATGGAATCCCAGCTCAACCCGTCAGGACGAACCTGCGCGGGCGGTGTGTCAACGACGCTATGGGAGACGACCTCAAGAGTCGTGTGAGGCTCGTGCACATCAAATGCCTCCACGAGCGTGCCCCAGTAGTCCGTGTAGCCGATCACGCGGGCACCGGGACTGACACTGAGTTCGTGGGTAATCAGCAACTGCCCGCCGTTGTCTGCCGGGGTCATCCGTGCCTCGTTGAACGAGACTCCCACCGGGGAGGAATAACGAAGGCCAGTGTGGTGTGTGACCTCTAGCCGCCAACTCATGCGATCCCCCGCGGGTGGGTCGACACTACGAGGCTTCTCAATGGCTCCATACGACAGTGCCAATCTGTTCGAAGAACGAATTGCGGACTTCCGCGCCAGCCTCGTGCGCGCTTACCAGGCCGTAGTCGGCGAGGCGATCCACGATCTCTGGTTCTGGTTCGGCCGGAACAAACTCAAGTTCGCTTCGCAGGAGTCCAACCGTGCGAAGAATGCCACCGTGTGAACTGACTGAACCCATCGCTTCAAGTTCACGCGCCGCTTGCTCAGCAGCAACCGCACAGCCGAGCATCGAACGTGGGAACGTTGGGTCAAGGACCAAGAACGACCGAACCTGATCGCCAGTCAGCGGGTGACGGCCACGCAAGAACGCATGCAGCCCGCCCGCAGATCGCAGCGCCGTTGCCGGGCCGCTCTCTGGCCACAACAGGTCGTGGCGGACCTTGAGCAGCCGAGCAGTCATATCGATCCGCTCAAGAGCGCGACCAAGCCGCATGAATACCCACGCTTCGTCACGTGGGCTCGTCCAATCCAACACACCCGCGACGACAGCGAGACGTTCCAACACGCCGTTCAGCAACACACCGGGACTGACGGGTTCCACACCGCTGGCAGTCGCTGCCGACAGCCTCAAATGCACGCTGTTGAGCGCCTCGAACACGTCTCCGGAGAGTGCGTCACGAATCGCCCTCGCATTCTCACGAGCCGCGGTCGCCGATCCGGCGATGGTTCCCGGGTCACTCGGCGCCCCGAGCACTGCGCGCACTAGCCCATGCGGGGTGCTGATCTGATTGTCTTCGCCTTCCCCGAGGCTCAACGCGTCAAGGAGGACTCGGCAGCCATCAGTCGGCAGCACGCGGGTGTCTTCAACGAGCAGTTGGTGGTGTTCAGTTAGCAAGCGCGTCGTTGCCTCGGCACGCTCGATGTATCGGCCGATCCAGTAGAAGCTCTCGGCAAGGCGGCTCAGCATGATGCCTCCGACGCTTGTGGCGCCTCAACCGGCGTCACATCGGGCACAACCTCATCGGTCGCCTGCTGTTGCTGCTGCTCCTCCTGCTGGCGCATACGTGCCTCATGGGTGTGGGGCAGCGAGACACGGGGCGTAATCGGTCCGCCGGTAGGCAAGCCGCGATTGAGTCGACGGGCTTCAAGGACTGCCTCGGCACTCAACGATGCACCGTCCTCTTCTTCGCCGGTTCCGGCCAAGACCCAGGTGTCCTTCGATCCACCACCTTGACTGGAGTTGACGACAAGGCTGCCCGCGTTCATCGCAACCCGAGTGAGCCCGCCGGGAAGGACCCAGATCTTCTTCCCGTCGTTGACAGCGAACGGGCGCAGGTCGAGGTGACGAGGCTGCACAGCGCCACCGGTTCCGACCGTCGGCGAGGTCGACAACGTGACGACTGGTTGCGCGATCCAGGACCGCGGGTCCGCGATGATCGCGGCCGCAACTTCTTCAAGTTCTGCTTCCGTTGCTTTGGGGCCGATCACGAGTCCGTAGCCGCCGGAGCCATCGACGGGCTTGATCACCATCTTGTCGAGGCGTTCGAGCACATGGGCACGTACGTCCGGATCAGTCAGGTCATGGGTGGCCACATTGTGGAGGATGGCCTTCTCCCCCAAGTAGTACTCAATGATCTTCGGGACGTACGGGTACAGCGCTTTGTCGTCTGCGACCCCGTTGCCCACGCCGTTGGCGATGGTGACCGCTCCAGCACGAGCGGCGTTGAGTAGACCAGGAACGCCCAACACACTGTCGCCCCGGAATTGCACCGGATCGAGGTACTCGTCGTCGAGGCGGCGGTAGATCACGTGGACTGGTTGGGGCCCTTGAGTGGTGCGCATGTAGACGAAGCCACCCCGGCAGAACAAGTCCCGACCTTCGACTAGTTCGGCGCCCATTCGGCGCGCCAAGAACGCATGCTCAAAGTGCGCGGAGTTGTACACCCCTGGGGTCAGCACCACAACAGTCGGATCGTGCACGTCACGTGGCGCGGCAGCCGCGAGTGCGCGGTAGAGCCGTTCCGGATACTCGGTGACCGGGCTGACTCGGTAGCCCGCGAACACCTCGGGGACAACGTGGGCGAGCGTGCGACGGTTCTCCAGGACGTACGAAACACCAGAGGGCGAACGCAGATTGTCTTCTAGGACGTGGAATTTCCCCACCTCGTCACGCACGAGGTCGACTCCAGCGACGTGAATCCGAACGCCGTTTGGCGGGACGATTCCGTGCGCCTGACGGTGGTAGTGACTCGAACTGGTGACCAACGACTTCGGAACGATTCCGTCGCGCATGATGTCGCCACGGTCATACACGTCGGCAAGGAACGCTTCGAGTGCGCGGATTCGCTGGGCAACACCTTCGCTGACCACACGCCACTCCGCTGCAGAAACAACCCGCGGGATGAGGTCCATTGGAAGCGGGCGCTCACGGCCCGACAATGTGAAGGTGATCCCCTGCGCAGAAAGGTGAGCGTCACGCAGCCGACCTCGGTCGCGCAGACCGTCATCACCGAGGCCCCGCAGCGCCCTATCGAGGGGTTCGAGACCTTCTCGCGGGTTTCCTTGCGAGTCGTACATCTCGTCGTACGCGCCAGGAGTCGGTTCGTATTTGACGGGCGGCGCCTCTTCCGTCGCGCCACCCACCGGCCCATCGGTCGGATTGCTGATGTCGTTCACCGCCCAATCCGCGTAGTCGTGGTCTCCCAACGGCAAGCCATGCTTCATTCGCCAAGAATGGCCCACTCGGGTTACCGGGCTATGTTTGTCGAGTTACAGCCACGTTGCTCATCGAACAAAGCGCGCGAGTGGTTTTTCGATGGTGCAGGCGCTAGCGCTCATCAATTGGTAGGTAGTTTCGCTCGGGACTCCCCTGGTAGACCTGCCTCGGGCGACCAATTTTGGTTTCCGGGTCGTTGATCATTTCGCGCCACTGAGCGATCCAGCCTGGCAGGCGCCCGAGGGCGAACAAGACGGTGAACATCTTGACTGGGAAACCCATCGCTTTGTAGGTCAAGCCCGTGTAGAAGTCGACGTTCGGGTAGAGCTTGCGTTCGATGAAGAAATCGTCGGACAACGCAACTTCTTCGAGTCGGCGAGCAATGTCGAAGAGCGGATCGTCGACGTTGAGCACCTTGAAGACGTCATCCGTCGCGGCTTTGACGAGCTTGGCGCGCGGATCGTAATTCTTGTAGACGCGATGGCCGAAGCCCATGAGCTTCACACCATCTTCACGATTCTTGACCCGCTCAATGAACGTATCGACGCTGTCGCCGGATTCGTGAATCTGCTGGAGCATCTCAAGCACTGCCTGGTTTGCTCCGCCGTGCAGTGGGCCGAACAGTGCGTTGATTCCTGCCGAGACAGATGCGAAGAGATTCGCGTGGGACGAACCGACCATGCGCACAGTCGAGGTTGAACAGTTCTGCTCGTGGTCGGCGTGCAGGACGAGCAACATGTCGAGCGCCTTGGTGATCGCGGGGTCGACCTCGTAGGGCTCCGCAGGCCAGCCGAAGGTCATCCGCAGGAATCCGTCAACGAGGCCATGGTCGTTGTCGGGATACAGCAGCGGCTGCCCCAACGACTTGCGTAGCGCGTACGCAGCGATCGTTGGCACCTTCGCCAGGAGGCGGATCGTTGAGATATCGACCTGATCTTGATCGAATGGATCGAGCGAGTCTTGGTAGAACGTCGAGAGCGCGCTGACTGCGCTCGACAACACCGGCATCGGGTGCGCATCGGATGGAAAACCATCGAAGAAGTTCTTCAGGTCCTCGTGGAGCAGGGTATGGATACGGAGCTTCGATTCGAACGCCGCAAGTTCACTGGCCGTTGGGAGCGCACCGTAGATCAGCAGGTACGAAACCTCGACGAAGCTCGAGTTCGCCGCGAGCTGCTCGATCGGGTACCCGCGGTAGCGCAGGATCCCGGCATCTCCGTCGATGTAGGTGATCGTCGACGTGCACGACGCGGTATTGACGAATCCGTGGTCGAGGGTGACAGTGCCTGTCGTGGCGAGTAGCTTGCCGATGTTGTGACCGTCTTCTCCCTGAGTCGCAGTGACTCGAGGTAGTTCCAATTCGCCGCCGGAGTATCGCCAGCTCGCGGAGTCGGTGGATGCGGTCGTGTCTTCAGATGCGCTCACGCCTCGCTACGTTAGCGGGTGGCTACTGCGCTAGCAGCCGGGACGCCGCCGTATGGATGCGTTCGTCCGTCGCGGTGAGCGCGACACGCACGTGTTGAGCCCCAGCCGGGCCGTAGAAGTCGCCCGGAGCTACCAGGATTCCTCGGGCTGCCAACCATGCGACGGTGTCCATGCAGGGTTCACCTCGCGTAGCCCAGAGGTACAGACCTGCGGCCGATTCGTCGATTCGGAAGCCCGCGCTAAGCAGCGCCGCGGACAGGACGTCGCGGCGGGCGCGGTAGGTCTCCTTCTGTGCGCTCACATGCGAGTCGTCCGCGTACGCCACTGCGGCGGCCGTTTGCACTGGCATCGGAACCATGAACCCCGAGTGTTTGCGCACCTCAAGCAAGCCCGCGACTATGCCAGTGTCCCCGGTGACGAAACCGAATCGGTAGCCCGCAAGGTTCGATCGCTTCGACAGTGAATGAACCGCGAGCAGGCCTTCGTGAGATCCGCCGCAGACCGACGGATGCAAAACGGAGACTGGTTGCTCATCCGTCCAACCAAGCTCGATGTAGCACTCGTCGCTGACTACGAGCACGCCGCGTTCTCTTGCCCATTCGACAACTTTTCGTAAATGATCGACGCCGAGGACCTTGCCGGTCGGGTTCGACGGGGAGTTCAACCACAGCATGGCCGGCGTACTTGGCCCCAACTGCGTCAACGAATCAGCCCGAACCGGCACGGCCCGTGCGAGCAGCGCCCCAACTTCATAGGTCGGGTACGCGGTTTCCGGGATCACAACCTGCTCACCAGGCGCTACGCCCAGGAATGACGGTAGTCCAGCGATCAGTTCCTTCGTCCCGATCGCGGGCAAGATCGCGTCCGGATTGGCGCCGTCGACGCCCAGGCTGCGAACAAGCCACTGCGCGATCGAATCGCGAAGTTGCGACGTCCCGTGGGTGGTGGGGTATCCCGGCGCGTTCGCAGCGCTAGCGAGCGCATCCTGAATCAGCGCCGGCACCGGGTCCACAGGAGTGCCGACTGAAAGGTCGCAGATTCCGCCCGACACTTGGCCTGCGGCGGCACGAATCGGAACCAAACGGTCCCACGGGAAATCTGGAAGCTCGATCTTGGAGAAACGGCCGGGAGCCAACGGATCGGGCGGGTTCTACTCGTCGTGTTCCTGTGGAGGCAAGGCGGTCACCAGGGGGACGTCCTTCTCGATGAGTCCGAGCTTGGCCGCACCACCGGGCGATCCAAGGTCATTGAAGAACTCAGCGTTCGCTGGGGTGTAGTCCTTCCACTCCTCGGGCACATCGTCTTCGTAGAAGATCGCCTCGACTGGGCAGACTGGCTCGCAGGCGCCACAGTCCACGCACTCGTCGGGGTGGATGTAGAGCATCCGTTCGCCTTCGTAGATGCAATCAACCGGACATTCCTCGATGCAGGCTTTGTCCTTGAGGTCAACACATGGCAGGGCGATCGTGTACGTCACTGTGGACGCTCCTTGTCCTTAGCGTGTCTGCGCGTCGTGGTTTCGGCGCCGGTGGGAATTGTGGTGCAAGTATCTAACGGCTGAGCATGCCACACACGCCCGGCCCACGGCTATGGGGAAACTGCTGCGGGTGGTTGGGGCTTATGTCGCACGAACCTACAACTAGCGGGCAGGTCCTGGGGTTGCGCTTGCAGGTTTCGGCTTCGTGGGCTCCTTGACGCAGGTCACCTGCGCGGCCGGAATGTACGAAGTGGTGAAAGTTTGCTTCTTGACTTGCTCTCC
>CAUJEJ010000079.1 GCA_963169255.1 Actinomycetota bacterium | reverse complement strand
AGCGCCGCGCCGTAGACCTGGCTACGGTCGTTGATGACGGTCTCAAGATTGAGGTTCGGGTCGTCCTCTGCGAGTTCGGAAACGAGGTTCGCAAACACAACCCCATGCTGTTGCAAGATCGTCGCTTGGTGCCCGAGGTTGCTCACGACCACGCTGACCGCGACGGTCACGCACGCGATCATCACAAGGCTCACGAACGCAACGATGTAGCGGACGCTGAGCTTCACAGTCTGACCGTCAGACCTTGAGAAGCTTCTCGGTGAGCTGCCGAATTCCGGCAGACCAGTTGTGTTCGGGTGCCGTCAACGAGAAGAGCCCTGAAGACGCATTGCTGGCGACTGTTTGTGCCAACGGTAAGGCTGCTGCCACCGGTAGCCCGTACGCCTGTTCCACCCGTGCCGCAACAACGGCAGGCTCGATCGCTTCGTACACCTTGTTCACCACGATGAGCCGCTCGGGAACGCCGAGGCGAGCGGCGACGTCGAGGGTGACGGCAGTGCCTTGATAGTCCTGATTATCCGGACGCATGATCACGATCAGCACATCGCAAATCGCGGTGGTGAGCAAGGTTTCCTCGTTCAGCCCCGGATGGGTATCAATGAGCAAGTAGTCCAAGTTCCGCGATGATCCGAGGCGCACGAGGGCGTCGTTGAGTCGCTCAACGTCGTACCCGTTCCGCAAGATGTCGGAGATGTCCGCCGGGGCAATCGAGGAAGCAACAAGTTCGACACTGCCAGGAACCGCGTGCGGCAACCGCGACGTCACGTCGATGGTGACCTCACTGATCGGCGCAGTCTCATTGAGGAACTCATTCAACGTATGTGCGGGGAGGTCACCGTCGACGAAGCCGAAGAGGACGTGGATGCCTGGCGACTGGATGTCTGTGTCGATCACGCAGACTCGCTTACCTGCCGCCGCGAGTTGACCTGCGAGGTTCGCGGTCACGTTCGACTTACCCGTCCCACCACGAAAGGAGTGGATAGCAACAATCTTGGTCATCAGAACTCCCGGGTCAGCGTCGGTTGAGCATAGTCGAGGTCAGCGACGCTACCCACTCTTCACGTGCTTCGATGCCACCCCTTCGAAGGTGAGTCTCGACACGCCCTACGTTGCGAACTAGATCGGGAGCCAAGCCCCGTGTAGTCCAAGTGGAACCCGGACCGGCAACTCGATCGTTGCCACTGGACCTGCTGCAACATCGTCGGCAGCCAGCACCACAAACGAGCTTCGCATCGTGGTGCGATCGGTTGCATACGTGACGTAGTACCCACCTGTGCTGCCGTCCGAAGACGGGACAAAACACGGCTCGCCTACTGACAACGTCCCTGCGTCAAACGCCGTCACGGACCCGCTCTCAGGATTGATGGTGAGAACCGCATCGAACTCCCCTGGCGGAACCTCGCGGCCGGTGCGTGCACCGACTGCGACCTGGTGGTGGACCTGCCCGATGAGCCGGTCGTCGATGCGCGGGAACTCCATCGGACGGTCAACAAGGATCTGATGGTTGATCGCATCTGAGGTGCGGGGCAGCGTCAGCCTGCTAAATGTTCCCTTCGACGGCGTGTGGTCATCGTGTTCGCCGAATCCTGGCCGATCCCATACGACCGCATCGACGACGAGGCCACCGTCGACGTCGTGGGCGTTGGCAAAGTGCCACGTCCAGAAGGCGTCACCCTGATGCCACGTGACGGCACCCGTCTTCCGCGAAATCACCGCGATGCGGCAGCCAAGTTCGGGCTTCCAGCTCAGTAGAGAACCGCCCGACATCGCTGCCTCAAGGTCGAAGATCAGCGGGTTTACGACCAAAACAATCGACGTTGCGGTGATTGCGAAGTCATGAATCATGCAGCTCTTTGGCGTATCAACCGCGTGAGGACCACTCGTCACCTGACCATCAGCTCCGATGACTGCCCAGGTGAGGAACGGCGCCTCAAGGCCATACGTGAAGACGATCATCTCCCCCGTCACCGGGTCAACCTTGGGATGCGCGCATGTGCCTTGGGCAAACACGCCGCCATAGGTCACCGGGTCAAGCGTCTCGAGCTTGTCGCCAAGTGAATACGAACGCGACATCTCTGCGAGTGCAATCAGCTTGCCGTGATGACGCACAACGTTGATGTCCGGCAGGTCCTTCCATTGGTTCGCGAGTGCGGGCCCGGCTTCCTCTTCGCCTGGCACGACGCCAGACATGATCCCGCCCCACAACGCGTGACCGACTTCCTCTTCGCGCTTAAGCATCGGAGTGCGAACGAACTTGTTGCGGTAGACAGCAACGCCGTCGCTCAAGGTGATCGCGTGGACCATCCCGTCGCCATCAACCGGGTACACGTAGGAGCCGATCGGGGTGAACCGCGGGTTGGGTCCGTTGCGGATATACGTCCCGACGATGTCTGCTGGCAACTCACCGGTGGTCGCTGTCAGGTTCGGCCAGACACCTTCATTCGTCACCGCCTCGAAACACCCTGTGAGGTACGGATTCGAGTTGACGTCCACGGGCGGAGGAAGAGTTGCCATCGATACCACCTGATTGATTTTGCGAGGGTGTAGTACCTCACGCATCCTGCCATGTGCGTGACCTCGGCGCGACACTTCCGCCCACGAGCGGCACGATCATTGCAGGACAAAAATCCACGACGTCTCGTTCGGTGCCCTGAGCACGTCGGCGCACCGAAGGATGCCGCGATGACTGAGCAACCAACCGCAGCTAAGCCCCCGAAAAGTGCCGCCATGAAGTTGGCAGACGCCTACATCAAGTCGCCGTTCTCTGGGATCGCACCCTGGATCGTCATGGGTGTCTTCAGCGGCCCTGGCACGTTCGAGATCGCGGTACTGTGCGCATTTGCACTGTCGTTGATCACGTTCATTCTGAGTCGCCGTGGCGGCGGAACGTTCAAGTTGATGGAGATCTTTGATCTGATCTTCTTCGCCGGTTTTGCCATCGTCGGAATCCTCGCCAGCGCGAGCACGATCACGTGGCTTGAGACATGGGCCGGCGAGATCACCAACATCGCCCTGTTTGCATTCGTGGTGATCACCATCTTGGTACGCCAGCCCTTCACCTTGCAGTACGCGAAGGAAGAGACCGATCCGGCGTACTGGGATTCACCGATCTTCCTGCGGATCAACTACACCATCAGTTGGGTGTGGGCCGGGGCGTTTGCCTGGCAATCACTGATGGGCTTCATCGGCGACTTCGTGTTGGGCGACTCCAACAACTTCTGGACCGGCTGGGTGTTGCAGATCGCCGCGTTGGTCTTCGCGATTGCGTTCACCGCCTACTGGCCCGATCACGCATCCGCGAAGGCCCAAGGCGAACCCGACGTCTCGCCGATCGGGCTCATCGCCTGGGTTCCTGCGTACATCTTGATTACCGGTATCGCAGGCCTCATCACTGACGGCACGACCACGATCGTCGGCATCGCGCTCATCGTGGTTGGCGGCGTCGGAATCGGCGCCCTCAAGCAGATGCAACCAGCAGCTACCGGTTCCCAATCCTCCTAGCCAACTGTTAGTTGTCTGGCCACGAACCGAACTGTCCGGGTGCGTACTCCCCCGACTGCTCGTAGTTCGCCGACGGGCATGCACCCGCGGGAGGCGCGCCGTTCAGCACATTGGTGACGTTGGTGATCGTCATCGGATTCGTGGTGACTGCCTGACCCGAACTCCCATACGAGTTGATGAGGTCGACGTCTTGACCGGTGTCGAGCAACGACGAGGGGATCTCCGTGTGGAGCCCCGGAATTGTGGCGAAGCAGGCGAGATTCGAGATCGTCCCGTTGGCCACGAGCCCCTGTGCTTGCTGACTCGCGATACCCACCGCGATGTCATTCGGGTTGTAGAACGGGTTAGTCCCTGTGCCGCTGGCCAGTAA